>CAJCIN010000253.1 GCA_903970385.1 Rhodospirillales bacterium | reverse complement strand
CCGGGCCTCGCGCCCGCGCCGATGCATTGGCACGGCTGCGAAGAAGAACTCTTCGTCGTGCTCAAGGGTGCGGTCACGCTGCTCTCGCCGCGCGGTGAAGTCGAGCTGACCGAGGGCGACTACGTGTCGTTTCCGACGCGCATCGAAGGCGCGCACAAACTCGTCAATCGCACGGACGCTCCGTGCGAGGTGTTGATGATCGCGAACACGGATGCGAGCGACGTTTGTTACTATCCCGATTCGCGCAAGGTGCTCGTCGAGCGTTCGGATACGCTCGTGCGCGATTATCCGCAGCTCGAATACTGGGACGGCGAATCGTGATCGCTCGCGCGATCGCGTGCGCCGCGATCGCGTTCGCCGCGACGACGTCGGCCGCGCGCGCGGATAGCGAGACCGATCTCGGCGTCTTCACCGCGATCTTCGGCGGCACGCACGTCGGGTTCGCGAACCCCGTGCCGGTGTCGGGCGTCGTTCCGGGAGCGGCCCTCGAACTCACGGAGCGCGTCGATCGCGTGCGCCTGCACCTCGAAGGCATTCCCACCGTCGCGGCGACCGGCGCCGGAAGCGGGTCGTTCGGCGCGTCGTCGGCGAGCTTGAGTCTCCTCAATGCGACGGTCATGGTCGACCTCGACGCGCATCGCTACTTCCGCGCCGGCGCGGGCTACCAGCTCGTCAACCTGACGAACAAGAACGGCGACAACGGCGATCGCAACGACGTGCGCATCGCGTCGCCGACGGTCGCGTTCGCGTCGACGTTGCCGCTCGCGACGAATCACTTCGTCGAAGCGCAGGTGCTGCTCGATCCGAACCTGCGCGGCAACCTGCTCGTGTTCGATTATCTCGGGCACGGCCGGCCGTCCGAACCCGAAGAAGGCGCCGAAGTCGACTACGGTGCCGCGTACGGCATCGCCGCACGTCGCGTCACGTACCTCATCGGGGCACGTGCGCTCAGTTACCATACGAAGAACGTTCGCACGGGTGCGCTCGTCGATCGCAACACGGGTGCCGGCGCGACGTTCGAAGCGCGCTTTCACCTAGGCGGTGACTGACGTGGCGCGTCTCGAGATCACGAGCGACGACAGCGAGATCGTCGTTCTCGCCGAGCGCGACGCCGCGCC
The DNA here is from genome assembly GCA_903970385.1 of Rhodospirillales bacterium. GTDB lineage: Bacteria > Vulcanimicrobiota > Vulcanimicrobiia > Vulcanimicrobiales > Vulcanimicrobiaceae > Palsa-1515. The sequence continues at coordinate 13,460 of CAJCIN010000253.1, read as the reverse complement.
CGCACCGGATGCGCGGGCGCACGTGCTGCGCTATCGCACGCGAACCGGCGCTGTTGCGCGTCGGCGGCGTCGTGCGCGGTGCGTTCGATCGCGAGCACGCGGAGTTCGCGTTGCCCGCCGGCGTCGCGGGTGCGATCGAGCTCGAGGTCGAGCGGCGCGCGTTGCCGAGCACGGGGTTGCCGCCGCGCGACGGGTTCCGCTGGCGCCGGATCGTCGCGCGCAGCTCGCCGCGTCCGTCGCTCGACATCGAGCGCGTTGCCGCCGAACCGTCGCAGTCCGCCGCGCGGGACGATGCGCGCGGCGATCTCGCGTTCGTCGGGCACGCGCATCTCGACGTCGCGTGGCTCTGGACGTACGCCGAGGCGGCACGCAAAGCGCAGCGCACGTTCGCGACGGCGGTGCGTCAACTCGAGGAGTATCCCGCGTTCGTGTTCGCTCAGAGCCAGCCGCAACTCTACGCATTTCTCGAAGAGCGCGATCCCGCGCTGTTCGCGCGCGTCGGCGAACTCGCGCGTGCGGGCCGCATCGACACGAGCGTCGCTGCGATGTGGGTCGAGCCGGACTGCATGTTGCCCGCGGGCGAGTCGCTCTTGCGACAACTCGTCTTCGGGATCCGCTACTGCGAGCGCGTGCTCGGCACGACGCCCGAGGTCGCGTGGCTGCCCGACACGTTCGGCTTTCCCAACACGCTGCCCACGTTGCTCGCGCACGCCGGCATCAACGCGTTCGCGACGACGAAGCTCGGCTGGAACGACACGACGACGTTCCCCTACGCGCGTTTCCGCTGGCAGGGTCCCGACGGCAGCGTCGTGCTTGCGGCGTCGCTCGCGTCGATCGAGGGCGGCTTCGAACGCGACCGCGTGAAGACGGCGCGCGCGCGCGGCGATCTGCTACCGATCGGTCTCGGCGACGGCGGCGGCGGCGCGCGCGACGACGCGCTCGCGACGGCGGCGCCGTTCGGCACCTGGACGTCCGTCGCGGCGTGGTTCCGGGCGATGCGCGCCGGCGCGGACCGGCTTCCGATCGTGCGCGACGAGTTGTACCTCGAAGGGCACCGCGGCGTCGCGACGACGCATCACGGCGTGAAGGCGCGGCACGCCGCCCTCGAACGCGCGCTGATCGATGCGGAGCTCTCCGTCGCGTGGGCGAAGACGTTGCGCGCGACGCCGTTCTTTCTCGACGAGGCCCGCGCGCAGTTGACGGCGGCGTGGGAAACGGCGCTGCGCACGCAGTTCCACGACGTGTTGCCCGGAACGTCGATCGCGGCCGTCTACGACGACGTGCATCGCGAGCTCGACGAAGCCGCCGCGCTCGTCGACAACGTCGCGCGCAACGCGCGGTCCGTGCTTCCGCACGCGCCGAGCGGGCCCAAGCCCGTCGCGTATGCCGTGCCGCGCTTCGAACGCGCCGGCTTCGTGCTCGAGAACGAACGCGTGCGCGCGTGCGTGCGGCGCGACGGGACGCTCGTCGAGTTGCGCATGGACGGCGGCCCGAACGTCGTGCGGCGCGCGCTGCGCCTCGCCGCGTACGTCGACCGGCCGCGGCGGTGGGATGCGTGGAACGTCGATCGCACGTACCGCCATCGGCCGGTGCGCGTGCGCGTGACGTCGTGCGAGGCGACGGAGGGCGGCGTCGAGATCCGCTACGCGTTCGGAACGTCGCTCGCCGTCGCGCGCATCGAACTCGATCGCGCCGAACCGTTTCTGCGCGTGGAGCTCGCGGTCGATTGGCGCGAGCGTCACGTGCTGCTGCGGCTCGAGAACGAGCTCGCGTTCTCGCCGCGGCGCGCGCGGTTCGGTTCGCCCCACGGCGCCGTCGACCGCGCGCCGCGCCCGCGGACCAAAGCCGAGCGGGCGAAGTTCGAGGCGACGGGGCAACGCTACGCGCGCATCGACGGCGCGCACGCCGGGCTCGCGTTGCTCGCGCTCGACACGTACGGTTGGAGTCTGCGCGGCGCGTTCGGCGCGTCGCATCTCGGACATTCGCTGCTGCGCGGGCCGACGTGGCCGGATCCGCGCGCCGACGCAGGCGAGCACGCGTTCTCCTTCGCGCTCGCGCCGTTCCGCGACGCGGACGCGTTCTCGATGGGCGACCTCGAACGCACGTGGGAACGGTTCGCCCGGCGCGACGAGGTGCCGATGTTCGATTGCGACGACGCCGCGATGCTCGTTACGGCGACGAAGCTCGCGGACGACGGCGACGGTCTGATCGTGCGCGCGCGCGAATGCGACGGCCGCGCGCGCGACGTGCGGTTGCGTTGCGGCGCGCGCGCGTTCGGGGTGACGTGCGCCGACGCGCTCGAGCGCCCGATCGCGGGCGAGGCCGCGCTCGTCGACGGCGCGATCCACGCGCGGTTCGGCCCGTTCGAGATCCGGACGTTCCGCGTCGCCGTGACGGCGTCGAAGCGAACGTGAAGGCCACCGTGAAAGCCGTGATATTCGATCTCGACGACACGCTGCACGACGATACGCTCACGTACCGTCGCGCGGCCGACGCCGTGGCGGCGGCCGTCGGAGCCGACCGCGGCATCGATCCGAAAGCCTTGACCGCCGCCTACATCGCCGAGGCCGACGCGTTCTGGCAGACGCTCTCGCCCGTCGCATTCACGCAGAGCCTGTCCGGCCTGCGGAAGCGGATGTGGGGCGCCGCGCTCGCGTCGCTCGGCCTGCACGACGACGACCTCGCCGCGTTCTGCGCGACGGAATACGACCGCTATCGCCGCGAGTTTCTCGTGCTCTGGCCGGGCGCGCTCGAACTGCTCGCGCGCTTGCGGGCGCGCGGGCTGAAGCTCGCGATGATCACGAACGGCATGGCGGAGACGCACCGCGAGAAGATCGCGATCCTCGCACTCGAGGATGCGTTCGACGAGATCTTCATCGCGGACGAGGTCGGCCTCATCAAGCCCGACCCGCGGATCTTCGCGCTCGCCGCGGAGCGGCTCGGCGTCGCGCCCGCGGACTGCGTGATGGTGGGCGATCGCTTGGATCGCGACGTCCGCGGTGGGAACGATGCCGGTATGTACACGGTGTGGATGAACGTCCGCGGCGAGACGATTCCGCCGGACGGCCCCGAACCCGACGTGACGGTGCTCGAACTCGCGGGCGTCGAGGGCGCGTTACCGGACGCGCGGAACCGCGCATGATGTTCGGCCGCGCGTTCGCGCTGTTGCGTGGGAATTTCGGCATCGTCGTGCCGGGCCTCGTCGTCGCATTCGCGCTCTCGCTCGTGCAACTCGCGCTCGAGCCGGCCGACCCGCTCGACGACGATCTCGTGCGTCGCATCCTGCGGCTCGTCGCGCACGTGCTCGGATCGATCATCTCGATCGCCTACACGACGGGCATGGCGGACGTGGCGTGGAGCCGCGGGCGCGCGACGCTCGCCGACGGCGCGCGCGCGTTCCAGCGCGACGGCAATCACGTGCTCGTCGCGTTGCTCGCGCTCTTCGCGATCGGCCTCGTTGCGGCGACGCTCGCCGCGTTCACGTTCGGGCTCTCGATCGCGGTCTACGCATTCTTCTGCATCTACACGATGGCGTCGGCCGTCGCGGGCGAACGGCCGGGCCTCGTCGCGATCGGCGAGTCCGTCGACATCGCGTTCCGGCGCCCGCTACCGACGCTCGGGCTCGTCGCCGGCATCGGCCTGATCGCGTTCGGCATCGGTGCCGTCGCCGAGCTGATCTCGGCCGCCCCGTTCGTCGGTCCGCTCGTCGCCGACATCGTCATCCAAGTCGTCATCGCTTATGCGGCACTCGTCATCGTCGGCGAGTACCGGCTCCTGCGCGAGGTCCCCGTATGATTCCGTTTCCCGTCCGCATCGTGATCACGTTGCTCGGTGCCGGCATGCTGCTCGGTTCGTTTCTGATCAAGAGCTCCGTCGATCGCGGCCTCGAAATCCGCCGCGACGCGCCGCCGAATCTTCAGGTCGACGCGGGAGCGTTCACGCTGCGCGCGCTCGGAGCGGTGATCCTCGCCGTCGGGTTGCTGACGTGGGTCGTAAACCGCTCGCTCGAAACGCACGCGGGGATCTTCTAGCCCCCGCCGCACGCCTCGTCTTCGACCGCTGCGGCGAGACACGGTTCGATCGGCGGTTTGCCCGCGCACTCTTCGTCGAAGCCGCCGTGGTCGGCGACGAAGCGCAAGAGCGCGACGAAGCGTTTCTGCTCCTCGGGTTCGAGGCCGGTCAGCAAGCGCGCGTCGACGTCGGCGAGCGCGCGATCCGCTGCTTCGAGGCGCTCGCGGCCGAGACACGAGATCTCGACGATGTGGCGCCGGCGATCGAGCGGATCGCGGCGACGGTAGATCAGTTGTTCGGCCTCGAGTTCGTTCAGGAAACCGACCAGCTGCGTCGCGTCGACGCCGAGCGCGTCACCGAGGGCGCGCTGCGAGAGCGGGTGCTCCCGGAGCTCGAGCAAGGTGCCGAAATGCCGCGGCTTGAGCCCGACCGGTTTGAGCGCGCCCGTGAACTGACGCACCGACCAGCGGCCGAGCTTCGCGAGGAGCGATGCGGCTGCGACGTGCGAACCGCCGGCGGTCTGCTCGCACGCCTCTTCGACTTCCGGGTCGCTCGCACCGACGGTCATGCGCTCATCTTATCACATATCTTAATGATTGACAAATATAAATGATTTGGTACAGTTGACGGAGTTCACGCACACGAAGGAGCACTCATGACCACCACCGCCGCCCGCAGCCTCGCGATCGACGCCGCCCATTCGAACGTCGGTTTCTCGGTCCGCCACCTCATGATCACCAAAGTCCGTGGCTCGTTCACGGGCGTCACCGGGTCGATCGCGCTCGATGCTTCGAGCCCGATGCCGGTCGCGATCGATGCCGTGGTCGACGTCGCGACGATCGACACGCGCCAACCCGACCGCGATGCCCACCTCAAATCGCCCGACTTCTTCGACGCCGCGACGTACCCGACGTTGACGTTCAAGAGCACGTCGATCGTGCCGACCGGCGACACGACGTTCACCCTCACGGGCGACCTGCAGATGCATGGTACGACGAAGTCGATCACCTTCGAAGGCGAGTACACGGGTCAGGGCGAGAATCCGTTCGCTCCGGGCGCGCGCTTCGCGTACGAAGCGAAGACGAAGATCAAACGCAGCGACTTCGGCCTGACGTGGAACGCCACGCTCGAAGCCGGCGGCGTCGCCGTGAGCGACGAGGTCGCGATCGAACTCGACATCCAGGCCACGGCCTAGCAGCAGGCGCGGACGTGGAGATCGGTATCGACAGCTTCGCCGCCGCGGATCCCGCGGCGCGCGGCGACGCGGCGTCGGCGTCGCGCAAGCTGCGCGAGCTCGTCGACGAGATCGAGCTCGCCGATCGCGTCGGGCTCGACGTCGTCGGCATCGGCGAGCATCATCGGATCGATTTCCTCGACTCCGCTCCGCCCGTGATCCTCGCGGCGGCCGCATCGCGCACGAAGCGGATCCGGCTCGCCAGTGCGGTCACGGTGCTCAGCGCGGCCGATCCCGTTCGGGTCTTCCAGCAGTTCGCGACGCTCGATCTGCTCTCGGCCGGTCGCGCGGAGATGGTCGTCGGCCGCGGGTCGTTCGTCGAATCGTTTCCGCTCTTCGGCCTCAAGCTCGAGGACTACGACGACTTGTTCGCCGAGAATCTCGACCTCTTGCTCACGATTCGCGACAACGAACACGTGCGCTGGTCGGGCAAACATCGCGCGGCGCTCACCGGCCAAGGCGTCTATCCGCGCCCGCTTCAAGACAAGCTGCCAATCTGGCTCGGCGTCGGCGGGACGGAGCAATCGTTCGTGCGTGCGGGCACGCTCGGGCTGCCGCTGATGGTCGCGATCATCGGCGGCGAACCGCGGCGCTTCCGCGCGCTCGTCGATCTGTATTGGGAAGCCGGTCGACGCGCCGGCTTCGCGCGCGAACACCTCAAGGTCGGCGTTCACGCGCTCGGCTACGTCGCGGACACGACGGACGAGGCGATCGCCGATTTCTTTCCGGGCTACGCGCGCGCGTTCACGGAGATCGGGCGCGAACGCGGCTGGCCGCCCGTGACGCGGCTGCAATTCGATCGTCTGCGCGGACCGCACGGGGCGCTGATCGTCGGCGGTCCGGAAGACGTCGCGGACAAGGTGCTCGAGTATGCGGACGATCTCGGCGGCATCTCGCGGCTCAGCTTCCAGATGAGCGTCGCGGCGCTCCCGCACGAGAAGCTCATGCGCGCGATCGAATTGCTCGGCACGCGCGTCGCGCCGCTCGTGCGTGAAGCGACGGCCGTCGTCTAGGAGCGGCTCACCCTAGTGCATCGTCGCGTAGATGACGAGGCCGGGAATGCAGAAGATCATCAAGAGTGCCGAGATCGCGATCACGACGTCGCACACGACGCTCGAGAGCGTGGGTGGCGCGGCGGTCACCGGCACGGGCGTGCGGACGACGCGCGGGCGTAACGATTCGACGGAACTCGTCGCCTCCGACCAGCGGCCGATGAACGCGGCGGATTCGACGGCGTGGAACTCGACGCGACGCGATCCAACGTCCCACACGTTGGCCTGTGGTGAACCATCGTTCTTGTAGTCCAATGCCGTAACTCCGCCGTCCGAGGTGCGCGTTCGCGTTCGTCGTCGTTCGCGCTCTTACTGCCGCCGTCCCTCGGGGATCGCGTCGATGCGACCCTGGACGTACGCGCGGTCGTCCGCTCCGAGACGCAGGTGCGTGACGAAGCCGAGCAAGTCGACCGCGAGCTGATCGCGCCGGCCGACGAAGTGGCGGAAGTGCTGCTCGTCCTGCGCCCGCGCGAAGACCAGCCGCTCGTCGACGAGGCACAACTCGGCGAACGCGGGCTCCGTGCGCCGCGGCGTGATGTCGAAGAGACAGTCGACGACGGCGGCGAACTGCGGCGCCGCCGCGAGACGCCGGAACAACCCGCGCATCCGCCGGCTCGCCATCACCTCGGCTTCCGGTTCCGTCATCCCGCTCGCTCCCTCCACGTGGCTTCCCCATTCGTATCGGCCGGCGCGGCCGTTCGATGCAACGGAGGCTCCGCCGTGCCGGTCTAGAGAACGTGGCGTCACACTTGGAACATGCGGAATCGGCGCCGCGCGGACTCGATGCGATCGTCATCAAGGGCGCGCGGGAGCACAACCTCAAGAACGTCGACCTGACCCTGCCCCGCAACCGGTTGATCGTGATCACCGGCTTATCGGGCTCGGGGAAATCGTCGCTCGCGTTCGATACGATCTATGCGGAGGGCCAACGGCGGTACGTCGAGTCGCTCTCGAGCTACGCGCGCCAGTTCCTCGGCCAGATGGAGAAGCCGGACGTCGATTACATCGAGGGCCTCTCGCCCGCGATCTCGATCGATCAGAAGTCGACCTCGCGCAATCCGCGCTCGACGGTCGGCACGGTCACCGAGATCTACGACTACCTGCGGTTGCTCTTCGCGCGCATCGGTCACCCGCATTGCTACAACTGCGGACGCGAGGTCAGCGCGCAATCGAGCGAGCAGATCGTCGACCAGGTGATGGAGCTGCCGGAAGGCACGCGCATCCAGTTGCTCTCGCCCGTCATTCGCGGCCGCAAGGGCGAGTACGCGAAGCTCTTCGAGGAGATCGGCAAGGAGGGCTTCTCGCGCGTCCGCGTGGACGGCGAGACGATCGAACTGCGCGAGAAGATCGACCTCGACAAGAAGAAGAAGCACACGATCGAGGTCATCGTCGACCGGCTCGTGATGAAGCCCGACATCCGCAAGCGCTTGACCGATTCGATCGAGACGACGCTGCGGCTCTCGAGCGGTATCGTCACGATCATCGCGGAGAGCAAGGGCGCGGCGTCGCGCGAGCTCACGTTCTCGGAATCGCTCGCGTGCGTGTATTGCGGGCTCTCGTTCGAGGAGCTCGCGCCGCGACTCTTCTCGTTCAACTCGCCGTACGGCGCGTGTCCGGACTGTACGGGTCTCGGCGTGAAGATCGAGATCGATCCGTGGAAGGTGATGCCCGATCGGTCGAAATCGATCGAAGGCGGCGCGATCGTCCCGTGGTCGAAGTCCCTCGGCGGCGGCAAGTATCCGTCGATGAACCCGTACTACATGCAGCAGGTCGAGAAGTTGATGCGGTCGCGTCGCGTCAAGATGTCGACACCTGTCGACAAGATGCCGGCGGATCTCGTCCAGACGATTCTCTACGGCGCGGACGGCAAACAGAAGTTCACGTACGAGTCGAAGAGCGGGCACGCGTGGTCCTACGAAGCGCAGTTCGAAGGCGTCGTCAACAACCTGCAGCGGCGGTACGGCGACACGTCGTCGGACTACGTCAAAGAAGAGATCGAAAAGTTCATGTCGGCGACGACGTGCAAGACGTGCAAGGGCGCGCGTCTGAAGCCGGAGGCGCTGGCCGTGACCGTCAACGGCGAGAACATCTCGACCGTCACGACGATGTCCGTCGAAAAAGCGGAAGCGTTCTTCCAGAACTTTGCGACGACGCCGCGTGAAGAACTGATCGCGACGCAAATTCTCAAGGAAGTGCGCGCACGGCTCGGCTTCCTCACGAACGTCGGGCTCGGCTATCTCAATCTCTCGCGGTCCGCGACGACGCTCTCGGGCGGCGAATCGCAACGCATCCGGCTCGCGACGCAGATCGGGTCGTCGCTCGTCGGCGTGCTGTACATCCTCGACGAGCCGTCGATCGGCTTGCACCAGCGCGACAACGATCGTCTCCTCGCGACGCTCAAGACGCTCCGCGATCTCGGCAACACCTTGATCGTGATCGAGCACGACGAGGACACGATGCGCGAGGCCGACGTCATCGTCGACATCGGTCCGGGTGCCGGCGCCGAGGGCGGCCGCATCCTGACGGTCGGCAATCTCGAGGAGATCCTCAAGAACGACGAGTCGCTCACGGGCGCGTATCTCTCCGGGCGGCAATTCATCGCGATTCCCGAGCACCGGCGCGAAGCGCGCGGCTGGCTCAACGTGCGCGGTGCGAAGGCGAACAACATCACGGGGCTCGACGTCGACTTTCCGATCGGCGTGTTCGCCGCGGTGACGGGCGTCAGCGGCAGCGGCAAGTCGACGCTCGTGAACGAGGTGCTCGTCAAGGCGCTCAACCAGCATCTGCACGGTGCGCCCGCGGGCGGCACGTACGGCACGGTCAAAGGCGCGGCACAGCTCGACAAGATGGTCGTGATCGACCAGTCGCCGATCGGCCGCACGCCGCGTTCGAACCCCGCGACGTACACGGGCGCGTTCGATCTGATCCGCGAGCTGTTCTCGCTCGTGCCCGATGCGAAACTGCGCGGGTACGGCCCGGGCCGCTTCTCGTTCAACGTCAAGGGCGGCCGCTGCGAAGCGTGTCAGGGCGACGGCATCATCAAGATCGAGATGCATTTCTTGCCGGACGTCTACGTGCCGTGCGAAGTGTGCAAGGGCAAGCGCTACAACGCGCAGACGCTCGAGATCAAGTACAAGGGCAAGTCGGTCTCGGACGTGCTCGAGATGCGCGTCGACGAAGCGGCGGAGTTCTTCAGTGCGATCCCGCGCATTCACACGCGCCTGCGGACGATCACCGACGTCGGTCTCGGCTACATCAAGATGGGCCAGCCCGCGACCACGCTCTCGGGCGGCGAAGCGCAGCGCGTGAAGCTCGCGACCGAGCTCTCGAAGCGCGCGACGGGACGCACGTTCTACGTGCTCGACGAGCCGACGACGGGTCTGCACTTCGCGGACATCCACAAGCTGCTCGACGTGTTGCAGCGCCTCGTCTCGCTCGGCAACACCGTGCTGACGATCGAACACAACCTCGACGTGATCAAGACGGCCGACTACGTGATCGATCTCGGGCCGGAAGGCGGCGACCGCGGCGGGACGATCGTCGCCGTCGGCACGCCGGAACGCATCGCGCGCGAACCCGGCAGCTTTACGGGCTACTATCTCTCACGCGTGCTCGCGGACGCACGCGCGCGCGGCGTCGTGTACGGCGACTATCGCGAACGGATGGCCGCGATCGAAGCGGAGAACCTCACGCAGCTGCACGATCTCTCGAAGAGCGATCGCGAGCGCGTGCCCGTCGAAGCGTAAGCCTACGCCGCGACGCCGGATCCGAGGAGCGCTTCGGCGAGCGCGCGGACGTCGGGGACGACGCGTTCCGGCGGCGCGTCCAGCGGGTTGAGCGACGTTCCGTGGCGCGCGACGAACGCGGTGCGGTAGCCCGCGTTGCGCGCTCCCGTGACGTCCCAATCGTGCGCGGCGACGAAGAGCATGTCGCCCGGCGCGAGCTCGAGACGCTCGGCCGCCATCGCGTAGGGCTCGGGCGCGGGCTTGTAGCGGCGCACGGTATCGGCGCTCAGGATCGTCTCGAAGTACGGCCGCAGCCGCGCGCTCTCGAGTTGCGCTTCGACGGCGGCTTGCGTCCCGTTCGTGAGCACCGCCAGCCGAACGCCCGCGTCGCGCAACCGGGCGAGACCGGCGTGCACGTCGCCGTGCGCGGGCAACGCGAGCGCGCCGCGTAAAATCCGGCGCACGCGCTCCGGATCGATCGCGACGCCGCGCCGCTTCGCCGTCATCTCGAGCGCCGCGCGTTGCATCTCGCCGAAATCGGCGTACGAGCCGAGGAGCGTCGCGGCGAGCACGTTCGCGATCGTCTGCGCGAACCACGTCCGGCGCACGCCCTTGTCGCCGAACGCGTCCGCGAAGAGCGGATCGAGCGCGCTCATGTCGAGCAGCGTTTCGTTGACGTCGAAGACGATCGCCGCGGGTCGTGCGGCGGAAACGGCCGGTGTGCTCGAATCGATCATGGATGGCTTCGGTCTTACAGAACGGTAAGGATTTCCCGTCAGGCAATCGACCGAATTCGCCGTCTACCCCGGCAGGAGAGCGCGAGCGACGCGGCGTCTCGAAACCGAGTCGGCTTAGCTCTCGGTCTCCGCGAGAACTTTTCTATTCTCGAAATAGCGACGATGGGTAACGCGAAGGGCGGCTTCGGATTCCGCATCTAGTGCTACGATTTCACGATCTAGGCCATCTGCCGACGCACGTATCCCGAGCTTGAGGCGCAAATCATCCGCCTGCCGCCGGTCGTCAAACGATCTCAACAGTTCGATAGTACCGGTCGCGCGATCATACTCGATAACGAAGGTCATCCCATAGCTTCCAAGCTTAAAGGTTCCCGATCTCTAGCAGCAGTCCCTGAAGGGTCTCGTACATCGAATTAAGTTCCGGATTGGACACGTTGCGCCGTTCATCGAATTCGATAAGGGATATTACCCTTGACGATACGTTCAGAAGCGCCTGTGGCACTTCTGGTCCGCCGCCATATTTGATTTCAGGAAATTCGTCGGCAAATTTTTCTGAAAGCTCAGCCCACTGTTGCTGAAGTGCTGTTCGAACTTGCGTCTCGACGGCTACCCCATTGACGGAAAAGACAATGTGAACTGCGCGGTAACCGTGTTTTGGAGAGATCCTTCGATCGGTGACCTGCGATTCCGCGATGGCTCTCAAACGCTCAATTGCTGCATCTTGGTCGGCAATCGTATTCACGACGATTCGAATGCCTGCGATGTCTTGCATGCGCGTTAGACGAGTGCGTTCGCGTACAATCTTTCGGCGAATCGACAGAATAGTTTTCGGGAAGCGGCCTGTAGGCGAATAGCCCAACTTCTTCGATTCGTCAAAAATATATTGGTACGCTGGTGCAAACGTCTGGCAGAAGGCTTCGAGCTGCTCGAGATCTTTTGATGTGCCGCCGCTTTTTGCAACACGCTCTCCAAGTTTTACGATGTAAGATGGCGACTCATACATGGCTCAGACACGCTCGGCAGGCACGGTCGCACGAGATGTGGTAAGGCGACGCATCGGTGCGCGGAGTCTTGGCACGCGAATTGCCGGCTAGGCTATCACGTGCCGTAGTATGCGCCGTCGATGTTCACGTAACCCGGCCCGCGGCCTTTCGACCCGCGCACGGATTGAACGGTGATGCGCACGGTGTGCGGACCGTTCGCGAGCACGGAACTCTCGTAGACGAGGGCGCTCAGCTTCTTGATGCGCGAGTCGAAGTCGACGGCCCCGCGTTCGTGGCCCTGGTCGATGTCGATCGTCGCCTGTCCGCCGCCCGGACCGACGACGCCGAAGAGGATCACGAAGCGGCCTTTGAACGTGAACGTCGACGTATCGCCCGGATGGAAGCTCCGGCTGCTCGTGCCCATGCGCCGGCCGTCGGAGCGGCCGCGCACGTGCTCCCAACGTCCTTCATAGGTGAACTTGTCGTCGTCCATATACGTGAGGGCGTTGATCGCCGGTAGCGACCGGTGCACGTCGGCAGCCGTCGCCGTCGCGGCCGGCGCGGGCGTCGGAGACGGCGGATCGTCCGTCGGCGTGGCGGTCGCGGTGGGTATCGCGGTCGCGGCATCGCTCGGAGCGGTCGACGGCGCGGGCGTACCGGTCGCCGGCGAGTCGGCGCCCGGCGTCACGCGTGCGATCGCCACGGGCGTCGCGGGTGCGGGGCGTTGCGTTTCGTGGATCACGATGCCGTTCGAATGCGTTGGATCGCGATGCGGCGGCGGCCCGTCGGGCCGCAGGATGGTGAACGCGACGTAGGCGAGCTCGAGCACGAGGACGCCCACCAAGACACGGAAGACCAAATTACCGCTGGGGTAACGCATGCCTTAGTTCCTTACCATCCGTTGCCGGAGCGTAATCATGGGCGGAGGCCCGGTGCGAAGTTCTGCCGGCGCGTGACCGCTGTAGTATGCGGCGTGGTCTGCCAAACCTCTGCGAACTCTTCATCATAGTAACTCGACGACGCGCTCGGCGCGACGATGCCGAAGCCCGTCCACGCGTACGACGTGTCGACGATGTTGAGGAAGTGCCCGGTTTGTTCGGTGAACGGACAGTTCGCGGGCTCGCCGTTCGGGCACAGCGACCGTTCCGCCATGAACGCCGCGTCGGCGCCGCGCCACGAGCTGAAATCGGCGGCGACGTTCTCGCCCTCGGTCGCGCCGCTGAAGCCGTGCTCGAAGTAGAACCGGTGGGTCGGGTCGACGTCTTGCGGTCCGTACGATGCGGGATCCGGCAGCGTACTGCCGGCATCGCACGCCGCGGCCGGGATGCAGTGCGCGAAGTAATCGTTGCGCGACATGAACGCGGCCCAATAGCGCGCGCTCTCGATCACCGCTTCGTCGAACGACGTCGGCGCGACGGAGAAGGCCGCGCGATCGTCGTTCTCCGTCGCGAGCCACGCGGCTTCGGCGGCGGTCGGCACCGTGAGATAGTACGTCGCGGAGGCGGTGCCGCCGGCGGGCAGCGCCACGTCTTGATGGAGGATCGCGGTATGCGGCGCGGCGGCGAAGATCGTGATCGTTTGCCGACCGCTCGGAGCGCTCGCGATGCGGAAGCGGCCGCTCGCGTCCGAGACCGTCGCGGAGAAACCGGCGGGCACCGTCGCGGGCGCCGTGAGACTCGTGAGGATGTGCGGCCCGACGTAGATCGCCGCGCCCGCGA
>CAJCIN010000252.1 GCA_903970385.1 Rhodospirillales bacterium | reverse complement strand
TCGGCGCCAAGGGCGCGGGCGAGGGCGGCTTGATCCCGGTGGGCGGCATCATGGCCAACGCTGTTGCGGACGCGCTGTCGGGTTTTAACGTACAACCAATGGAACTGCCGCTGTCGCCGCCGAAGATCTGGCAGATGGTTCGGCAAGCGAAGAGAGCACGCATCAACGATTGACGGGTCTTTTTAATGCCCTGTCGGTCAAACGTGTTTGGAGAAGATTTTTGGCACGCCGTAGCAATGCGCCGGAACGGGTACGCGAGCGTGGCCAATCTCGCCGGCGGCATCGATAGCTGGTCGCGCGAGATCGATCCGACGATCCCGACGTACTGACGCGCCGCGTTCACGCGCGTCGCGCGCGAACGAACCAATGGACGAGCCGTTCCGCTTCGTCGCCGGAATGCGCCCAAGCACCCGCGGTGGCTGCGGCGCTGCCGTCGGTCGCGTCGTCGATGTGGAACCCCGCGAAGAGCGCGCGCAAACGTGGTTCGTCGAAGTACGCGTGCGCGACGCCCGCCTCCGAACCGGAATCCGGCGCGAACGTGTCGTCCGCGACGCGACGCCCCACACCGTATCGCGGATCGTTCGTCGACCCGAGCGTGCAGAAGAACGGCGCGTCCGGCTCGAGTCGCGCGCGCACGGCCGCGATCGCGCGTGCGACGCCGTCCGCCCGGCCGTGGAGGAGCGCGCTCGTGCTGAGCGCGGCCGCGCATCCCCCTGCGAACGGATACGGTCCCGCGTACGGTGCGCGCGCGACCCGGATCGTCGCGTTCGCGGCGTAACGCACCGCGGCGGCGCGTGCGCGATCCGGATCGTCCTCGACCGCGTCGACCCGCACGCCCGCTTCTATGAACGGCGTCACGTTTCGGCCGTTTCCGATTCCGAGAAGCAGTACGCGTGCGGTAGAATGACCCGCGAGCGCGAACGCGAGCTCGCGAGCGAACGGATGCGGCGGAGGCAAGGGGTCGGCTTTCGGAGTAACGTCTTCGCTCACAACATCGCTTTCGGTGTTCGTATGGAACCGTTTCAACGGACCCGTACGCGCGCGCCTTGAAGCGGGTTCGACACGCGGGGGAACCATGTTACAGACCGGCGCCAAACTGCCGAAGGTCGCGCTCGCCGACGATAGCGGCGGCGACCTCTCCACGGGCGATTTGATCGGAAAACCGCTCGTGATCTATTTCTATCCGAAAGACGATACGCCGGGCTGCACGAACGAGGCGACGCAATTCCGCGACCTCTCCGCGGACTTCGAGAAGAAGGGCGCGTCCGTCGTCGGCGTGAGCCGCGACAGCGTTGCGTCGCACAAAAAGTTCAAAGAGAAGTACGAGATTCCGTTCCGGCTGCTCGCCGATACCGAATCCAAACTGTGCGACGCGTTCGGCGTCATCGTCGAGAAGAACATGTACGGGAAGAAGAGCATGGGCGTCCAGCGCTCGACGTTCTTGTTCGACGCGGCGGGCACGCTCGTGCACGTGTGGCCGAAGGTGAGCGTCGACGGCCACGCCGAGGACGTCCTGTCGAAAATCTGAGAGTTACGGTCGTCGGATCGAGTTGTTCGATTCCGCGACCGGGCCGGGCGTGCAGTTCGTATCTCGTCGAGAGCGCGGGCGCGGCCGTCGTCGCCGATCTCGGCTCGGGTGCGTTCGCGAATCTGCGCCGCCATCGTTCGTTCGACGAGATCGATGCGATCGTGATCACGCACATGCACGCGGATCACTTCCTCGATATCGTTCCGATGCGCTACGCGCTGAAGTACGGCGATCGCACGAACGCGCGCAAGCCGCTCCTCTATCTTCCGCCCGGCGGGCTCGAGATGCTCCGCGGACTCGTTTCCGCGTTCGCGCGCGAGTCGGGCGATTTTCTCGGGGACGTCTTCGACGTGCGAACCTACGATCCGAGCGCGCCGCTCCACGTCGGCGACATGGTCGTCCGTTTCGCGCCGACGTCGCATTACATCGCGACGTTCGCGATCCGTTTCGAAGCGGCGAGCGCGAGCGTCACGTACAGCGCCGACACCGCGCCGGACGAACGCGTCGTCGCGCTCGCGAGCGGAACGGATGCATTCGTCTGCGAGGCGACGCTCAGCGCGGACGGCGAAGCGGAGTTGCCGCGCGGACATCTCTCGGCACGCGAGGCGGGCGTGATGGCGAAGCGCGCGAACGTGCGACGCCTGCTGCTCTCACATTATCCGGCCGCGGCCGACGTCGGCACGCTCGAGACGGACGCACGCGCCGCGTACGCCGGCCGCATCGACGTCGTCGACGACGGCTTCCGCATCGAGCTCTAGTTTTCGGTCTTCGCGTCGCCGCGCGGCAGCGAGAACTGCACGAGCGATTTGATCGGCGCGAGACCGCGATTGATGACGGCGTACGCGGTGACGGACAGGTTCAGTTCTTCGAGCCGCGCTTGGGCCGCCGCGACCTCGCGCCCGTTGCTGACGATGTCCTCGAGCAGCAGCACGCGTTGGCCTTCGACGTACGGTCCCTCGACGTACTCTTCCGCGAACGCGCCGTAGCCCTTGGGCGATTTTCGAACGATGATCATCGGGATGTTCGCCATCTGCGATACGGCGGTCGCGAGGATGACGCCGCCGATCTCCGTACCGGCGATGAGGTGCGGGTTGATTTCAGAAACGGCCGGCGCGAACAGCCGCGCGATCCGTCGCAGGATCGCCGGATCGGAGAACAGTTTGAACTTGTCGATGTAGAAATCGCTGCGCGCTCCGCCCGCGAGCAGGTAATCGCCGCGCGTGAGCGCGCGTTCCATGATCGTGTTTACGAGCCATTTGATTTCGGGAATGCGCCCGAGGCGCGAGCCTTCCGGTTCTAAATATCCCATAGGTATGCGTTCCATGTCTCCACGACCGGGTTCGGCGAAAAATGCATGAGGTCGACGTTGACCGGTTGTAACTGCCGCGGCCACCAGAGCGGAAGTTGCGGTTCGTCGTGCGTGAGATCGCGCTCGATCTCGGCGTAGGCTCGTTTGCGGGTCGGCACGTCGAAACGGTCGAGCGCGCGCGCCTCCGCGACGTCCATTCGTGCGTTGCAATAAAACATCGAGTTGTTCCCGTTCGGCGGGCGTGCCGCGCTCGT
>CAJCIN010000251.1 GCA_903970385.1 Rhodospirillales bacterium | reverse complement strand
CCTCGCCACGGTCGTGATCCCCGGCGCCTTCGTGACGCTGCTGATCCTGCTGCCGTTCATCGATCGCAACCCGAGCCGTCAGCTCAATCGTCGCCCGTGGATCCTCGGGCTCACCGCGCTCTCGCTCGTATTCGCGATCGGCCTCTCGCTCTACAGTCAGCTCGCCGTTCA
Organism: Rhodospirillales bacterium; assembly: GCA_903970385.1. Taxonomy (GTDB): domain Bacteria; phylum Vulcanimicrobiota; class Vulcanimicrobiia; order Vulcanimicrobiales; family Vulcanimicrobiaceae; genus Palsa-1515. The sequence continues at coordinate 9,037 of CAJCIN010000251.1, read as the reverse complement.
AAAAGAGCAGGCCGAGGCGAGTCAAGGGGGCGCGCCCGCCGCGGCCGCCCAGGCGTCGAACACGCTCGGCGCGGGTTCGTCCGCCGGTGCTTCATCGGCCGCCGGACCGAGCGGAACGCAAGTCGCCGCGGCGACGGCCGGCAACGGCGCGCAAGTGTTCACGCAGAATTGCGCGAGCTGTCACCAGGCGAACGGCCAAGGTCAACCCGGCGTCTTCCCGGCGCTCGCCGGCAACAAGGACGTTACGGGCGATCCGAAGCCGATCATCCACACGTTGCTGTACGGCCTCAACGGCAAGGTCATCGGCGGCAAGACGTACGGCGCGCAGATGCCCGCATGGAAGGGCACGCTCAAGGATAGCGACATCGCGGCCGTGATCACGTACATCCGCAGTTCGTGGGGCAACAAAGCCTCGGCCGTCACGACGGCGCAGATCGGCACCGTTCCGAAGTAACCGCGTTCTCGCAACAGCGCACGAGCCGCCCGCGATTTCGCGGGCGGCTTTTTTTTGTGTCGCGTCCGGATCGCGAACGGGCGGGTACTGACGCGCGAACATGAGTCAGCGCGGATTCTCTCTGCTCGAAACGATCGTCGTCGTCGCGATCGTCGGCGTCGTCGCGATCGCGACGGCCGCGCGCGGTCCGCAACCGCCGCGGCTGCGTTCCGCGTCGCTCGAGTTGCAGTCGGCGTTCGCCGAAACGCGTGCGCTCGCGGCCGCGAATGCCGTCGCGAACGCGACGGGAGCGACGCTCGTCGTCGAGCCGCTCGCGGACGGTCGCGACACGCGCGTGACGGTCTATCGCGGCCGTCCGATCGCGGGCGCACCGCCGCTCGTGCGCGAGGAAGGCTTCGCGAGCGAGACGCTGCCCGCCGTCGTCACCGTCGCGGACGAGGTGCCGGGACCGTTCGGCATCTTCGTGTCGAGCTCGGGCTTCGCGAGCGTCGCGCTCGATTACGCGCCGGATGCCGCGCCGGCGCACACGTTCGCGACGGATCCTGGCTGCCCGGATGCCGGCCTCACGATCTCGCTGACGGCCGGCGCGCTCCACGACGCGCGTCACTTCTCGTGCCGCGACGCGCGCTACGACGCCGACGCCACGCCGCCGCCGGTGCGCCCGTGACGCAGCGCGGTTTCACGCTCCTCGAAACGGTCGTCGCGCTCGGCGTCACGAGTTCGGTCGTGCTCGTCATTGCCGGCGCCGTGTTGCACGCGACGCACGCGAGCGCGCAACTCGCACGGCGCGACGAGCTCACGGACGACGCGCTGAGCGTGCTCTCCGATCTGCGCGTCGCCACCGCGTACGATGCGGCCGCGCTCGCGCGCCTCGCCGGCCGCACGTACGTGTCGACGGTCGTTCGCGACGGGCGTACGCTGACGGTGGCCGTCGACGTGACGCGCGGCGACGCCGGTGCCCCGGTCGTCGCGAGCGCGACCGTCACCGATGCGACCGGAGCCACGGCGACGGAGTCGGAGCCGCTCGACGTCGCGGCGCCCGCACCCGGATCGCCGGTCGAACAGCCGTCGCCGTGACCGGTGCGCGCGGATTCACGCTCGTCGAGACGGCCGTCGCGACCGTCCTCGCGGCGACGTTCGGTTTCGCGTTGCTCGGCGTCGCACGCGAGCTCGTCTCGCTGTCGGCGACGGCCGCGACCGCGCGTGACGGTTCGCTCACGCTCGAAGCGCAAGCGGACGAGATGCGCGGCGCAGCGACGACCGCGTTCGCCGTCTTCGTGCCGGAACGCGACGTGATGCGCGCGCCGAACGATCGCGACGGCACGACGCACGAAGTCGATTTCTACGCGCGCACGAGTTCCGGCGCGAGCGTACGCTCCGCGTACTATTTCGACGCGACGGCGCACACGTTGAGACGTTACGATTACGACGGCGCCGGAAAAGCCGGCGTCGCCGATCGCGCGACCGGTGCGATCGATGCCGGCGCGACCTACCCCGCGCTTTCGGGCGTCACGCGCTTCGACGCGCGCACGTTGCAGGCGAGCGACCTCGTCGGGCCGCGCAACGCGTACGCCGCCGCGATCGCACCGCCATTCGCGGGCGCGACCCCGCGCGCGCTTCCCGTCGGTTTCGTGGACGGCGCGGTCGCGCGGCCGGATCTCTACGGCGGCAACACGACGGTCGAGATTCGCGTCGAGACCGCGCACGATGCACGGACGCTGCATCTCGCGACCACCTCGATGCCGAGCGGCTTCACCGTGCACGCACCCGCGCAGATTCGCGCGGTCGTGTATCGCGTCGACCAGACGCATCGTTTCTGGGGCGGTCTCGCCGGCAAGTCGCACGTCTTCATCAAGGCGCGACTCGACGTCAGTTACGACGGCTGGAAGACGCCGGCACGCACGTGGTGCGACTTCGATCTGTACGGCTTTCCGGGCGGCCTCACCGGCGGCACCGCCGAGGACTATCATCCGGAGTGGTTCACCGAGACGACGGCCGGCATCGTCTACGACGTCACGCACGGTGCGACGCCCGGCGCGACGTGCCCGCTCACGCCGCCGGCGCGACGCTAGGAATACGGCGATGCTGCAGGCACTCGCGTCGATCGCCTTCGTCGCGATTCTCGGATCGGCGCTGATCGCCGGTTCGCTCGCGAACGCAAACGTCGCGGCGCATCAACTCGAGACGCGCGGCATCCGGTTCGGACTCGAGCGCGGCACGAACGACGCGGTCGCGTTCGCGCGGCGTTTCGTCGCCGCACGCGGCGCCGCCACGGCGTGGCCGGTCACGTCGGTCGCGGACGAGACGGAGCCGCTCTGCGCGTCGGGCGTCTCGCCGTGCACCGCGTCGCTCGAGGTCTACTTTCGCGTCGCTGCGGATAGCGCGGCCGAAGCGACCGGTCCCGACGCGGCCGCGAACGTGCAACGCGCGCTGAACGAGAACCGCCTCTCGGCGGTCGTCACCGCGACCGTTCGCGATCGCGCCGGCTTCGTGCGCGGCGGCGGAACGCGCCTCGTGACGATCCGTCTCTTCGACGCGTGGCCGTACGCAGTGCTCACGGGCGTACGCGACGCGACGACGATGGCGGGCGCCGCGAACGCTGCGGAAGGCGATTCGGCCGGAACGACGTCCGGCACGAGCGCGCCGCCGACGCCGGATCCCGCGCATCCGGCGAGCGACGTCGACACGACGATCCACGTGACGATGACGTGCGCGAACAGCGCCGAGAACGGCGATCCCGATCCGTTCGCCGACGACAACTCGCCCGGAAACGACGGAACGCCGTGGGGCGTGCACGGGCACGGTTACGAAGCGCCGTGCGCGCCGGCGTACGCGCTGAGCCCGACGCCGCCCGTGCCCTCCGACGCGCCGCCGCGAGCGGCGAACGTCTACGACGTCGGATCGTTTGCGACGATCCGCTGGTCGAGCGCGACCGGCGGATCGTCGACGTGGGCGCCGTAGCTAGACGCGCGGCGCGCCCGGCTGACGACGCAGGTTGTGCTTGTCGAAGTAGATCGCACGCGAGTTGCGATTCTCTTCGCGGTTCAGGTGCTCGTATTCGCCGTGCGTCAATCTACCGCCGTTCGCGCGCAGGTCGCGTTCGCGTTGCGCGTTGATGCGATCCAGCCGCGACTCCGTGCGAGCGTACTCGCCGCGCGTCATCTGCCCGCTCGCGACGCCGTTGTTGATGCGCTGTTGCTGCCGATTCACGCGGTTGTCGACTTCGCCGGCCGAAGCGGCGACCGGCAACATCGTCGCGCCGAGTAATGCGGCGGTGCAGAGACTCAAGATGGATTTCGAAACGAATGCGTTCATGTGATGATCCTTTGCGAATAGTGCTGAATGAGTGCGACGCGATGATAACGCACTCGCCGCCCGCACGTCCCGAAGCGCGCGCTATTCTAAGAACCGCTTAAGTCCGCTCTCATCTCCGTCTCATCGCCCGCGCCGATCCGCGCGCGCGCCGAACGCGTGCCGCGCTCGACCGCGACGTGCGCCGTCGCTTTCGCGAGCCCGAATTGCGGCATGTTGACGTAGATCGATTCGTAGCCGCCCTTCGGTACGCGAAACGTCTCGTGCCAGATGCCGACGTCGCGAGCATTCTTGCCGAGCCGGTTGTACCAGCGCCACGCGGGGTGATGCTCGTCGTCGGGCGCGTGCGCGAAGCGCTCGAGATCTTCGAACGACCGCCAGTACTGGATCACGTACGTGACGCGCCAGCCGAACGCGACGTGACCGCCGAGACAGCCTTTTTCGGGCGACCGGCCGAGCGACGCGAGCATCTTCGGCATCGCGAAAAACGCACGGGCCGCATGCCCGATCCCCCGCAATCCGTTGAAGCGCATACCGATCAGAAAGACCACGATCTCCCGATCGTTGGCGGCGGTGTACGGTGCGGGAAAAATGGTGCCCGGCTTCGGGTCCGGTATGGCGACGGCCATGAAAAGGCTCCCTCGTGCGGCGAATGTTTACACCGTAAACATATGCTACAATGTTTCTGATGTCAACATCGGCGACGAAGCGAACGACGTATCACCACGGGAATCTCCGCGCGGCCTTACTCGAAGCCGCGCGAGCGCTCGTCCTCGAGTCGGGCCTCGACGGCTTCGGTCTCCGCGAGGTGTCCCGGCGTGCCGGCGTCAGCCACGCCGCGGCCTACAACCACTTCGCGAACCGGTCGGCCCTCGTCACCGCCCTCGTCGTCGAGGCATTCGGCGCGCTCGCAGAGGCGCTCGCCGCGGCGGAACGCCTGGAGGCGACGCCCTTCGCGCGGCTGCGGACGATCGGCGTCGCCTACGTCCGCTTCGCGTTCGAGCATCCCGCCGAGTTCAAGTTCATGTTCCGGCCGGAGCTCTGCGCCGATCCGCTCGCCCCGTCGGAACAAGTCGCCGGCGCATCGCGCGAATCGTATTCGCCGCTCGAGCGGGCGATCGCGGCGTGCCTCGCCGACGGCAGCCTCACGGGCGACGCCGAAACGCTGGCGCTCACGGCGTGGGCCGCGGTGCACGGCCTCGCGTCGCTCGTGGTCGACGGTCCGCTGCGAAACGACGGGCTCGATCTCGCCGCGGTCGACGCTCTCGCGCGCGGCGTCACCGCGTCGCTCTTCAGCGCCGCCGCGCGGTAGGCGATCAGACGGGCCCGGGCGTTCCCACGAGGCGTTGCGTCGACAGCAGCATCGCACGAGCCGCAGCCGGGTCGGCCGCGAGTGCGCGTAGGCGCGCACGGTCTTGCTCGCGCTTCACGGGATCGGTCTCCATCAGACGACGCTTGTTCTCGTCCGCGGTCGGCGCGATCACGTCGAGAAAGATGCGACGGCGCTCGCGCGCGTAGTGGTCGAGCGCGCCGTCGTTCGCGGCGCTGCGCCGGCGTGCGACCATCGCGTCGCCGAGTGCGGCGGCGTCGAGGATGCCGCCGGTAAGCCCGAGGCCGCCGACCGGGTTCACGACGTGCGCGGCGTCGCCCGCGAGTAGCACGCGATTCGCGCGAAACGACGGCGCGCAGCGCGTGTGCACGCGGTACGGTGCGAACGCATCCGGTTCGACGACCGCGCCGCCCGGCAGCAGCGCGCGGAATTTCGCCGGCGCGCGAGCGCGAAGCGTCTCGCGCGCGACGTCCGGCGGCTCGCCGTACGTGAAGCGCCAGAGCCCGCTCCGGTCGATCTTCGGGACGATCGCCCAGTGCACCGGATCGAGGATGAAGTTCGCTTCGGCGAAACCGTGCGATTCGAAGTCGAAACGGATGTCGGTCGCGACGAACCACTCGGGCCACGTCGTTCCCTCGAACGAAAATCCGAGCGCCTGACGCACGCCGCTGCTCGCGCCGTCCGCGCCGATCGGCCACGGCGCGCGAATCTCGTCGTCGCCGTTCGGCCCGCGCACCGCGATGCGCACGGCGTCGGCCGTTTGCGCGACGCCCGTCACGCGATGACCGAAGCGCACCTCCGCGGCGTCGTAACGAAGCAACGCGGCGAGCGCGATCTCCGCGAGGCGATGTTGGCCGAGGTGCAGGTTGAACGGATACTTCGTGTCGTCCGCTTGCAACGCGCTGCTGTCGATCCCGGCGATGATCTCGCCGTCCGCAGAGCGCCATTGATACGTGTGTTTGAGCAGCCCCGCTTCGGCCATCGCGGGCAAGAGGTCCAGCCGGTCCAACACCTCGACGGTCGGCGGATGGTAGACGATCGCGCGCGGCGCCTGCGCGATCGCGCTCGCCGCCTCGAGCACGAGCACCGGGATGCCGGCGCGCGCCAGCACGAGCGCGACGATCAAACCGACCGGACCGGCGCCGGCCACGACGACGCGTTCCGTCATCGTGCCGCCGCCGCGCGGCACGCCGGCCCGTCGTACAGAAAGAGTACGTCGTTGTTCGAAACGGCGATCGTGCGTCGCGCGCGACCGTACGTCGGATCGAACGGCGGACGTTTCTTCGCCGTCACGACGAACGCGCGCGCCGCCGAGCAGATCGCGAGCCGCGGGTCGTGCGCGCGTTCCGTAACGGGTGCACCGGGACCGTTGAGGATCGCGATGCCCGGCCGCGTGTAGAACATGAGCGCGTTTCCCCCCGAGACCGTCTGAATCGCGACGAGATCGCCCGGGCGGCGCTCGCGCTCGACGATCGCCGCGAGATTCGGGATCGGCTTGAAGCGTTCGACGATCGGCAAGCCGATCACGGCGATGATCGTCATGACGAGAATGCTCGATGCGGCGAGCGCGTACGGTGCGAGCCACGCGCGATCGCGCGAGCAGAGGAGAGCGAAACACGCGACGGAGCCGGCGAGGATCGCCCCACCGAGCGAGGCAAACGGAACCCGGACGAGCGCGAGGCCGGCGCTCAAGCGGTTATCCCGCGAAAAGATGACGACCGCGATGCCGAGGCACACGACGAGCACGGGTACGATCGCCGTCCACGCGAGCGCGGAGCGCCGTTCTCGCGCGCGCGTGATGCGATCGAACCAGAGCGCGACGACGATCGCGAGCGCGGGTAACTCGAGCGCGATGTAATTCGGCAGCTTCGTCTTCGCGAGACTGAAGAAGACGAACGGCACGACGGACCAGACGACGGCGAGACGCGCGAAACTCCGCTCGGGATCGCGCGCCTCACGCCACGCGGAGATCGACGCCGGCACGAGATACGCGAACCACGGAAAGAATCCGAGCACGAGCACCGGCACGTAATACCAGATCGGGCCCGACTGATTTTCGATCGTGCCGAGATAGCGGCCGACCGTGTAGTGGCCGACGAGTTCGCCGAACACGGACGGACCGGCCGCGCGCGAGAGCGCGACCGCCCACGGCAGCACGATCGCGGCGAGTACGGCGCAGCCGCCCACGAGATCGATCGGCCGCGGCACCGCGATGCGGCGCCCCGCCAGCCGGTCCCAGACGATCCACGGTACGACGACGATCGCGGCGATCGCCGGTGCGACGGGGCCTTTCGCGAGCGTGCCGAGCGCGACCGCGACCCAGCCGGCATACCACCAGCCGCGACCGCCGGTACGGAGCGCGCCGAACCACGCGAGGATGGCGAGCGTGACCGCGAGATCGAGGAGCGCGTCCATGATCGCGAGCCGGCCGACGACGGCCTGCATCAGCGCGGTCGAGAGCACGGTCGTCGCGAGGACGGCGGCGCGGAGCGTCCCCAGTCGCGCGACCACGTAGCCGACGATCGCCGCCATCGCGACCGTCGCGAGCGCCGACGGCAACCGGTACGCGATCTCCGAGCCGCCGAACGTCTTCGCGAACGCGGCGGCGATCCAGAAGTAGAGCGGCGGCTGCACGAACCACGGCACGCCGTTGAGGTGCATCACGATCCAACTGTGCGAGAGTAAGATCTCGCGCGCCACCTCACCGTAGGCCGTCTCGCTGTTGTCCCACAGCGTCCCCGCTCCGAGACCGGGCAACGTGGCGAGAGCCGCGACGAACGCTCCGACGAGCGCAGCGCGCCACGAGGCCGAAATCACGGTTTTTGAGGTTGCCCCCGGCGCGGCCAAAGTCCCGCGAAGTCTCCGGGACCGGCCGCGGCGAACGACGTCGGCGTGTATCCGATCGCTCTCGATCTGCGCGGCAGACTCGTCGTCGTCGTCGGCGCGGGAACCGTCGCGGCGCGCAAGGTCCGCGGGCTCTTGGCCGCGAGCGCCCGCGTGCGCGTCGTCGCGCCGAGCGCGTCCGAAGAGATTCGCGCGGCGGCGGCGGCCGGCACGCTCGAGTTGTGCCTGCGTCCCTTCGAAGCGACCGATCTCGACGGCGCGACGCTCGCCTATGCCGCGACCTCGAACGTCGAGGCGAACCTCGCCGTCGGCGCGGCCGCGCGCGAACGGCACGTCCTCCTCGACGACACGACCGGCGCCACGGAGAGCGACTTCGCGACCCCGCTCGTGCACCGCGCGGGGCGCCTCACGTTCGCCGTCGACACGGGCGGCAGTTCGCCGTCGTTCGGCATGCGGTTGCTCGAGGAGCTGCGAGCACGCTACGGCGAGTCGTACGCCCGAGCTGCGGAGACGCTCGATCGCGCGCGCGCCTACACGAAGGCCGTCGTCGAGCCCGATTATCGCGGGCCGGTCATGCGCGCGCTTGCGTCCCGGGAAATCGCAGACCTCGCGGCGATGAATCCGAGCACGGTGGAAAACGACGTCGAAGAGATCTACGCCGAGCTCGTCAAGCCCTCGGACGCCCCGGCCGCCGCCCCGTTCCGGCAACTCGTCGTCGCGACGCGAGCGAGCCAACTCGCGATGTGGCAGACGCGCCACGTGATGGCGTCGTTCGCGACGCACGGCGTCGTCTCGACGGTGCTGCAGATATCGACGAAGGGCGATCGCGTGCAAGACCGGTCGCTCGCGGCGCTCGGCACCGACAGCATCTTCGTCAAGGAACTCGAGCTCGCGCTGCGCGACGGACGCGCCGACTACGCCGTGCACTCGTGCAAAGATCTGCCGAGCACGCTGCCGGACGACATGCATCTCGCCGCGATCGGCCCGCGCGTCGATCCCCGCGATGCGTTCTGTTCCGAACGGTACGCATCGTTCGACGCGTTGCCGCACGGCGCGCTCGTCGGAACGTCGAGCCCGCGCCGGCGCGCGCAACTGCA
>CAJCIN010000250.1 GCA_903970385.1 Rhodospirillales bacterium | reverse complement strand
CGATCGCGGACTCGACCGCGGCGCGGTCGCGCACGTCGAGCGCGAGCGCGTGCACGCGCCCGTCGGACTCGCGCGCGAGCTCGTCGAGAACGTCTTTGCGCCGCCCCGCCGCAACGACGCGCGCGCCGTCGCGCGCGAGACGTCGCGTCGTCGCCGCGCCGAACCCGGCGGTGGCACCCGTGACCAGCGCGATCATGCGCGAACCTCCGGCAACGTCACTGGTGCACCCACGTCCCTTTGAGCTTCGCGTAGGACGGCAACGCCCGATAGCGCTCGGGATCGTAATGCCAGAACTGCGTTACGTTCGGGTAGGTCGCGATCACGTCGTTGCGATAGCGGCCGCCGACCTGACGCACGCGCCGGATGTAGACGGAGTCGACGACCTGACCCGTCGGGTCGAAGTGCAACTCGCCGCGCGGCGCGTGCAACGTGACCGCGCGCAGGCTCGCCGCGAGCGCGTCGCCTTTGATCGGGCCGGCCGGCAACTTCTCGAGCGCCGCGGAGATCGCGGCCGCGGCGACGTAGCCGTTCTCGACGAGATGCGATACGGGATGACCGCCGAGCGCCTCGTAACCGACGCGGAACGCTTCGTTCTCCGGGTTCGACAGCGTCGCCGCGTAGTGCAACGCGGTGATCGCGCCGAGCGCGGTGTCGCGCTCCTCGCCGAGCACCAATTCGTCGGTGATGAGGCCCGTGCCGACGATCGTCGTCTTCGGACCGCTCGCCCGATACGCTTCGAGGAAGCGCGGCGCGCTCGCGCTGGAGAACGAAACGAAGACGAGGTCCGCGTGGCGATCGATCTTCGCCGCGACCGCGTTCCAATCCGGATCGTCGCCGACGTACGTCTCCTGAACGATGCGGCAACCGGCCTCGGTGTACGTTCGCGCGAATCCGCCGGCGGACTCGGTACCGAACGGCGAGTCCACCGCGACGATCGCCGCGTTGCGCTTCCCGAGACGGCGGCACGCGTAATCGCCGAGCGGCATCGTATCCTGCGACGACGCGTCGGAGACGCGCAGGAACGACGTCCGCGCGACCTGCGTGAGGTCGTCGGCGCCGGCCGACGTAATGACGATCGGCTTCTTCAGCGCGTCGAGGTAATCGGCGACGCCGAGCGCGTCCTTCGAGGTCACGAGACCGACGATCGCGTCGACCGCGTCCTGCTCGACGAGTTCGTGCGCGCTCGCGAGCGCGCTCCCGGCGGAGTCGCCTTCGTCCGCCGTCCGCAGTTCGACGTGAAAACCGCCGAGCGCGTCGTCGTGCGTCGCGAGATAATAGCGAAAGCCGGAGTCGACTTCTCGGCCTTCGCGCGCGTAGGTGCCGTCGATCGGATCGAGCAGCCCGACGCGCACGACGCCCTTCGCCGCTTCGGCCGCGCTCGCGCAGACGCTCGCCCACGGTCCGAAGACGAGCGACAGCAGAACGAGCACGACCCGGAAGGCAGAGCGCATGTCCCACGCTTCGACGTGCAAGGTGCGAGACACTACGCGCGAACGGAGAGTCGATGCCGCGACCTCTCGACGCGGCAGCCGGCACGCGGCTGCTCGGCCCGATCGTCGACTACGTCCTCGAGCACGGGATCGCGGATCTCTCGTTACGCCCGCTCGCGCTTGCCGTCGGCTCGAGCCCGCGCATGCTGCTCTATCATTTCGGTTCGAAGGAAGATCTGATCGTCGCGATCATCGACGAGACGCGGCGGCGCCACGCGGATCTCCTCACCGCATGGTACGAACGCAGCGCCGAGTACGACGCGCGCACGCTGCTGTTACGCGCGTGGCAATGGCTCGCGGCACCGCGCCACGACCGCCTGCTGCGCCTGCTCTTCGAAACGTACGGCATCGCGCTGCACGATCGCAAACGTCATGCGGCGTTCTTGCGTTCCGCCGTGAACGACTGGACGTGGCCGTTCGCACGAACGCTCGAACGGCAGGGCTTTTCGGCGGAACGCGCCGCGGCGCTCGCGACGCTGCTCGCCGCCGTCGTACGCGGCTTGCTGCTCGACGTGCTCGCAACCGCCGATCGCACGCGCGTCGATCGCGCGTTCCGCTCGTTCATCAACGCGATCGAATTTCCCGACGATGCGGGACCCGGCGCCTAGCGCTTGAGAACGCGCTCGAGTTTGTCGAAGAGCGCGACCATCGTCCGTTCGTTCACATCTTCGAGACGCCGCCAGAACAGACGGCCCTCCGTGTCGGACAACGTCGCTTCAATACGATGGACGAGACGCGTGCGTTTCGCGTCGGCCTCGAGATAGAAGCCGTGCGTGCCGTCGAAGCCTTCGTTCTTGAAGCGCCACACGATGCGTTCCTCGGGCACGACGTCGTCGAGCACCGCATGCACGCCGCTGTGCCACTCCTCCGTTTTTCCGGGCGCGAGCGGGCCCGCGCTGCGCATGAACGGCTGCGAGGCGAACGGCCAGATCGCATCGCCGGACGTACCCATCTCGGAAAGCAGCTGGAAAATGCGACGTCGCGTGCCGCCGAAGCTTCGTTCGTGAAGGACCTTCAAAGGAATGGGCATCCCGAATCGATTCTCGGAAAACGTGCATTCTCATCCGCGTTCCGGCGTTCCGATATCTTTGCGCGCGCGTCGGTGGCCGCGAATGTTATCGGTTCGTACGGCTTGCGGGCGTGTCGGTGCTGCGTTGTCGGGCTGCGCTGCTCTCGGGGCGGCGCGCAATATGGCGCCCGAAATCGTGAGTTGTGTACGGGTTCTTGTACGTTTCCACCAGTGAGCGTTTTCGGTCACCACGTCGCGCCCCGCCCGGGAAAGCCCGGCACGCGACGAACGGCGTTTCACGGTAGAGCTTCGAGACGGTAGCCATCGTATGCGCCCGTCGCGGAATGCGAGGCGTCGGAGGGCGCGCCGTCGGCACTCTGCGCGTGCGACGGTCCACGTCCCGTCGGGAGTCTCGAACGCGATGCTGGGGAACGTTCGCGCGGGTCTCGACCGTTTCTCGGCGTCATTCCGGCGCGTTCGTCAGCCGACAGGTTGAAGGCTCCAGAGTCCTGAGCACTAGGCTACTCACGTTTCCGGGCGCCATGTCGCGCTCCGCCCCAGGAAGCAAAAAAAAAACGCGCCCGAGCAAAACTTGAACGCGTTCGATGGCGGCGCAATGAAGCGTTAGGCTTTGAGTTCGATGTCCACGCCTGCGGGGAGGTCGAGGTGCATGAGGGCGTCCATCGTTTTCGGGGAGGCTTGCAGGATGTCGATCAGGCGTTTGTGCGTGCGCATCTCGAAGTGCTCGCGCGACTTCTTGTCGACGTGCGGCGAACGGTTGACGCAGAAGCGGTTGATCTCGGTCGGCAGCGGCACGGGGCCGCTGACGAACGCGCCCGTGCGCTTTGCGGTGTCGACGATCCGCTCCGCCGATTGATCGAGGACGCGATGATCGTAGGCTTTGAGGCGGATGCGGATCTTCTGCTTTGCCACGGTTTACTTTTTCGCCGCGGCGGCGGTGTCGGCGAGAATCGCCGTGACCACGCCCGCGCCGACCGTGCGGCCGCCCTCGCGAATTGCGAAGCGAAGGCCTTCCTCACACGCGATCGGCGTGATCAGCTCGACGTCGATCGTGATGTTATCGCCGGGCATGACCATCTCGACGCCTTCCGGCAGTTTGATCGTGCCGGTGACGTCCGTCGTGCGGAAGTAAAACTGCGGACGGTAGTTCGCGAAGAACGGCGTGTGACGGCCGCCTTCTTCCTTCGAGAGGACGTACACTTCGGCTTTGAAGTTGGTGTGCGGCTTGATCGAGCCCGGCTTCGCGAGCACTTGACCGCGCTCGATGTCGTTGCGCTCGATGCCGCGCAGCAGCACGCCGACGTTGTCGCCCGCGATGCCCATGTCGAGGAGCTTACGGAACATCTCGATGCCCGTGACGACGGTCTTGCGCGCCTTCTCCTGGAGACCGACGATCTCGATTTCTTCGCCGACCTTCACCTGACCGCGCTCGACGCGGCCCGTGCCGACCGTGCCGCGTCCCGTGATTGTGAACACGTCTTCGACCGGCATGAGGAACGGCTTGTCGACGGCGCGCTCCGGCGTCGGGATGTACGCGTCGACCGCGTCCATGAGTGCGAAGATCGGCGCCGCATCGGGATCGTCGCGCTTGCCCGACGACTGGAGCGCCTTGGTGGCCGAACCCTTGACGACCGGCACGTCGTCGCCCGGAAATTCGTACTTGCTCAGGAGCTCCCGAACTTCCATCTCGACGAGCTCGAGGAGCTCCTCGTCGTCGACGAGGTCGACCTTGTTCAGGAACACGACGATGTACGGCACGCCGACCTGTTTCATCAGGAGGATGTGCTCGCGCGTCTGCGGCATCGGCCCGTCCGTCGCGGAGACGACGAGGATCGCGCCGTCCATCTGCGCCGCGCCCGTGATCATGTTCTTGATGTAGTCGGCGTGCCCCGGGCAGTCGACGTGCGCGTAGTGGCGATCCTTCGTTTCGTACTCTTGGTGCGAAATCGCGATCGTGATACCGCGCTCTTTCTCTTCGGGCGCGTTATCGATGTCGTCGACGTTGCGCTTCTGGATGTTCGAGTTCTCGGTGGCAAGGCAATTGATGATCGCCGCGGTGAGCGTCGTCTTGCCGTGATCGACGTGACCCGTCGTGCCGATGTTGACGTGCGGTTTGCTCCGGTCGAATTTTGCC
>CAJCIN010000249.1 GCA_903970385.1 Rhodospirillales bacterium | reverse complement strand
CAACACCGGACTGCCGCGCGTGCGCGACGCGTATCGCGCGCGCCTCGATCTCTGGCAAGAGTGGGCCGAATTATCGGATTCCGCTCAAGGCCCACCGACGAAAGGCGTGATCTCTCTGTAACGCTCGAATGGTTTACGTGCCTTTTTCCGCTCCGATGTAGTGGATGAGTTTGAAGATGAAGGACGGCGTCGTCGAGAGTTGGCTCGCATCGCCGTAGCCGAAGTAGAGATCGTCGTGCGGCGAGCGGTGATGGAAGGCGAACGACAGATTCCACGCGCCCGTGCACGGCGCCACGCCCTTGAGCTGCGATAAGGTGACGACCGTCGTGCAGCTCACGGGTGCCGCGGCGAAGACGTCGGGCGGCGTGCCGATGATGCGCCGCACGCCGAGCGAGAACGTCGCGTTCGAGGACGCCGCGAGCGTGTAGCCGAGTCGTTCGAGCCACTGCACGTTCGTGCGGCCCGAATCGAGATATTGACGCGTGTCGTCGGCCTCGAGCGAGATCGTCCCGCGCGCGCCCGCGATCATCGTCGTTCCGCGCGTCCACGAGTCGAGACGCCCCGGGCCGAAGCGGCCGGTGTTGAACGTCACCGTGGTCGGAGTCGACGAGGATCCGTGGTAGGGAAAGTTTCCCGGTGCGTTCGACGTGCCCGCGTGATAGGTGGCGCCGACGCCGTTCTGTGAGATCGAAGCGAGCACGCACGAGGGCGGCGTGCACGAAAAGTTCTGCAGCAGGTAGTTCGATCCGACGGAGACGTTCACGTCGATCCGGCTCTTGGTGAGGACGTCGAGGACGTAGCTCGTGTCGGATTGATCGAGCGTACCGAGGTGATTGCGGTAGCGATCGATGAAGCTGCTGACGCCGATACTGTTGATCTTCGAATTGCCCGAAAACGTCCAGAACTTGACGCCGTACAAGCCGTAGCCCGCGATGTCGGGATGCTGGATGAAGCCGTCCGCGGGATCGTAGAATTCCCCGATCTTGCGCGTCGAAAACGCGACGCCGCTCGTCGTGCCGTAGAGAAACGTGCCGGTATCGTATCGCTGCGCGCGATTCGGAACGAGCACGGTCGATCCCGAATCGCTGCCGTAGTCGAAGTACGCGTCCACGTGCTTGCCGTCGTTGTAGGAGAGCCCGTTCGCGAACACGTCGTCGTGCACGGTCGCGTCTCCGAACTGGCAGCTCGTGCCCGGTTGCTCGGTGCAATTCGCCGAGACGCGCTCCATGAAATAGCGCCAGTGATTGTCGGGTGTCGTGTAGCCGAGCGACTCCGCCGCATCGCTGCGTCCCGTGCCGAGCGCATCGAAGGCGGCGAACTGCAACCGGCCTTGATGGCCCGCGGCCGCGAAGGCGTCGTGCGGTGCCGGGATGTTCGGCGTGTAGAGGTTGCCGATGCTCGGACACGCGTCGCAATCGAAGTTGTCGAAATAGTTGTCGGCCTGCGTGAAGAACGGCCGCACCTCGGTGTAGAAGCGCTGGAAGGCCGTCGGGGAGATCGTCTGCTGATCGACTTCGACGTTCGAGAAGTCGGGGTGAACCGTTCCGAAGAACGAGGCCGACGGCGTGATCGGAATCGAGAAGTCGGAGCCGACGCGCGACGTCGAGAGCCCCGAGCGTTTCGAGCCCGCCTCGGCGAGTCCGTACACGCCGACGCGCGGCTTCGCTTTCGCTCCCGCCGCGGCGACGACGCCGGCGAGCGATCCGGCGAACGTCACGTCGCTCGCGTTGCTCTGCGCCGGCGAATAGGACCAGATCTGATGTTCGCCCGTCGCGCGCACGACGCGTTCGAACTGCACTTTCCAATCGGCCGTGTTGCCGGTCCCGCGCATGACGTCCACCGGAATCTTCATCGTCACGGTGTAGCCGTGGTCGCGGGCCTTTCCGAGCGACTCCCACGTCGGCTCGTACGCCGTGTTCTCCGACGAGTATTGATAGTGCGTCCCGTTCGACGTGGCCGAGAACTGGTACGAGAAGCCTTTGTTGCCGCTCGGCCAGAGATCGAGCGAGACCTCGTCGTCCGTGCCGTCGCCGACGTTGTTCGAATGCTGCGACTGCAACAGCGTCTCGCGTTGTTCGGAGTCGAAGCGCGCGTAGATAAACTTGCCGTCGGTCGCGAGCCGTGCCGTCGTCACCTCGGACGAGGCGCGCTCGTGCTGCACGTCCCAGCCGAGCGACACGTGCTCGGGTGCGAAGAGCGTAGCGTCGCCCGCGGGATCGAGCGGCGGTGCGGCGGCGACGGGCACGAGCACGAGCGAGCCGATCGTCGACGGCGATTCGACGGCCGCGACGGCGATCCGACCTCCGCCGGTGAGGGTCGCACAGGCGACGGCGAACGCGATGAGGGCGCATCGAAGCAGCGGCCATGTGGCCGCACCCCGGAATTCGACGCGCATCTAGAGCGCGCCGGTTGCTCTGAGCCGCCTCAGGTCGTCGATCGAGGGATGCGGATACCCATCGTGCTGCACGCGCCTGATGTACGCGCCGTCGATGCCGAGCGCGCGCAGACTCGCGAGGTCGTCGGTCGAGAGATTGCCGTAGCCGAGGGATGCGAGCTCCCGGACGTATGCGGGTGAGATGCCGAGGGCGTGCATGCTGACGAGTTGATCCGTCGACAGATGCGCGACGCCGGCGGCGCTCATCGCGTCGACGTATTCGGGCGTGACGCCGACGGCACGCATCGCCGTGATCTGATCGATCGTCAACGACGGCCCGAAGTGTTTGCGCATCGCCGCGACGTATGCCGGATCCGCTTTGAGCTTCTCGACGTCTTTGAGCGATTCGAGATCGACGAGCGATCCGAGATGCACGAGATTGCGGACGTCCGGGATGTCGAAGTCCGCATCGGCGAGGCTGCGATCCGAAGAGTCGTCGCCCGCAATGTGAAGTTTGATCAGGTCGCGTACGCTGAGGTGGTCGCCGTGTCTCCGCCGCATCCTCGTGACGAAGCGCGCATCGACACCCGTCGAACGTAAGGCGACGAGATCGTCGATCGACGGATGGCCGATCCCGCTCGCTTGAAGGGCGCGAACGTAGTTCGGCGTCACGCCCGTGGAGCGCAACTTGATCAACTCGTCGATCGTGAGGTGATCGTAGCCGAGGTCGCGATACGCGTCGCTGTGGTCCGGCTGACTCGCATCCGCGATCTGACGAACCTTCGGTGCTTCGGGCGTGAGCGGCACGGAAGAGGCCGCCGGCGCCGCAGCGACTGCGGTCGCGCCCGAACCCGCGTCCGCGAGTGCGACCGCAACGGGGAGTGCGCGTGGTGCGGTGGCCGGCGCGACGACCGCGACGTGTTTCGGCGTCGAGACGACGACCGTCGTGACGTTGCGTTCGGCAGCGTGACGGCGCTTCCCATCGTCGTGGCGAGCGTGTTCTTCGACTGCTCGCACGTGTGTCGTTGCAACGACGGCCGGCGGCAGCGGCGGTACGGTTTCTTCCGCGATCGACGGTGAGACGAGCGCCGCACCGAGGCCGAGCGTGCCGATCAATGCCGCCGCCGACGTCGCGACGCCGAGCGACGTTCGCACGCGGACGTTGCGTTGTTTCGTGAGGAGGCGCTCGATCCGGATCGACATGCCGCGACGCGATGCGAAGATACCGGGCGCCGGTGCGGCGCGATGCGGCCATGCTGCCGCCGCCGCGACCTTCGCGAGGCACGACGCATATGGAAGCGCGTCGTTCTGCTGGAGCACCCAATCGTCGCAGGCGACTTCGCGCTCGAGATCGAGCTGGCTCGCGAGCCACAGGATGCCCGGATTGAAGAAGAGCAGCGCCACGGCGACGCGTTCGAGGGCGTTGAACCAATCGTCGCCGCGGCGCAGATGCGCGAGTTCGTGCAACACGATCGCATCGATCTCGCTCGGTTCGAGTTCGTTCATGAGACGTTGCGGGACGAGGATCATCGCATCGAACAGGCCGACGGCGATCGGAATCTCGATCTCGTTCGAGACGCAGAGCCGAACGTTGCGCGGGCCCTTGTCGATGCTCGACCAGCGCGCGAGTCCGCGCCGGTACGCGACGTCGAGCGGTAACGCATCGCGCTTGAGCGATTCGAGATGCACGAGGCTGACGAGTAAGCGTCCGAGGACGAGCGCGGCGCTCGCGATCCACAGCGCGACGATCGTCAGCGTGAGCCACGCGGGCAGCGTAACGGCGAACCGGTCGAGCGCGGGCACCGCGAGCAGCGGCGCCGGCGGCTCGGAGTCCGGGCGCCGGATCGTCTCCGGAAGAGGCGTCACGGGACGGATCGCGTGCGTGGAGCGCGCGCCTCGCGGCAACGGCGTATCGTCCGCGATCAGCGTCGCATGCCGTGGAACCGTATGGGTCGCGAGCACCGTCGTTGCGACGGGTAACGCGAGCGCGGCGACGAGTGCGGCCGCAAAGATCGAATGGCGCGTCGTCGCGTTCGCACGCGGCGCGAATCGGAGCACGAGCCAGGCGGCGAACGCGAAGAGCGGCGCCTGCCAGAGGCCGGCGAGCAACGTCGAGACCGCGAAGCGAAGAGCGGAGTCCGTGAACGTCGTCATGACGCGTCGCGCTCGTATTTCGCGATCAGCGCCTTGATCGAATCGAGCTCTTGTTGCGAGGGCCGCTCTTCCTCCATCAAGCGCACCGCGAGCGCGCTGCGACTGTTGGAGAAGAACGAGCGCACGATCTCCGAGACGGCCGACGTCGCCGCTTCGTCTTGCTCGACGAGCGGATGGTAGACGTGCGCGCGGCCGTCGGCCGTGCGGCTGACGACCGCCTTCTGTTCGAGCACGCGCAGCATCGTGAGCACGGTCGTATACGCGAGCGGCGGCGGCGGTAATGCGGCGACCACGTCGGCCACGGTGGCACGCCGTTTCTCCCAGAGCACGTTCATCACGCGAACCTCCGCCTTCGTCAGCATCTTCGGTTTCTTGGCCGGCACGGTACCCTCGCAGTCGCGAATTACTAGAAGTCTAGTAGATAGTATGCCGTGCGCTGGAAGATGTCAACTATGAGTCTAGTAGTAGTGCCGAAACCTACCGGGGGCGGATCGACATTGTTTCGGCGCGTGACGTTAGGTCGTCGAAAAATACGTGTCGATGAACGTCGCGTACGGCGTGCCCGCGATCTCGAAGCCGGCGTCCGCGACGAGCTTCCGTGCGCCGGCGGCGCCGGTGCCGTGCTTCTCGGCGGAAACGATCGCGGCCGCGGTCGCGGCGCGCGTCGCGCCCATGCAATGAATGAGGATCGGGCCTTC
This sequence comes from Rhodospirillales bacterium, assembly GCA_903970385.1. Taxonomy (GTDB): domain Bacteria; phylum Vulcanimicrobiota; class Vulcanimicrobiia; order Vulcanimicrobiales; family Vulcanimicrobiaceae; genus Palsa-1515. The sequence continues at coordinate 4,895 of CAJCIN010000249.1, read as the reverse complement.
GGCCGCGTCGACCGCCGCGCGGATGCGAGCGATGTCGTCGCGGTTGACCGTCTCGATCGTCCACGGCACCGCCGTGTATGACACGCCCTCGGGCAGAATCTTGGCCGTGTCGTTCCCCGGCTCGGCCTCACCACGCACGTTGATGATCGTTTGGAATCGGCCGCTCGCGAGCTCTTCCGCGGTGGGCTGGCCGCCGACGGTGATACCGTCGATCTTCGCTTCGTTTTTCATATCGATACCTCGCCCAGTTCGGTTATTTTAGATTGATGAGTAGCGTATCGCAGACGGCCAGCAGCTTGCCGGGATTCTCGAGCGCTTCCAAGTCGGCCGCTGCGAAGATCTGCTGACGTCCCGGTTTGACGACGCGTCCGCGGACGACGAACGTCTTCGCGACCGCCGGCCGCAAACACCGAACGGAGAACTGCGACGCCAAGAGGTTCGCGCCGGAGAGCGTGGCGGCGGCGAACCCGCACGCGGTGTCGAGCAGCGCGCCGACGACGCCCGCGTGCAAGAAGCCGCTGTATTGACCGAACTCGTCGCGCCATGCCAGATGCATCTCGACTTCACCCGCGCTCGCGGAGACGAGCTCGAAACCGAGCCACCGATTGAACGCCGACGTCGCGGAGACCTCACGAAGCCGTTCGAGCATGTTCGAAGCATCGGTATCCACGTTCGGAGCCTTCGCGTCCCGAAAGAGCAGTCATCCCGTGGCTTTCCGGGTACGAAACACCGCCGAACAAGCTGCGGCGGCGACCGAAGTCTCCGGGCGGCGCTCGGACTCGGCTCGCAAGAATTCACGACCGAGCAGTTCGTCGGGATGATCTCCGAAGAGATCGAACAGCTTCGCGCTGCAGGGAAGACGGACGCCGATATCGCGCAGATCCTCGCGCGAGATGTCGGCGTTCGCGTAAGCACCGACTCGATCCAGCGCTACTATTCGGCTGAGGCGGTCCACGCTTACGGAGACCCCGAGTAGGCCGGACGCACGTGTGCGACCACGGTGCCGTCGGGCGTCACGAGCGTTAAGCTCTCGGTGCGAACCCGCGGCGCCACGTAGAGGATCGACGAGCCGCCACGCGATGCGAGCGGGCCGAAGTCGATCGGCTTGCCGTGTGCGATGCCGAAAAGCTTCCACGCGCCGCCTGCGTCGACGACGACGTACAACCACGACCCGTCGCGCGCGTACAGCACCTTCGCAACCGGCGCGCCTGCGACGTTCGCGACGAACGGCGTGTGCGCGAAGTGGGACGTGGCGAGCGTCGCGACGATCGCCGCATCGCTCGTTTCGATCGTTGCGAGCGAGGAGCGTTCGCGCAATCCGAAGCCGAGCGCGAGCGCGAAACATGCAGCGAGGACCGCGGCTACGACGGACCAGCGAACGCTCGCGCGCGCATCGCTGCGAGGTGACGGCGCGACCGTGCTGCCCCATGCGAACGATCCGAGCGCGCCGACCGTGCGTTCCGCATCGGCGACGCGCTGCGTGCACGCGTCACACGTCGCGAGATGCGCGTCGACCGTTTCGCGTTCGCTCGCCTCAAGTGCGCCGAGCGCGTACAGCTCCGCGTCGTCATCGATGTGCGCGCTCATCGCATCGCCTCCCCGAGCCGGCGCACCGCACGTGCGAGCCGGCTTTTGATCGTGCCCAGCGGCACGCCGAGACGCGCCGCGATCTCCGTATGCGTGAGGCCACGGTTGTACGCGAGATCGAGCGCGGCACGTTCGTCGCCGGGCAACGCATCGAGCGCGCGCCGCAACCGTGCGACGTCCACGCTATCGGGCACGTCGAGCACGTACGTCTCCGTCCGCCCGTCGAGCGACGCACGTTCGAGCTCCGCGTGACGCCGCTCGCGACGCACGCGCGAGATCGCCTCGTTACGCACCGCCACGATCAGATACGTCCGCAGCTCGCCGCGCTCGGGCCGGTACGCCTCGGGCCGTCGCAAATACCGTACGAGCACGTCGTGGACGCAATCCGACGCGTCGTCGTCGCTACCGAGCACGCGGCGCGCCGTGGTCTGCAATGCAGGCCCGTAGAGGCGGTAGGCGTGGTCGAGCGATTGCAAACGTTCTCGAAGGTCGCGTGCCTGCGATCCGGAGCGCGCGTCAGGCGAGCGCGCGATCAGTATACTGGAGACCGCGGCGCGGTTCAATCGTCACGCTTCGATAGCCGAGGCGCCCGAGCAACGCTTCGTGCGGCACCATGAGCGGGCCGGGCTTCGGCGCGGTGCCGGGCGCGGGTTGCGGATACGCGGTCGCGGACGCCGTCGCGAAGCGGATGTTGCCGTCCGTGTGTTGCGCGACCTGATGAACGTGCCCGTTGAGCACCGTCGCCGCATCGAAGCGGCGGAGCGCCGCGATGAGCCGCGTGCCGTCGATCGTCGTCCAGCCCCAGTCGGGAAAGAGCGCGAAAAGCGGGACGTGCGCGAACACGACGATCGGCGTCGAGGCTTTCTGCGCCGCGAGATCGTTTTCGGCGAATGCGAGTTGCTCGTCGCCGAGCTTCCCGCTGATCTCGAAGTCGAAGACGTTGACGAGCGAGAGGAAGTGGATGCCACCGCGGTCCCACGACGACCAGCCCTTCGGCGCGTCCGCGTTGCCGAACGCGGCGAAGTAATTGGCCGGCGTGCCGATCACGTCGTGCTCTCCGGGTAACGTCACGAGCGGCGCGCGCAGCGTCGAGAGGATCTGCTTCGCTGCATCGAACTGCGCGGGCGTCGCGAGATGCGTGATGTCGCCCGTGTGCATCACGAACGCCGGTTGCTGCGGCAGCGCGTTGATGGCGTCGACCGTCTTCTGCAACGTGGCGGCGACGTCCGGGTTCTCGGGACGCGTGAACCCGATGTGGCTGTCGCTGATTTGCACGAACGAGAACCCGCCGGTATGCGAAGCGGCCGCCTCGGCCGGAATCGCGCGCAGCACGCCCGCAGCGCCGAGCGTCCACACGATACCGGCGCCGGTCCACGAAACGTGGTCGAGGAACGCTGCGCGCTTCATCGCGTCACCTCGATCGTGCCCTTCATGTACGGATGCAGCTCGCAGAAGTATTCGTACGTGCCGGCTTTCGCGAACACGTGATTCCACGATCTGTCGCTATCGAGACCGGCCGAGTCGAACGACTTATCGACGGCCGTGACCGTGTGCGCTTCGTCGTCGCCGTTCACGAATCGCACGGTCTCGCCCGGGCGAATCCTGAGGCGCTTCGGAACGAACGCGAAGTCTTTGATGTGAACGGTGTGGGCGGTATCGACCTCGCTCGTATCGGCCGCGACCGGCACGGGCGACGATCCGCCGAGGACGACGCCGAGCGTCGCCGCGGCCCAAAATGCGCTTCTCATACCCGAGGTACGCACGAGTCGCGCTCGCGGATGACGCCGAGATAGCGGCGAGCCGCCGAACGACCACGAACGGCTCGGCCATGATCGAGTTCAAGCGTGCGACATCGGCGATGGTCGCTCTCACGTTCTTGACCGCGTGCGGCGGTGCATCGTGGAACGGCGCGCCGCCATCGGCCGGCGCTGCGGCCGCGCAGCGGATCGCAACGACGGCGACGAAGCTCGGGCACTACAACGTCGATCCGTCGAAGATCTTCGTCGCGGGCATTTCGTCGGGCGCGTTCGAAGCCGTGCAGATGGTCGTCGCGCATTCCGCGACGTTCAAGGGTGCGGCGGTGTATGCCGGCGGCGTCTATTGGTGTGCGGGCGCCGGTGGCGCCGCGACCGCGCTCGCGGACTGCGGCGGCGAGACGCTGCCGACGAATACGGCTTCCTACGAGAGTATGCTCGTTCCGTCGGAAGCATACCTCGACGCGCAATCGCACCTCGGCACGATCGACGATTCGGAAAATCTGCGAGGAAAGCCGGCCTATCTCTGGTCCGGCACGCTCGACGAAGTCGTCAACCCGCTCGAAATGGCCGACCTGAACAGCGAACTCGAGCATTACGGAGCGAAGGTCCACTTCGACAACGACTTTCCCGCGGAGCACGGTTGGGAGTCTCCCGACGGTCGACTCGGGTGCGGAACGCTCGGCACGCCGTACATGATCGAATGCACGAGCGGTCGCACCACATACGATTCCGTGCACACGTGGCTCGCCATGTTCCTCAAAAACCTCAAACCGCGAAACGACGGGAAGCTGAGCGGTAAGCTGTCGGCGTTCGATCAGACGGAGTTCGGCGCGTCGTCGAACCTGTCGATGGCGACGACGGGATCCGTCTTCGTGCCGTCGGCGTGCGCGCGCGGCGCTCGCTGCGGGTTCGTCCTCGCGCTTCACGGCTGCCTGCAAGAAGCATCCCTGATCGGCAACGCGTGGGTCGCCGAAGCCGGCATCGACGAGTGGGCCGATCGCAACGATCTCATCGTCGTGTATCCCGACACGATCGCGTCGTCCGCACCAGGTCCGGTCAATCCGAACGCGTGCTTCGACTGGTGGGGCTATTCGAGTCTCTACGATTCGAATTATGCATTAAAGAGTGGGCTTCAGATGAGCGTGCTCTACGCGATGGTGCAACGCGCGACCGGTGTAAAGTGAGCCGTCAGCACAAGTCGCGTAGCTGACGGCGCGACGAGATGCCGAGCTTTTCGAACGTCGATGCGAGATGTTTCTCGACCGTCCGCTGACTGATCGACAACTTGCTCGCGATCTCGAGATTCGTGTGGCCGCGACCCGCGAGGCCGGCGATCTCGCCTTCGCGCGGTGAGAGCAGCTCCCCGAGCGATTCGGGAATGTCCGCCGAGCGCGCCTCGACGGGCGGGGCGTCGCCGAGGCGCTTGACGTCGTGCGACGCGCCGCAGCGGCGATAGAGCGCGAGGGCGACGTCGAGCTCGCCCGCTGCTTCGCGTGCCGTCGCTTCGAGCAAGGGCATGCGCAAACGCCGGAATCCCTCGGCGGCGTCTCG
>CAJCIN010000248.1 GCA_903970385.1 Rhodospirillales bacterium | reverse complement strand
CGGTACATCTCGGGTGCGACGTCGAGCGGGCGTTCCTCGCCGTTGAGGAGTACCGCGTGCTTGCCGAGCGTGACCTTCACGTCGGAGCCCGGCTTGCTCACGTCGACCGAGTGCGTCGCCGGATCGAAGGTGACCACGGCGCCGGTCTGCTCGAAGAGCGAACGCAGCGGAACGAGGATCGTGCCGCCCTTCACGAGCGCGGCCAGCACGCGGCCGGCCTTGAGTTTGTCCGGCTTCGAATAGACGTGATGATCGTTGAAGAGGATCGGCACGGCACCGGACGGCGGCGAGCCGAAATCCGGCGCCGTCGCGGATGCCTGAGCGAGGGCCGCGCTCGGAAGCGCGATAACCGATAAAACGAGCGCGAGATACCACGGCCGCGCGTTGATGTTCTTCAAGAAGCTCTCCTCTGCGCACGCGACGGTACCCGTAGCGTTAATCGCTACGAGCGTCGCATGCCGCGTAAAGCACGTCGTTGGTTCTCCAACCGCTTAGGGCTCGTTTCCTTCTTCTGCGTGGTAACGTGCCGTTACCGAACGCGAGATTTCCCCGTCTCGCTCGGCCGTCCCAAAACGTCGATCTATGGGTCCGACGGACCACGTGAAAGCTCGCGCGCGCGGGCGAACACGGCATCGAGCATCGGTTCGGTGAGCACGCCCGTGTTCGTGTTCTGGCGGCTCGGATGGTACGACGACAAGAGCACGACCGAACCGCGCGCGCCGTGCGCCACGCTTTCGGCGCCGTGGCCGAACGCGTGCCGCCGTGCGAACGCGAAGCCCGCGGCGACGAGCGCGTTTTCCGCCGCGCGCGTGCCGATCGCGCCGAGGCCGACGACGACGCGCAGCTCCGGCAGCAACTCGATCTCGCGTTGCAGATACGGGAAACAGTTTCGCAGCTGCGACGGCGTCGGCGCGTTGCCGGGCGGGGCGCAGCGAAGCGCCGCCGAGACGAGCGCTCCGCGCAGACGCATGCCGTCGGCGCGATCGCGTTGCTCCGCCTGCGACGCGTATCCCGCGCGATGGAGCGCGCGGTACAGCCACACGCCCGACGCGTCGCCCGTGAACATGCGCCCGGTGCGATTCGAGCCGTGCGCGCCGGGAGCGAGCCCCACGAGCAGCGCGCGCGCGGCCGGATCGCCGAACGCCGGCACGGGACGGCCCCAATAGTCGTCGTCGCGATGCGCGCGTTTCTTCTCGCTCGCGATCCGCGCGCAATAAGCACGCAACTCCGGGCAACGCTCGCAGGCGACGATCCGGTGTTGAAGCTCCTCGAATGCGTCCATCGTCGTCGCTCGGCGTTCGCCCGCGCGGCGGTCTTTGACCTACGCGGGATCGCGTGTCACAATGGCCCGAGTGAACGCGACCATCCCGGCGCCCCGCGCGCTCGACGTGCGCGGCATGACGATCCTCTCGATCGTGCACGTCGTCGACGACTCCAATCAAAGCGCGCTTCCCGCGCTCCTGCCGTTCTTGATCGCCTCGCACGGGCTCTCGTACACGGCGGCGGCGGGTCTGATGCTGTTCGCCGGCCTCAGTTCGTCCGTCGTCCAGCCCGCGATCGGCGCGCTCGCGGACCGGCGCTCGATGCCGTGGCTGATCGCCGCCGGCGTGTTTTTCGCGGCATTCGGGCTCGCGCTCGTCGGCGTGATGCCGAACTACGCGGGCATCGTCGCGTGCGTCGCACTCAGCGGGCTCGGCATCGCGACGTTCCATCCGGAAGCCGCGCGCTACGCGAATTACGTCGCGGGCGATCGCAAGGCGACGGGCATGCGCTGGTTCGCGGCCGGCGGAAACGCGGGATTCGCGATCGGGCCGCTGCTCCTCACCGGGCTCGTCCTCGCGTTCGGTCCGGCGGGAACGCTCGCGCTCGCGCTTCCCGGCGCGCTCGCGGCGGCGCTCGTCCTGCGCGAACTGCCGCGCCTGCGCGGGTTCGCTCCCGAGCGCGCTTCACGCGCGGCGCGCGCCGGCACCGATCGCTGGGGCGCGTTCTCGCTGTTGACCGCCGCCGTCTGCACGCGTTCGATGGCCTACATCGGGCTCGTCGCATTCATGCCGCTTTATTTGATCGGCGTCGTGCACGCGACGAAGACGCAAGCGAACGTCGGCCTCACGCTGATGCTCGCCGCGGGCGTCGCGGGCACGATGTTCGGCGGCCGGCTCGCCGATCGGCTCGGTCGTAAGACGACGTTCGTCGGCTCCACGTGCGGCGCCGCGCCCGTCATCCTCGCGTTCGTCGCGTCGACGGGCGCCGTACCGAATCTCTACCTCGCCTACGCGTTCGCGATGTTCGTCGGCTTCGTCATCGTCGCATCGCAGACGGCGTTCGTCGTGATGGGCCAGGAGTATCTGCCGAACCGTCTCGGCATCGCGTCGGGCGTCACGCTCGGCCTCGCGATCAGCATCGGCGGAGCGGGAACGCCCGTCCTCGGCCTGATCGCCGATCGCGTCTCGCTGCAGGCGACGTTCGAGACGATCGCGGCGCTCGCGTTCGCCGCGGGATCGCTCGCCGCGTTCTTGCCGCGCACCGCGAGCGATCGGGCGCTCATCGCAACCCGGGAAACCCGAGTCGCGCTAGCGCAGCGTACGTGACGATGCCGACCGTCGTCGAAAGATTGATGCTGCGAACGGCGTCCTGACGCATCGGCACGCGCAAGCCGCGATCGGCGCGCGCGTCGAGTAACGCTTGCGGGAGTCCGGCCGTCTCCGATCCGAAGACGAGCGCGTCGCCCGGCGCGAAGAGCGCGTCCGCGTACGGATGCGCGGCGCGCGTCGAGAGCAACCAGAGCGGAGCGGTCCACTTCGCGAGAAACGCGTCGAGCGACGCGTGCACGCGCACGTCGACGGCCGCCCAATAATCGAGGCCCGCGCGCTTGAGGTCGCGGTCGTCGATCGAAAAGCCGAGCGGCTCCACGAGGTGGAGCGCGCAACCCGTCGCTGCACACAAGCGCGCGACGTTCCCGGTGTTCGGCGGGATCTTCGGCTCGACGAGCACGACGTGCAGCGGCGCGGGTTCGCCGCCGCCGCTCGCCAGCACGCGTTCGGCCGGCTGCGTCGAGCGCGGCCGCGCGGGATCAGTCGTTGGCAAGACGCAGCAACGCTTCGGCGAGGCGACCCGGCGCGACCGCGAACGCGATGCCGCCGTGTCCGAGCCACGCGCGTTCGAACGCCTCGCGCGGATACACGATCGCGACGCCGGGCGCGGCGGGATCGTTGACGAGCGCGTCGCCGTTCGGATCGATGCCGCGCAGCACGACGAGATGTCCGTCCGAACGCGGAAGCGGCGCGCCCGGCAGCGTTCCGCCTTCCCATGCGATCGAGAGCGCGAGCGGAATGTCGTCGGCGAGAAACGCGTGCGCGTGACCGAGGTCGCGCAGGTGCATCACGGCGGCACGGAAGCCGAGCGTTCCGGCGAAGGCGACGTTGAACGTCCAGTTGCCCGTCCCGCCGTAACGCGCGTCGAAGACCTCGCGCGCGACGATCGGGACGTCGACGGGATAGTCGCGATAGGCGAGCAGCATCGCGAGCGAGGCGGGCGCGCACCAGCCGCGTTCCGCCGGGAATGCCGGCTCGTACTGCGAGTAGCGCGGCACGTCGAGCGCGACCGCTTGCAGTGCGACGATGCGCGACGGCGCGCCGTAGTCCGGCGTGCTCACGAAGACGGCATCGAGCGCGCCGCGCGAGCGGATGCCGACCGTCACGAAGTCGACGTCGCCGCGCACGACGTCCGTATCGATGCGCACGAATCCGTCGCTGCCGGCGAGCGACGCGCGTTTCTCGGCGGAGATTGCGACGTACGGGAGCCACGCCGAGGTGCGGCCGTCGATTGCGTTGACGCGCAGGTCGATCGTTCCGTCGAGCGCGAGCGCGTTCCACGAGACGATCGCTTCGCGCACCGGTCCGACGTTGACGACGAGTTCTTCGCCCGCGTTCGGATGGACGAGCCTCAGCACGGGCGGTACGCCGCGGTCAGATCGACCATTCCCACGCGTTCCAATTGTCGGTGATGTACTCGGCCGGCCGGTAGCCGCGCAGATCGTCGTCGTACGCGCTCACGCGCTCGGCCCAATACAGAAACACGACGGGCACCAGTTCGTGGATACGTGCCTCCTCCCGCGCGTACAACGCCTTGCGTTTCGCACGGTCGAACGTGCGGATCGCGGCGTCGCTCGTGCGCGTGATCGTCGCGTCGCGCAGGAAGCTCGTATTCGCGCCGTGCGGCGGAACGAAGTCGCCGCTCCAATTGCCCTGGTTATCGGGATCCGGACCGTTCGTGTCGATCGACCACTCGAGATCGTATCTGCCGGTGTAGAGCGGGCCGTCCTGCGCGAACAGGACGCTCGCGGGATAGTTCTTGATCGTCAGCTCGATCCCGGCGGCGCGGAGTTCCTGTTGCATCTGCACTTCCGCATCTTCGTTACCCGGCTTGTTCGTCGCTGAAATGACGAAGCGCAGCGCGACCGTGCCCTTCGCGCGCACGCCGCCGGGCCCGACCCGCCAGCCGGCCGCGTCGAGCGCGCGCGCGGCGCCGGCCGGATCGTACGGATAGAGCGGAATGTCCGGCGCCGCCCACGAGTCCGGCGGGAGATCGCTGTGCGCGCGCAGGTTGAGCCCGTGATACACGGTGCGATTCATGCGATCCCAGTCGACGGCTTCCGCGATCGCACGCCGCACGACGACGTCGCGCAGGCCGGGACGCGCGCAATTGATCGCGAGCCGTCGCCAGTTCGCCGACAGCGTCTTGACGACGCGCAAACCCTCGATGCCGCCGAGTCGTGCCGCGAACGTGTCGCCGACGGTCGGCAGCACGTCGATCTCGTGCGTGCGCAGCTGTTCGAAGAGCGTGTCGGGATTCGGAACGATCTTCCACGAGATCGCGGCGAGCTTCGGCGGTCCGCGCCAGTACGCCCTGTTCTCGACGAACTCGAGCGACGAGCCGTGATTCCACGCGCGCAAGACAAAGGGACCGCTCGAGATCGGCGCCGCGTTGAACGGCGCCGAATTGAGGTCGGGCAACTTCCCGAGGAGATGCTCGGGCAGCGGCGGATACGCGTCGCCGCCGCCGCCGCCGAAGAGGCCGAGGACGTTCGCGTTCGGCACGCGCAGGTGCACGATCGCGGTGGCGTCGTCCGGCACGTCGATCGCCGTGATGTCGGTCCAACCGTAATCGGATTTCGTGTTGTTGCGCGGGTTGCGCACCGCACGCCACGTGAAGCGCAGGTCGCGCGCGGTCAGCGGCGCGCCGTCCGACCACCGGACGCCGCGACGCATGTGCAGCACGATCGTCTTCGAGTCGCGCGAGATCCCGCCGTTCGCGTACGTCGGAATCACCGTCGCGAGCTCGGGTACGAAATTGCCGTGCGGGTCGTAGCGGAACATCGGCGCGAAGACGAGCGCGTCGATCTGATCCGTCGCGTCGGTGTGCGCGAACAACGGGTTGATGTTGTCGGGTTCGTCGGGGCTGCCGATGCGCAGGTGACCCGCCGCGGTCCACGGGTGGCGGCCGCCGCCGGGTGCGACGTCGCCCGTGCGCGTGCACGCGGAGAGCAGCGCGATCGCCGCGAGCGCTCGGACGATGACGGACGCCGCGCGATTCATCGCAGCGGCTCGGTCTTGCGTGCGAACGACGGGGCCGTCGCGTCGTAGAGCGCGTGCGGTCCGTCGCGCACCACGTCGGCGCACGGGAGACCGGTCTCCGCGCTCGCGCGTGCGACGGCGGTGCGCGCGTCTTCCGCCGAAAGGCCGTACGTGTTGAGTGCGATGCCCGCGACCTTCGCCGGCTTCACCGTCGCGCAGAGGCCTTCGTACGTCTCGACGAGCGCCGCGAGCGAGAGGAGCGGCGTGCCGAAGTCCTCGACGTGCGTGCGCGTCGCGAGGTGCACGAGCACGAGCGCGTCGGGCGTGCTGCCGTAGAGCAGCGCGAGCGTGACGGGCGCGAACGCCGGATGGTTGATGCCGCCTTGGCCTTCGACGAACAGCACGTCGGCATCGCTCGCGTTCGCGAGGACGAGTTCTTCCGCGGCGCCGCTCGCGAAGTCGGAGATCACGCGGTCGATCGCGGTGCCCGAACCCGCGATCGCGATGCCGGTCTGACCGGTCGCGACGAAACGCGCGCGCACCCCGCGCTCCCGGGCCGCGCGTGTGAGCTCGAGCGATGCCGTCATCTTGCCGACGGCGCAGTCGCTGCCGACGGTCAACACCACGCGCGCATTCGCGCGGTACGCCTCGCCCGTGAAGAGCCGCGGCGGCGGCGTCGCTCGGACGTCCCAGATGCGCGCCCCCGACGTCGCGGCCGCAGCGGCGAATGCCGGGTCGTCCGCGAGGAACTGGTGCAGGCCGCTCACGACCTCGAGCCGCGCCGCGAGCGCGCGCTCGATCGTCGCGCGCCACGCGGGCGGCAACGCGCCGCCGGGCGGCGCGACGCCGACGAGCAACGAGGTCGGCCGATACCGCAACGCGTCGTCGAGCGTCGCGACGATCGGCGCGTCGCTGTCGAGATACGGCAACACGTCGCGCACGCGCCGGCCGGCGTGGTCGACGTCGATGACGGCCGCCGTCGCGTCGGCCGAGTACGCGATCACGCCGTGCGCGGTCTTCGCGGCGCGCGATGCGAAAAGGCCGGGAGCGAGGACGGCGTAGCTGCGCTTCACCGTCACACCCGCGCGACGCCGAGCCCCGGACCGTCCGGCACGACGATCTTGCCGCGATCGTACGTGATGCCCGCGAACGGATCGCGTGCGGTCAGAAACGGGCCGTCGAGATCCGCCCAGTCGACGAGCGGCGAGAGATGCGCGGCGGCCGTCGCGAGGATGGCGCTCTCGACCATGCAGCCGAGCATGATCTTGAGACCCAGCGCGCGCGCGGTATGGATCATGGCGAGCGCGCCGCGGATGCCGCCGCATTTCACGAGCTTGACGTTGACGCCGTCGACGCAACCCGCGAGCGCGAGCAAGTCGGTCGCGTCTTTCGAATCTTCGTCCGTGACGATCGGGACGCGCGACCGTTCGCGGATGAAGCGCAGGCGCTCGGGCGTGCCGGCGGGGATCGGCTGCTCGCAGAACTCGACGTCGAGCCGGGCGAGCACGGCGAGTTTCCGGACGGCTTCCTCCGGCGTCCACGCCTCGTTCGCGTCCACGCGCAACGTGCCGGTGTAGCGCGCGCGCATCGCTTCGAGGACCTCGACGTCACCCTCGAAGCCGAGTTTCACCTTGACGATCGGATGCTCGCGGATCGCATCGAGCTTCGCGAGCATGACGTCCGGCGCGTCGATGCCGACGGTGAACGACGTGACCGGCGTGCGCGCGGGATCGACGCCGAGAAGGCGCCAGAGCGGGCGGTCGAGATCTTTACCGATGAGATCGTGCAGCGCGACGTCGAGGCCGCAGCGCGCGGCCGGCGGGAGGCCCGCGAGCAACGCGTCGAGCGCGTAGGGATCGTCGCTCGCGAGCGTGTGGTTCGCGAAAAACGTCTTGATCGACGCGAGGTTCTCGCCGTAGCGTTCGGAGGGCGCGCTCTCGCCGAGGCCCTCGAGCCCGTCGTGACGGAGCGTGAAGACGACGCTGCGCGCGTCCGTCTCGGAACGACGCGCGATCGTGAACGTGTGGACCAAGGGCAGGATCAGGTCCGCGAGTTCCAACTCCACGCGGCGTCGTTCCGCGAACGGACGGCGCCTCCCCGCGGTGAACCGTCCGCGATCCGGGCACAGTCTACGTCGATATGGCTGCGAATCACGCAACGTCGATCGTCTGGCTGCGCCGCGATCTGCGTCTGTCCGACAACGTCGCGCTCGAACGCGCCGCGCGTGCGAGCGAGCGCGTCGTGTGCGCGTTCGTCCTCGATCCCGTACTGCTGCGGAGCGATCGCGTCGGCGCGCCGATCGTCTGCTGCTTCTTCGACGCGCTCGCATCGTTACGCGACGCGCTCCGCGAACGCGGCAGCGATCTCGCGCTGCTCGAAGGCGATTTCGAAACGGAGTTGCGCGGGCTCGCGAAGCGCGCCGGTGCGACGGCGCTCTTCTACAACGTCGACTACGAGCCCGACGCGATCGCTCGCGACGAGCGCGTGACCGCGGGGCTGCGCGCGGACGACGTCGTCGTCGAAGCGTCCGTCGATCACGTCTACTTCGGCGCGACCGACGTCCTGAAGCCGGACGGGTCGCCGTACACGGTGTTCACGCCGTACAAGCGACGTTGGCTCGAGCGCTGCGAACGCGAACCGCGGCCTGCGACCGATTCGCTCGGTGCGATCCGGCGGCGGCTCGCAACGGCGGATACGATCGGCGAGACGCTCGCCGTTCCGAAGCCGGAAGACTACGGCCACGAGCGATCGCCGAAATTCCCGAAGGGCGGCGAGACGCTCGCGCACGACACGCTCGCGACGTTCTTGGAGGAACGCGGTGGCGCGTACGCCGCGGACCGCAACGAGCCGGCGAAGCCGGGAACCTCGCATCTCTCGCCGCAACTCCGTGCCGGAACGATCGGCATCCGGACGTGCGTCGCGGCGGTCGTCGACGCGCGCCGCGGTGCGCGCGGTACGCGCGCGACCGGCTTCGACACGTGGCTCTCCGAGCTGATCTGGCGCGACTTCTACCAACAGATCCTCGCGAACGTGCCGCGCGTCGCGGACGGTCCGTTCGACGAACGCGCGCGCGCGCTCGACTATCGCACGTCGCGCGACGACTTCGAGGCGTGGTGCGCCGGACGGACCGGTTACCCGATCGTCGACGCGGCGATGGTACAGCTCAATACTTTCGGCTGGATGCACAACCGGCTGCGCATGATCGTTGCATCGTTTCTCACGAAGGATCTGCTGCTCGACTATCGCCTCGGCGAAGCGTACTTCGAGCAGCATCTCGCCGATGCGGACAAAGCCGCGAACAACGGCGGCTGGCAATGGTCGTCGTCGACCGGTACCGATGCCGCGCCGTACTTTCGCGTGTTCAACCCGGTGTTGCAGAGCGAGAAGTTCGATCCGGACGGCGCGTTCATCCGCTCGATGCTGCCGGCGCTCGAACGGCTGCCGGCTCGCGCGGTGCACGCGCCGTGGATCCTCGCGCCGCTCGAGGCCGAGGCGCTCGGCTTCCGGCTCGGCCGCGACTACCCCGAGCCGATCGTGGATCACGCGGAGGCGCGCGTTCGCGCGCTCGCGGCGTACGCGCCCGTGCTCGGCAAGGCCGCGCGGCCGCGCGAGGCGGCGCGTTCCGACGCGCCGTAACCGTTCGAGGTGAACTACGCCGGACGCGTCATTTGGATTACCGGAGCCTCCGCGGGCATCGGCGCGGCGCTCGCACGCAGGCTCGCGCGCGAGGGCGCGTCGCTCGTGCTGTCCGCTCGCCGGGCGGACCAGCTCGAAGCGGTCGCGGCGTCGTTGCCGGCGACGACGCCCCGGCTCGTGCTCCCCGGGGACGTCACGGACTTCGCCGCGATCCCGTCGTGGCTCGCGCGCATCGAGGCGGAACTCGGACCCGTCGACGTGCTCGTGGCGAACGCGGGCATCACGCAGCGCTCGCTCGCGCGCGACACGTCGTTCGACGTCTACCGGCAGCTCATGGAGGTCGATTTCTTCGCGCCCGTTGCGTTCGCGCGCGCCGTGCTGCCGGGCATGCTCGAACGCGGCGCCGGCCACATCGTCGTGACGTCGAGCGTTGCCGGCAAGTTCGGCACGCCGCTGCGCTCCGGGTATTGTGCGGCGAAATTTGCCGTTCACGGCTACTTCGATGCGCTGCGGGCGGAAACGCACAAGGACGGCATCGCGGTTACGACGATCGTCGCCGGCCCGATTCAGACGGACGTCTCGGTGAACGCGCTGACGGCCGACGGTTCGCGGTACGGCATCATGGACGAGATCCAAGCGAACGGTATCCCGGTCGAGGAAGCCGCCGACACGATCGTCGCGGGAATGATCGCGCGCGAGCCGGAGATCGTCGTCGTGCGCGGCGCGTTTCTCCGCACGCTCGAACTCGCGCGCAGCGATCCGGCGAAACTCTTCGCGGCCGTCGCGCTGAAATAGGACCGCACGCGATCGCGGCTTAGAACGCGGCCGATCCGGGCAATGAAAGCGGGTGTCCGACCCTCTGGAGCCCCGTGATTTCTCGCGACGATCGTTTTTGTCGCGAACCGCCCTGCCGGCGGCGGTCGCCGCCGTCGGCGGAGTTCCCGGCACTGCCGATGCGGAGGCCGCTCCGTCGAAGCCGATGCCGGTCGACGTCGGTCCTCGAGCCGGCCCGCACCCGGTCCCGGTCACCCTGACGATCAACGGAATGCGGCACGACCTGACGATCGAACCGCGCGTGACCCTTCTCGACGCATTGCGCGAATACGCGAATCTGCCGGGCACGAAAAAGGGCTGCGATCAGGGCACGTGCGGCGCTTGCACCGTGCTCGTGAACGGGCGACGCATCGACTCGTGCCTCACGCTCGCGATCATGCACACGGGCGCCCGCATCACGACGATCGAGGGGCTCGCGGACGGAGACCGGCTGCATCCGATGCAGGCCGCCTTTCTCGAGCACGACGGCTTTCAGTGCGGGTATTGCACGCCCGGACAGATTCTTTCCGCGGTGGCTCTGCTCGCCGAGAAGCGTCCGCTCGACGACGCGAGCATCAGGGAATTCATGAGCGGCAACATCTGTCGTTGCGGAGCGTACAAGAACATCGTCGACGCCGTCGCGGCCGCCGGAAAGCAGAACGTCTGATGCGACCCTTCGCGTACACGCGAACGGCGTCGTCGAGCGCCGCCGTCGCCACGGTGACGGCCGATCGGGACGCGAAATTCCTCGCAGGCGGCACGAACCTGATCGATCTCATGAAGGACACGGTCGAGGCGCCGGCGTTGCTCGTCGACATCAACGCGTTGCCGTTCGGCGACATCGTCGAGCATCGGACGTTCGTACGCATCGGTGCGCTGGCACGGATGAGCGATACGGCGGATCATCCGGCCGTCGTGCGCATCGCGCCGGCCGTCGCCGAAGCGCTGCTCGCAAGCGCGTCGCCGCAGCTGCGCAACGCCGCCACGATCGGCGGCAACCTGATGCAGCGCACGCGCTGCGCCTACTTTCGCGACGTCGCGACCGCGTGCAACAAGCGCGAGCCGGGCCGCGGGTGCGCGGCGATCGACGGGATCAATCGGCAGCACGCCGTGCTCGGCGGAAGCCGCGACTGCATCTGCGTGCACCCCTCCGACATGGCCGTCGCCTTGCTCGCGGTCGATGCGATCGTGCGCACGCGCGGACCGCGCGGCGAACGGTCGATTCCGATCGCGGCGTTCCACACGTTGCCGGGCGACACGCCGCAGATCGAAACCGTGTTGGAACACGGCGAACTGATCGTAGCCGTCGACATCCCGATCTCGAGGCTCGCCTCGACGTCGACGTATGTGAAGGTTCGCGATCGTGCCTCGTACGAGTTCGCACTCGTCTCCGTCGGTGCGGCGCTGTCCGTGCGCGACGGAAAGATCGCGGATGCCCGGCTCGGACTCGGCGGCATCGCGCCGAAGCCGTGGCGGGCGCTCGCGTCGGAGCGAGCCTTGATCGGTGTCGCGCCGTCGGCCGCCGCGTTCGAGCGCGCCGCCGAGATCGCCGTTGGGGGCGCGCGCGGCTACGGTCACAACGACTTCAAGATTCCGCTCGTGAAGCGGCTCATCGTCAAGAGCCTGGCGTCGGTGGCGGCATGAACCTCGTCGGTGCGCCGATCGATCGCGTGGACGGGCGCCGGAAAATTACCGGTACGGCGCGCTACGCGGCGGAAACGCCGCTCCCGGGTCTCACGTACGCGGTCATGGTCGAGAGCACCATACCCGCCGGCACGATCGCCGCCGTCGATGCGGCGGCCGCGACACGGGCATCCGGCGTCATCGCCGTGCTGACGTACGAAAATGCGCCGAAGGTGGAGCAGCACAAAGTCGCCGGCATGACCGATCGCAATCTTCCGCTGCTCCAAGACCGGATCGTGCGCTACGATCGTCAACCGGTCGCCGTCGTCGTCGCCGATACGTTCGAGCGCGCCACCGACGCCGCGTCGCTCGTCCGCATCCGCTACGATACGAGCGTACCCGCGCTCTCGCTCGCGCACGGATCCGGATATCATCCCGAACATTCTCACGGCGACGAGCCGTCGGTGTACGAACGTGGTAACGTGGACGCCGCATTCGCGGGTGCGGACGTCAAGATCGATCGCACGTACACCACGCCCGTCGAGCACCATAACCCGATGGAGCCGCACGCGACGGTCGCGACGTGGGATGGCGACGTCCTCACCGTCTACGATGCGACGCAGGGCGTGTTCGGGACGCGGAGCAGACTCGCCGTCGCCTTCGGAATCCCGCCGGCAAACGTGCGCGTCGTGTGTCCGTTCGTCGGAGGCGGCTTCGGCTCGAAGGGCTCCGCCTGGGCTCACACCGTCCTCGCCGCCATGGCGGCGCGCGCGGTCAAGCGGCCCGTCAAGCTCGTCCTCGCGAGGCCGCAGATGTTCGGTTCGGTCGGGTATCGGCCGGCGACGATCCAGCGAGTCACGCTCGGTGCGAAGCGCGATGGAACGCTCGTTTCGACGCTGCACGAAGTGCGTTCGCAAACGTCGATCTTCGACGAGTTCGTCGAGCCGAGCGCCGAGCTGACGAAGATGTTGTACGCCGTGCCGAACGTGCGCACGATCAACACCGTCGTTCCGCTCAATGCCGCGACGCCGACGTTCATGCGCGCGCCGGGCGAATCGTCCGGCTCGTTCGCGCTCGAATCGGCGATGGACGAACTCGCGTATGCGGTCGGGCTCGATCCTCTCGAAGTGCGGCTGCGGAACCATGCGGACTCGGATCCGTCGAAGCAGCTTCCGTTCTCGAGTAAATCGCTTCGCGAGTGTTATAGCGTGGGTGCCGAACGTTTCGGTTGGTCGCGCCGCGTCCCACGCGCACGTTCCATGCGAGACGGCGGCCTGCTCGTCGGCATGGGCGTTGCCTCGGCGACGTATCCCACGAATCGAAGCGCGGCCTCCGCGCTCGTCCGTCTGTCGTCGGACGGGACCGCGCACGTGTTTGCCGGCACGCAAGACTTGGGCACGGGTGCGTACACGGTGTTCTCGCAGGTCGCCGCCGAAGAACTCGGCATTCCCGTGTCGTCCGTACGCTTCGAACTCGGCGATACCAACTTTCCGATGGGTCCCGTGTCCGGCGGCTCGCAAACCACGGCGAGCGTGGGCAATGCCGTGAGCGTCGCGGCTCGTTCGGCGCGCGACCGGGCGATCGGCCTCGCGCTCGGCGACCCGCAATCCTCGCTGCACGGGCACGACGCGGACGCGATCGACGTGCGCGACGGCCGAATCTTCTTGCGCGATCGGCCCGACGTCGGCGATACGTACGCGGCGATCCTCGGGCGTCATCCGCAGGGCGAGATCGAGGAGCGTGGAGATGCACGGCCCGGGGACGAGAAAACGGCGTTTTCGATGCACGCGTTCGGCGCGCAGTTCGCCGAGGTTCGCGTCGACCCGGAACTCGGCACGGTGCGCGTGGTCAAGATGGTCGGCGCCTTCGCCTCCGGCCGCATCCTCAATGCGAAAACCGCGCGAAGTCAGTACCTCGGCGGAATGGTCTGGGGCTTGAGCATGGCGCTGCACGAGATCACGCGCACGGACGCGCGAAGCGGACGCATCATGAACGCGAACCTTGCGGACTATCTCGTGCCGGTCAACAAGGACGTGCCGTCCGATTTCGAAGCATACATCGTCCCCGAAGACGATCCGAACGTCAATCCGCTCGGCGTCAAAGGCATCGGCGAGATCGGCATCGTCGGCGCGGCGGCCGCGATCGCGAACGCCGTGTATCACGCGACCGGCACGCGCGTTCGCGACTTACCGATTCAGCCGGAGAAGCTCGTCTAGCGCTCCATCAGCGATCGCAGCCGCGCGAGATCCTCGGGCGTATCGACGTCGGCGAAGGGGCGATCGTCGTCGATCGGTACTTCGACGCGACGCCATCGCGCGTCGGAGCGAAGCGTCCGAAGCGTATCTCCTTCGGGGAGCGTCGCGATGGCGGCGCGAGGACGCGGCCCGAACACGACCGGATGACCGGGAACGTCGCCGCGCACGGGATACGCGACGTCTGCGTCTCCGAGGGCATCCACGACGCGGCGCACCAATGCGGCGTCGACGAGCGGCGTGTCGCCGAGAAGAACCGCGAGCGGTATCGTTCGATCGCTTGCGGCTCTATCCGCGAGCATCAACGAGTGCGTCATACCGCGTTCGGGTTCGTCGTTGAGGACGATCGTCACGCCCTCCGCAGGCGTCACGGAACCCGCAAGCGCGCGACTGACGACCACGATGATCGGAAAGTCGCGGCTCGCAGCCATGGCTCGTCTCACGAGCGGTTCGCCCTCCAATTGCAAGAGGAGCTTCGGCTCGCCCATCCGTTTCGACAGTCCGGCTGCGAGGATCGCGCACTGCGCCTGCGTGCCGGCTACGGCGCCCACGCGAACACGCGAATGTCGAGCGTCATGGCGTCGCCTTCTGCGTTCGCTCGGGCACTCCGGTTACGCCGCCACGCCGGCCGTCGAACGACCCCGATCTCAGCACGTATATGCGGAACGTCGTTCGTTTTCGGACGCTCGGTGTGGCAGGACTCCGATATCTCCGGTCATAGATAAACGAGCCGCGCCCGAGCGCCTCGACGTGAGAATCGGTCGTTCGGATGCGGCTTTCGATTCTTTCATTGTGAGGTCACCATGGCTCTGCTCGAACCGCAGGTCTCAGCACTTCCCCCGTTTGCTCAAAAATTCGTCAGCCAGAGTAAGCAACTGTTCATCGACGGGAAGTTCGTCGATGCGGTGAGCGGCAAGACGTTCCCGGTCTTCAACCCGGCGACCGGTGACGTTCTCGTGCACGTCGCCGAAGGCGACGTTGCCGACGTCGATCTCGCCGTGAAGGCCGCGCGCCGCGCGTTCGAAAGCGGTCCGTGGCGTTCGATGTCGCCGTCCGAGCGCTCGCGCCTCCTCTACAAGCTCGCCGACAAGATGGAAGAGCACGCCGAGGAACTCGCGACGCTCGAATCGCTCGACAACGGTAAGCCGATCTCGGTCGCGCGCGTCGCCGACGTCCCGATGTCGATCGACAACCTGCGCTACATGGCCGGCTGGGCCACGAAGATCACGGGCGAGACGTATACGATCCCGGGCGACTTCCATTCGTACTCGCGTCGCGAGCCGATCGGCGTCGTCGGTCAGATCATCCCGTGGAACTTCCCGCTCCTCATGTTCATCTGGAAGATCGGTCCGGCGCTGGCCGCCGGTTGCACGATCGTGATGAAGCCCGCCGAACAGACCCCGCTCTCGGCCACGTTGATGGCGGAACTGATCGCGGAAGTCGGCTTCCCCGCCGGCGTCTTCAATCTCATCCAGGGGTACGGCGAGACGACGGGCGCGCGCATCGCGGCGCACCCGGACATCGATAAGGTCGCGTTCACGGGCTCGACGGAAGTCGGCAAGATGATCGTCAAAGCCGCGACCGGCAACCTCAAGAAAGTCACGCTCGAACTCGGCGGCAAGTCGCCGAACATCATCTTCGCCGACGCGGATATCGACGCCGCGATCGCCGGAGCCGCGGGCGCGATCTTCTTCAACTCGGGTCAGGTTTGCACGGCCGGCTCGCGACTCTTCGTCGAGCGCAGCGTGTTCGACCGCGTCACGCAGGGCGTCGCCGCGGCGGCGAAGGCGATGACGGTCGGCGCGGGTCTCGATCAGCGCACCGAAATCGGGCCGCTCGTTTCGGACGAACAGCTCAACCGCGTTACCGGCTACATCGACTCCGGTATCTCGGAAGGCGCGCGCGCGCTTTCGGGCGGCGTTCGCAAGGGCGACAAGGGCTACTTCGTGGAGCCGACGGTGCTCGTCGATACGAAGCCGGACATGAAGATCATGCGCGAAGAGATCTTCGGGCCCGTCGTCGCGGCGACGCCGTTCGACAGCGCCGACGACATCCTCAAGACGGCGAACGACACCGTGTACGGTCTCGCCGCCGGCGTGTGGACGACGAACGTCAGCAAGGCGCACACGATCGCTGCCGGCCTGCGCGCCGGAACGGTCTGGGTCAACACGTACAACACGTTCGACCCGTCGCTCCCATTCGGCGGATTCCGCCAGTCCGGTTGGGGACGTGAGAACGGCAAGAACGTTCTGGATTGCTACACGGAAACCAAGTCGGTGGTCATCAAGCTCTAACGCTTCGATCCCGAACGCGAGACGGCGCGGATTTCGATCCGCGCCGTTTTCTTTTGAGCGTTACCGGAGGCCGATGACCCGTAGGCGGCGGCCGCACTTCCGGAAGATCCCTCGACGCCCGCTGCCGTCGCGGCTATTCCGGTCGCGACCACGGTCCGTCAAATTGTCTCGGATCTGATCTGCGAGGCCCGAGCGGCCGTTTGGGACGGCGGACGGTTTCGAGACGCACGTGCCGGTCTGTATGCACCCGGCCGGGTTTGCGAGCGTGGCGAACAGGCCTTCTACGTAGGCCGGCGGGTTCGTGGCGACGGCCGCGACGAGCGCCGCTGCTACGATCGCATCTCCAAAACCGAATATTCTCATGCTCGGACGTTCCTCCAGTGCCGACTCTCGACGCCATCGTAGCGCCGGCACGCCGGACCGACATCCGTAGAACTACTGATACCGGCTCGTAAAGCGTGGTACGATGGCGAGCGTGGAATCGCCGGCGATGCGCGACGCGTCATCCCGCGCGGCGCGCGCGCGATTCGGTGAGGATGCGCGGGTGCTCGACCTCGAGCTCGTACGGGTCGCGCATCGCGTGATACGCGAGACGACGGCATGGCTCGCGCGCGCGACGGTGTCCGTGCGGACGCGCTCGGAGGCGGAGCGCCGGGCGACGTTCGTGGTCAAGAGCTTACGTGCCGATGCGCCCTCTGCGGACGATCCGCACCGCGCGAAGTTCCGACCGTCGGACGACGAGCGGCACCCGAACTTCTGGCGTCGTGAATACGACGTGTATGCGTCCGGCATGCTGGACGATCTGGTTGCGCCGCTGCGCGCGCCGATCGTTTACGACGCGGCGATCGACGCGCGAATCGCGACGTTATGGCTCGAAGACGTCGCGTCGCAGCACGCACACGAATGGAGCGACGAACGTTTCTTTGCGATCGCGCGCGCACTCGGCGAATGGCAGGGTGCGTTCTCGAAGCGCGCCCCGGATGCACCGGCGTGGCTCGCTCGCGGATCGCTTCGGATGTGGGTGCCGGTCGCCGGCGGGTCGGCCTACGCGGCCGCGCATCGCGAGGGCGCGTTCTCGACGGCGCGCATCCGTGCGACGCTCGGCACGGCATTCGAGACGCGCTTGCGCGACGCGTGGCGCGAGCGCGACTCGACGTTCGCAGCGCTCGATTGCGAACCGCACACGATCGCGCACGGCGACGTGTGGACGAGTAACGTCCTCGCGGCACGCGATGCGGCGGGCGACGTGGTCGTCATCGATTGGTCGGAACTCGGCATCGCGCCGCTCGCGCACGATCTCGTCAATCTCGTGCTCGACAGCACGTGGATGTTCGGGCTAGCGCCGGAACGGCTCGGCGCACTCGAAGCGGCCGTGCTCGACGGCTATGCAGCGGGCTGGCGCATCGGCACCGGAACCGACGCGAGCGCAACGATCGCGCGGGCGTACCGCGCGAATGCACGGCTCCGCTTCGGCCTGCTCGCGGGACCGCTCGTCGCGCAGGCTGCCGACGAAGAGAAGCGTGCGGCGCTCGCCGCGCGCTACGAGCGTCCGTTCGACGACGTCTTCGAAACGCGCGCCGCCGTCATACGCGCCGCGCTCGCGTGACCGACGCAGCGCTACAGGGGGGAGCGACCGAGCAGAGGATGCGGTGGCTTCGGCGCATTCACATGCGGGAGCGTCGCCGGATCGATTGCACCCATATGGTCGGCCGCGTGCCCCTGCGCGACGGCGACGACGCGATAGTCGAACGACACCGAGGAACGGCCGCCGCCCGCCTCGCGCACGGTAAAGCCGTGAGGGTCTTTCGATGCGACGAAGAGACCGCGCGTCTCGCCCTCGGGCGTGATGAGCACGACGTACGGACTCGATGTCTCGATCGACGACGCGAATGCGACGTCCAGCGCGATCGTCGCAGTACCGCCCGTCAAGCGGGAGATGCCGGTGTCTTCGATCGTGGGGCGCGTCGTCTTCGGGGCGAACGCTTTGATCGTCGCACCTCCCTTCACACGCGCGAACGGTTGAAGAGAACCGGCATACGTGATGTTTCCGGCGCTGTCGACGGAGAACACGGTAGACCCGCTACTGTTTTCCCCGGCGAACAGCTCGTTGAACGATTGCGCAACGACGGCATCGTAGCCGGAACCGTAGACGCCGGACCCGTACTTATCGTCGTACGCGTACCCTGCGACGCCGGTTCCGCCGTAGCCCTGCGAAAAGCCCTCGACACCCGTGGCCGTCGTTGCTCCTCCGACGACGCCGCCGCCCGATGCCCCGTCGCCGCTCTCACCTTCGACGCCCCAACCGCCGTTCGTGACGGTGCCGAAGACGCCGTCGTTCATGCTGCCGTTCGTGGAATTATCGACGCCCATGATTCCTGCGTGCTTCGTTTTCGTCGCCGACGTCATACCATACACGCCTCCGCCCGATGCGGACGACGCGTAGACGCCGTACGAAGTCGACGACTCGCCCTTGACGCCGTACGACGAAGACGACGTGGCGGAGAGCCCGTTCGACGACGTCGAGATACCCTTGAGTCCATCGTTCGACGTCGACGTGCCTTCGACGCCGTAGCCTTTTGCACTCGTGCCCGAGACGCCGGGACCGGAACTCGTATTCGTTCCGGAAATGCACGCGCCGGTGGTCGCGCACGAGACCGCGCTCGCGATCGAAGCGAACGCGCTCGCGGCATATGCCGCGGGATGCATCGTGAGAAGCGCGGTCGTCGCGAACGATGAAACGACGGACGCGCCGATGACGGATTTGATCGACATGTGAATCTCGATTCTCTAGCGGCGTCTGCGCGCGAGCACGTCCGGAACGTCGACGTGCGGCAGCACGTTCGGATCGACCGCGGACATGCGCTGCGTCGCATGTCCCGCCGCGACGGCGACGATGCGGTATGCGAATGCGACCGACGAACGGCCGCCTTGGGATTCGCGAACCGTGAACCCGCGCGACGTCTTCGACGCAACGTACAAGCCACGCGTGTCGCCATCCGGCGTGAGGAAGACGTCGTACGAGGCCGACGTGTCGATCGACGCCGCGAGCGCCGGATCGAATGCGACACTCGCGCCGCCGCCCGTCAGACGGGCGTTGCCCGTATCCTCGACGGTGGGACGCGTCGACCTCGGGGAAAACGAAGCGATCGTCGTGCCGTTTCCCGCGCGCGTGTCCGACTCGAGCATGCCCGAGTAATGGACGTTGCCGGTGCTGTCGACGAAGAAGACCGTGCCTCCGTTTTGGCCGACGAGCGATAAGGGATCGCCCGCGAGCGAGTAGCCCAGAAGACCGATTTTCGGCGCCTCCGCAAAGACGCCGTAGGTTCCCTTGGCGTTGTAGACCTCGAGGGCCGAGCTCCCCGTCTCCGTCGTTGCCGTGACGCCGTATCCGCTCTCGGACATGCCGTCGACGCCGTTACCCGTCGTCGCGTTACCGAGCACGCCGCCGCTCGCGTTCGTCGATGCATCCCCTTCGACACCGTACCCGCCTCCCGTCACGACGCCGAGGACGCCGTCGTTGGTGTCTCCGTACTTCGTCGAGAGATCTTTGCCGACGATACCGGCCTGCTTCGTTTTCGTCGCGGAGGTCTGACCGTACACGCCGCTGCCGGACGTCGACGCTCCGTACACTCCGTACGACGTCGAAGAGATCCCCTTCGCGCCCAAGGCGGACGTCGACGATCCCGAGACGCCGTTCGACGACGTCGAAATGCCTTTGAGGCCGTCGTTCGACGTGGAAACGCCCTCGACGCCGTAACCTTTCGCACTGGTGCCGGATACGCCCGGACCGGAACTCGTGTTGGTACCGGAGACGCAGGCGCCGGTCGTCGCGCAATTGACTGCGCTCGCGATAGTGGCGAACGCGGTCGCGGCATACGCGGCGGGATGAATCGTGAGAAGCGCCGTCGTTGCGAACGAAGAAACGACCGACGCGCCGATAACGGACTTGATCGACATGCGAATCTCGACTTTCTCTTTAGCGAGTCGCGCGCGTGCGCGTTCGAGCCACGTGAGGTTTCGGCATCGGCATATTCGGGATACTCGCGGGATCGATGCGCGCCATGTGCTGGTCGGCATGGCCCGCGGCGATCGCGACGATTCGATAGTCGAAATCGGTTGACGAGCGGCCGCCCTGCACTTCACGCACGGTGAACCCGCGCAGCGATCTCGACGCGACGAACAAACCACGCGTTTCGCCTGCCGGCGTGATGAAGACGCGATACGCACTCGTCCGATCGATCGTAGCGGCGAACGTCGGGTCGAGCGCGACCGCCGCGGTGCCGGCGGTGAGATGCGCGGTGCCGGTGTCCTCGACCGTCGGCCGCGTCGTCGTCGTGCCATACGACGAGACCGTGGCTCCGCTCGGAGTCTCCGCGAACGATTCGAGCGATCCGGCATAGTGGACGTTGCCGTTCGCGTCGACGTAGAAAACCGTCGACGTCTGACTGCCGTTCGAGGTTTGGAGCATGAGCGGATCGCCGTGACCGAGCCCGATCCCTTGGATCGCGACGATGCCCGCTTCCGCGACGAGACCGACGGCGCCGCCGCGGTTGGCGATCTCCGCGGCTTCGTGTCCCGACGACGTCATCGCGAACAATGCTTCGTCCGATGTCGACTGAGCGACGAGGGCTTGACCGCTGTTGGAGGCCGCGCGGACGCCGACGCCGCTCGTTGCCGACCCGGCGACCCCGCCGCGCGCGTCGTCGCCGGACGTTCCTTCGACTCCGTAGTTGCCGTTCGTGACGGTGCCGAGCACGCCGTCGTTGTCGCTGCCGTTCGTCGAGAGATCGTTGCCCGTGACCGCGGCCTGCTTCGTATCGCTCGTGTTCGACGTCGTCGCGAGCACGCCGCCGCCGGATTTCGACGCGGCGTACACCGCGTAGTTCGTCGACGATTCGCCTTTGACGCCGTACGAGGACGTCGACGAAGCCGAAAGGCCGTTCGACGACGTCGAAATGCCTTTGAGGCCGTCGTTCGACGTGGAGATGCCTTCGACGCCGTAGCCTTTCGCACTCGTACCGGAAACGCCGGGCCCGGAACTCGTGTTGCTACCGGAAACGCACGAGCCCGAGGTCGCGCACGAGACCGCGCTCGCGACCGTGGCGAACGCGCTCGCGGCGTATGCTGCGGGATGCATCGTGAGGAGCGCGGTCGTTGCGAACGACGACACGACGGACGCTCCGATGACGGATTTGATCGACATGCGAAACCTCGACTCTCTAACGACCCGCGGCCGTGAGCAACTGCATGGGGTTTCGTTTCATCATCGCGTGCTGCGGAATGCTTGCCGGATCGATACGCGCCATGTGCTGGCCCGCGTGCCCTGCGGCGATCGCGACGATGCGGTAGTCGAAGTCGGTCGAGGAGCGGCCGCCCTGCACCTCACGCACGGTAAAGCCGCGCATGGATTTCGATGCGACGAAGAGACCGCGCGTCTCGCCGTCGGGTGTGATGAAAACGCGGTAGCCGCTCGTTGGATCGATCGTGCCGGCGAACGTCGCATCGAGCGGCACCGCGGCGCTGCCGCCGCTCAGATGCGCGGTACCGGTATCCTCGACCGTCGGCCGCGTCGTTTTCGTTCCGTACGACTCGACCGTGGCACCGCTCTGCGTGGTCGCGATCGATTGGTAGGACCCGGCGTTGTACACGTTCCCCTGGTAGTCGACGTAGAATAACGTCTCCGGTTCTTCGTCCGGTTTCGGCGCATAGCTGAGAACGAGCGGATTTCCTCGACCGGAGACTTGACCGTAGATCGCGTTGTTGACGGCGCCGACGCTGATCCCGCTGCCGTACTCGTACGAACTATAAAACTCCGCGACGTTCGAACTCATCTGCGTGGTCGCGTAGAGTGCGTCGCTCGTGATCGAATTCGCGAAGACGCCGTATCCTTTGTAGGATTCGCCGGCGACGCCGATCGCCGTCGAGGAATGGCCGGTCACCCCGCCGCCGGATGCGCCGTTGAGGCTCGTCCCTTCGACGCCCCAGCCGCCGTTCGTGACCGTGCCGTAGACGCCGTCGTTCGCGGTGCCGTTCGAGGAGCGGTCGACGCCCATCACCCCCGCCTGCTTCACCTTCGTCGACGACGTCTCTCCGTAGACGCCGCCTCCGGACACCGACGCACCGTAGACCCCGTACGAGGTCGACGAGATTCCCTTCGCGCCGAAGGCGGACTTCGATGATCCCGAAAGTCCGTTCGACGATGTAGAGATGCCTTTCAGCCCATCGTTCGACGTCGAGACGCCCTCGACGCCGTAACCCTTTGCACTCGTGCCGGAGACGCCCGGACCCGATGTCGTGTTACTGCCGGAAACGCACGCGCCCGACGTCGCGCAACTGACGGCACTCTCGATGCGTGCGAGCGTGCCTGCCGCGTACGCCGGCGGATTGTTGACGAGGCTCGTCACGAGCGCCGTGGCAACGATCGTACCGCCGATCGATAGACCGGGAAGTCTCATGAGCGTCGTTCCTCCGCCGAGCGATGTGATACGCCCATGATAGGGTCTCGCGACGCGCCGGCGCATCCGTACAACTACGTAGAGACGATGCTCGTGAAGCCGGAAATGCACGGCCTCCGAGGAAGTATCGTCGTTACCCGCTCGCCGGCGAAGGACACCGTGAACCCCGATCGATCTCCGTCCGGTGCGTTTGCCGGACTCTCGGCGCGTCAGGTTCAGATCGCCGACCTCGTCGTCACCGGACGGTCGAATCGCGAGATCGCGGACGAGCTCGGGCTCAGTCCGCGCACGGTCGAGACGCACGTCTCCGCGATCTTCGACAAGCTCGGCATTTCGACGCGCGTCCAGCTGACCGCGGCGATCGTCGGCGCTCGGAACGGCGAAGCGGCGGTCACGAAGCGTACGCGAACGAACCTCCCGCGCGAGCGCTCGCGCCTGATCGGCCGCGAACGCGAGCTCGACGACATCGCGCGCTTACTCGCGGAGCGTCGGCTCGTTACCGTCACCGGCACGGGCGGCGCCGGAAAGACACGCGTGGCGCAAGCCGTCGGCGAGGGCGTGCTCGCGACGGAGACGGACGTCTGGTTCGTCGAACTCGCACCGGTCTCCGACGCTTCGTCGGTCGCGGACGCCGTCGCCCGAATCTTGGACGTGACCGTCGCATCGAGTTCGGCGATCGTCGAAGCGATCGTCGCGCAACTCGAGAAGCGGCGCTTGTTGATCGTCCTCGACAATTGCGAACACGTGATCGCGCCGGCGGCCGCGCTCGCCGACGCGCTGCTGCAAGGCTGCCCGGACGTGCGTGTGCTCGTGACGAGTCGCGAGCCGCTACGCATCGCTGCGGAGTATACGTACCGCCTGCCCTCGCTGCGCGTGCCGACGCTGCGCGAGACGGACGACCTCGACATCGAGGAAGCGGCTTCGTTTGCCGCGATCGAATTGTTCGCGGAGCGGGCTCGTGCCGTCCGGCATGCGTTTACGATCGACGAACACAACGTGCGGATCGTCGCGGACATCTGCCGACGGCTCGACGGGATACCGCT
This sequence comes from Rhodospirillales bacterium, assembly GCA_903970385.1. GTDB lineage: Bacteria > Vulcanimicrobiota > Vulcanimicrobiia > Vulcanimicrobiales > Vulcanimicrobiaceae > Palsa-1515. The sequence goes on along the minus strand of CAJCIN010000248.1, from coordinate 4,676 downwards.
CGCGATCGAACTCGCCGCCGCCCGCGTCGACATCCTCTCGATCCGCGCGCTCGCCGACAAGCTCGATCGACGGTTGCACGTGCTGCGCGGAGGCGATCGTCTCGTGCTTCCGCGCCATCAGACGATGCACGCGCTGATCGACTGGAGTTACGATCTCCTCTCGGAATCCGAACGCGAACTCTTCGACCGGCTGTCGGTGTTCGCCGGTTCGTTCGGCTTGCGGGAGGCAGCCGTCGTGCACGGTGCGCGCGACGGCGACGTCTCCACCCTCGAGATCCTTTCGTCGCTCGTCGACAAATCGTTGCTGACCGCCGACGTATCGCAGGACGAGGCGCACTATGCGTTTCTCGAGACGTTCCGTCAGTATGCTGCCGAGAAATTGGCAGCGCGCGGCGATACGCAACGTGTCGCGCGCTTGCATGCGATCGCGTACGCCGAGCTCGCGGAACGCATCGACGAAGAGTACGAGGCGGCGCCGACCGAGGCGTGCTTCGAGCGCATCGAGCGTGCCGCGGAGAATTGGCGTGCCGCTCTTGCGTGGTCGATCGGCGAACGCGGCGACGTCGTCGCCGGGCAACGGCTGGCTGCGTCGCAACGCGGCGTGTATTCGCGCAGTGAAGAACGCTGGCGTTGGACGCCCGTCGCACGCTCGCTCGTCGACGACACGACGCCGGCGCTTCTCGCGGCGCGGCTCGAGCGCGCATACGCGTTCGTCACGCACGCAGCGAACGCGTATGACGAGGCGATCGACGCGTACGAGCGCGCGATCGGCATGTTCCGCGCACTCGGGAAAGACGAGTGGGTCGCGCGCGCAGAGTGGGGTAAGGCGGATACGCTGACGAACGTCGGGCGCTACGCGGAAGCCGAGGAGTTGATCGCTCGTGCACTGACGGTCGCACGCGGCAAGCCGCCGGCGCTATGGATCGCCAATCTGTATCAGACGTCGGCGCGCAAGGCATTTCGCGACGGCGACGTCGAGCGCGGCCGAGCGACGCTTCACGATGCCCTCGCGATGTACGAGGCGTGCGGAGCGGCGCGTCATGCGTCGCGCATGAAGATCGCGGTTGCCGAATGCGAGTTCGGGGCGGGCAATGCCGGAGCGGCCCGTGAGATCATCCTGGATGCACTCGCGGTGCTCCGCGCCGGCAACAATACGCTCATCGTCCTGCAGGCCGTCTGCAACCTCGCGAATTACTGCATCGCACTCCGCCGTTTCGACGAAGCTCGCGGCTGGGCGACCGACGCGCTCGATCTCGCGAACCGCATGCGCGACGGTTTCGGCATCTCGATGGCGCTTCAACATTTCGCAGCCCTTGCCGTCGTCGACGGTAGAGCGAATGGGGAAGGAATGCGTCACCTCGCCGATGCGGCACGAATCCTCGGCTACATCGACGGCTCGCTCGAGCGCGAGGGGCTCGCCCGCGAAACCTACGAGAAACAGCAATACGAGAACGTCGTGGCGACGTTGCACGCACGTCTCGGGGAGGAGCGCGCCCGGGCGCTCATGGACGAGGGCGCGCGGATGACGCTCGATCGCGCGACCGCATGTGCGATGGGTGAAGCTGTCAAGTCCTTGACCGAGGTGCGATAATGCGATGGACGACGTCTGCGTCCGTTCGCGCACTTGCTTCGGTGTAGGACCAACGTTAAAACCAAGGGAGCATCAGCTCTGGATACGACAGCGAATCGGTTCTCACCGATTCTCCCTGGCGCCCAGGCCGCACCCACCTGTCTATGGCAGGTCTCTAACCTGGCATGCAGACGGCAGATGTGGTCGTCGTCACCATCTCACACGAACGCGCTCGATTCGAGCGCGTTCGTGCGTATCGTGGTAAAGCGCCGCACGGCGGCGTGATACGCGTGCGATTGCGCCGTGGCCGCCGCGCCTTCGAGCACGACGAAACCGCGGAAGCGAGCGAGGCGCTCGATCGCATCGCGAGCGACGGCGTCGTTCGCCTCGGCGAACGCGCCGAGATCCGGCATCGGCACGAAAGCGATCGACGTCTTCGCAAGCGAGCGATCGTCGCTCGCTTCGAACGGCGAGCCGGCGTCGAGCGCGAATCGTAACCACGCGCTGTCGACGTCTTTCGCCAGGCGGCGCAGGTCGGCGACGTCGGGACAGAGCGTGCCCGGCACGTTGCGGATCGCGAGCGTCACGTTCAGACGCTTCGCGTGCGACGTCGCCGCCTTCGTTTGGTCGGCGAAGGTTCCCCATGCACGCGCGTCGTCGGACGATGCCGGAGCGCGGGCGACGACGAGCGGAGCGCCGAGATCGACCGCGAGTGCGAACGCCGGCTCGTCGGGCGTCGCGCGGGCATCGACGGCCGCGATCGAGAGTCCAAGATCACACACGACCTTCTTGAGCTGCGCGACGTACTCGCCGTCGAGCCGCGGGAAGTGCGCGACGTCGAACACCACGCCGTCCACCTCGAGTTCGTTCGCGCACGCATCGAGCCAATCGAGCTGCGTGAGGTCACCTGCGGCAATCTCGCGAGCGAAGGTGGCGCTCGACGTGGCGATTTTCACGTCGAGATCGGGGCGGCGTGCCCCCCGATGGCCCCCGGACCCGTACTCGCGGGCCGTTCGACGAACGTCACAAACATTATCGGGTACCAGGAGCGTTCATGGCGAAAGACGATTCCGGTCGCGCTGCGTCCGACCTGTCGGCGGCGATCGCGGCCGACGCGCGGGAAGTCGCGCGGCGCACGCTGCGCGGCAAGTTCGGGCGGCTCGCGAATTTCGCGATCTTGACGCGCGTCCGCGCCGTCACCGGGGCGGACGGCGCCGCGATGCCGGATGCCGAGATGCTCGAGCGCTGGTTCGACGCCTACGATCGCGCGATCGCGGAACTCCGCGCCGGATCCTGACGGTTCCGGGCGTCCGCGCATCGAACGATGACGCCATGCAGACGCTCGACTCGACCCTCCTCGCCGATGCGGATCCGGAACTCTATGCGGCGGTCGCGGACGAAGAGCGCCGTCAGCGCGAAAACCTCGAGCTGATCGCATCGGAGAATTACACCAGTCGCGCGGTGCGCGAAGCGTCGGGATCGGTGCTCACCAACAAATACGCGGAAGGCTATCCCGGCCGGCGCTACTACGGTGGATGCGAATTCGTCGACGTCGCCGAGTCGCTCGCGATCGAGCGTGCGAAACGTCTTTTCGGTGCGGAGCATGCGAACGTCCAGACGCACGCGGGCGCGCAAGCGAACATGGCCGTCTTCATGGCCGTCCTCAAGGCGGGCGACACCGTGCTCGGGATGAAGATCGATCACGGCGGCCACCTGACGCACGGAACGAAAGTGAGCTTCAGCGGCAAGCTGTACGATGCCGTCGCGTACGGCGTGCGCAAAGATACGGAGCTGATCGATTACGACGAAGTCCGATCGCTCGCGCGCGAACACAAGCCGAAGCTCATCATCGCGGGCGCGAGCGCCTATCCGCGCACGATGGACTACGCGCCGTTCGCCGAGATCGCGCGCGAGGTCGGAGCGGTGTTGCTCGTCGACATGGCGCACATCGCCGGGCTCGTGGCCGTCGGTCTGCATCCGTCGCCCGTGCCGCTCGCGGACTTCGTCACGACGACGACGCACAAGACGTTGCGCGGCCCGCGCGGCGGCCTCGTGCTGACGAAAGCGCAGCACGCAGCGGCCCTCGACAAGAGCGTCTTCCCGGGCATCCAGGGCGGACCGATGATGCAGACGATCGCCGCCAAGGCGGTCGCGTTCGGCGAGGCGTTGCAGCCGTCGTTCGAGACGTATCAGAAGCGCGTCCTCGCGAACGCTCGCGCGCTCGGCGAGGAGTTGCAACGCGCGGGCGTGCGCCTCGTGGGCGGCGGAACGGACACGCATTTGTTGCTCGTCGATCTCACGCCGAAGGGCCTCACCGGAAAAGCCGTCGAGGGCTATCTCGACGAGATCAAAGTGACGGTCAACAAAAACGGCATTCCGTTCGACCCGCAAAAAGCCACGATCACGAGCGGCATCCGCATCGGTACCCCCGCAATCACGACGCGCGGAATGGACGTCGCGGAAGCGCGCGAGATCGGCCGCATCATCGGCGATGCGCTCGACGACATCGGGACGCGCACGAAGATGGAGCGCCTGCGAGCGCGCGTCGCGGAGTTGACGTCGCGCTACGACGTCCCCTAGCCCGACGGGGTCGGAGCCGGAACGACGAGCGAGAAGCCGTCGAAGCGCACCGCGAATCGCGGGCGCTCGAGTCCGAGGCCGGCGAAGCCGCCGTCCGCGGACATCATCACGTCGGCGCGAGCGGTCGCGACGCGCGTGTCGAGCTTGCCGCTGAAAAAGAGAAACTGCCCCTCGCGCATGCCGAACGCCGGCATCGGCACGTTCGTCGGCAAGCGGAAGCTGCGCGGCGGGACCGTGCAGCGAATGCGGCAGACGTCGGTCGCGCCTTGGCGTACGCCGACCGTCGTCACGCCGATGTCGTGGCGGACGTCGAATTCGGCCCGTTCCTTCGGCACGCCCCAGATCTCACGGCCGCCGGCGAGGGACGCGTCGTCGTCGACGTAGAGCCGCGGAATCCAGAACGCGAAGCGTTTGCCGACGCGTACGAGGGCCGCCACGACGCAGAGTTCGCGATAGACGAGCGAGCCGCGTTCGTACGAGGCGAACAGCAGGCCGCCGACGGTCTTCTGATTGACGACGCGAACGA
>CAJCIN010000247.1 GCA_903970385.1 Rhodospirillales bacterium | reverse complement strand
CGGCAACAGCGGACCGCTTCCCGACGACGTCGCGCACGACGTCGCCGAGCACGACATGATCGTCGCCGCGGTGCTGTCGGGCAATCGCAATTTCGAAGGCCGCATCCATCCGCAGGTGCGTGCGAACTATCTCGCATCGCCGCCGCTCGTCGTCGCATACGCGCTCGCCGGACGCATGGACATCGATCTCACGACGGAACCGCTCGCGACGGATAGCGCGGGAAAACCGGTCTATCTGCGCGAGCTCTGGCCGACGAACGCCGAGATCGACGCGGCGATCGCCGAGTCCGTGTCCGAGGCGGCGTTCCGCGCGCGCTATTCCGACGTGTTCGCGGGCGACGACAACTGGCGCGCGCTCGAGGTGCCGACGTCGGAACGTTACGCGTGGGATCCGAAGAGCGAGTACGTCAAAAAACCGCCGTACTTCGAAGGCATGCCGGCCGAGCCGCACCCGCCGAAGGCGATCGCGGGGGCGCGTGCGCTCGCGGTGCTCGGCGACAGCGTGACGACCGATCACATCTCGCCCGCGGGTTCCATCGCGAAGTCGAGCCCGGCCGCGGTCTACCTCGTCCGGAACGGCGTCGATCCCGCGGACTTCAATTCGTACGGCGCGCGGCGCGGCAACCACGAGGTGATGGCGCGCGGGACGTTCGCGAACGTGCGTCTGCGCAACGCGCTCGTGCCGGGCATCGAAGGCGGCGTGACGCGTTATCTTCCCGACGGCACGCAGATGTCGATCTTCGACGCCGCGGAACGTTATCGCGCCGACGGCACGCCGCTCATCGTCCTCGCCGGAAAAGAATACGGTTCCGGTTCGTCACGCGACTGGGCGGCGAAAGGCCCGATGCTGCTCGGCATCCGCGCGGTGATCGCGGAATCGTTCGAACGCATCCACCGCAGCAACCTCATCGGCATGGGCATCTTGCCGCTCGAGTTCGTCGCGGGCGGCGATCGGTCGTCGCTCGGGCTCACCGGCGAAGAGATCTTCGCGATCACCGGCTTGCCGGAACGGATCGTGCCGCGCAGCATCGCGACCGTGACGGCCGTGCCGCCGTCCGGCGGCGCCGGCACGACGTTCGAGACCGTCGTGCGCATCGACACGCCCGACGAGGCGGAGTACTACCGCCACGGCGGCATCCTCCAGTACGTCCTGCGGCAATTACGAGCGTCGGCGTAACCGCGACGCGATGATCGCGAATCACGGGATCGCCGTGCTCCTCTCGTTCGAGGGCCCCGATCGGTATTCGTCGGTCGGCGGACTCGGCACGCGCGAGACGTCGTTCGCGCGCGCGCTCGGCGATGCGGACGTCGTGACGACGCTCGTGTTCGTCGGCGATCCGTCGTTGCCGGCGGTGGAAGAGTTCGCACCGAACGTCACGCTACGCCGCTGGTGTCAGTGGCTCTCCGAGTACCATCCGCTCAACGTCTACGACGGCGAGGCCGGCAAGGTCGACGATTACACGGCGAGCGTGCCGCGATTCGTGGCCGACGAGATCGTCGCGGCTGCCGCCGCGGCCGGCGAGCGCGTGCTCGTGATCGCCGAGGAGTGGCAGACGGTCGGCGCGACGATCGCGCTCGACGCGCTGCTGCGCGCGCGCGGCCTGCGCGACGGCGTCACGATTCTCTGGAACGCGAACAACACGTACGGCTTCGATCGCATCGATTGGAACGCGCTCGGCCGTGCGGCCGCGATCACGACGATCAGCAAGTACATGAAGTTCGAGCTCGCCCAATACGGCGTGAGCTCGCTCGTCGTACCGAACGGCATCCACGAATCGTTGCTCGACGGGCCGCCGCGCGAGATGGTCTCGAAGTTCCGTGCGGCGCTTCGCGGCAAACCGTCGCTCGTCAAAGTCGGCCGGTTCGATCCGGACAAGAACTGGCTGCAGGCGATCGACGCGGTGGCCGAGTTGCGTGCGATGGACTACGAACCGCAACTCATCGTGCGCGGCGGCCGCGAACCCTACGGCGACGTCGTGTTCGATCGTGCTTTGCAGCGCGGCTTGACGGTCGAACGCGTCGAGGCGAGCGGCGACGATTCGGTCGCCGTGGCGAACGCGCTCGCGACGAGCGACGCGGACGTCGTCCACCTCAAGGCGTTTCTTCCGGAAGAGACGCTGGCCGCGCTCTATGCCGCCGCGGACGCGGTGCTCGCGAATAGCGGCAAGGAGCCCTTCGGGCTCGTCGGCCTCGAAGTCATGGCGGCCGGCGGTATTCCCGTGTGCGGCGCGACCGGCGAAGAATACGCGGATCCGTTCGTCAACGCGATCGTGTGCGACACGAGTGACGGCCGCGAACTCGCGGAGTATCTGAGCACGTCGTTCGGCGACGAGCGCGCCGCCGATCGGATGCGCCAGGCGGGCTACTCGACGGCGAACCGGTATCTCTGGCAGACGGTGCTCGAGACGCTCGCGCACAAGGTCGCGTACGTCGCGGGCGGTCGCGGCTAGCCGCATGCCCGATCCGGGGCCGGCGCTCGCGCCCTGGGCGGCGTTCTACACGATCGTCGGTTCGGCCGCAGCCGCGCTGACGGGGCTGATGTTCGTCGTGATCACGCTCGTCACGGGCGAGCGCAACTTCTCCACGCGCGACGGCATCGCGACCTTCAGCACGCCGACCGTCCTGCACTTCAGCGCCGCGCTGCTCGTCGCGTTGCTGCTCGGCGCGCCGTGGCACTCGTTCGTCGCGCCGTGCGTCCTCATCGGGATCGTCGGACTGTACGGCATCGTGCACATCGTGCAGGTGATGCTCCGCACGCGCCGGTTGCACAGCTACGAGCCGGACGTCGAGGATTGGGTCTGCTATACGATCCTGCCGTTCGCAGCGTACCTGACGATCCTCGCCGGCGCCGCGGCGTTGCTCGTCATGGCGGAGAAAGCGCTCTTCGTGATCGCATCCGGAACGGCGCTGCTCGTCTTCGTCGGCATTCGAAACTCGTGGGATACGGTCACGTTCATCGCGATCGACACGGGCGAGACGAAGGCGTCCGAAGCGAAGCACGACTCGTAGCGGAGGAACCCGTACCATGAAGAGCCGGAAAAAAACGACGCCGAGGAAGCCGGTGCTGCGTGCGACCGAAGCGCAACTCTACGTCGCCGATGTCGACGCGTCGTGCGCGTTCTTCACGTCGAAACTCGGCTTCAACATCGTTTTCGTGTACGGCGATCCGCCGTTTTACGGCCAGGTGAAGCGGAACGAGGCGCGACTGAATATGCGCTTCGTGACGGAGCCGGTGTTTGCGGGCGACGTCCGGGAGCGCGAGCAGTTGCTTTCCGCGACGATCGTCGTGAAATCCGCCGGCGAGATCGAAACGCTCTTTCGCGAGTTCGAATCGGCCGGCGTACGTTTCGCGCAACCTCTCAAAGACGAGCCGTGGGGAGCGAAGACGTTCGTCGTCTCAGATCCCGACGGTAACCTCATCTCGTTCGCCGGTTCCGGCGACGAATGACGTAGCGGCGAAAGGCCGAACGTGACGTCCTTCGTCGCGACCGCCGCTGCCGTTCGACCGGGCGCGCGCTCATACGTCCAATACGTGTTCGTGTGCGCGATGACGTCGGCCGGCGGCGGCGAGCCCCATGCCGTCTGGTCGTCCGTCGTGTGCGCGTCGCTCACGAGCGTGACGTCGTAGCCGCGGACGAACGCACCGTGGATCGTCGAACGGATGCACGCGTCGGTCTGCGCGCCGGCGACGACGAGACGCCCGGCGCGCAACTCGGAAAGGGTCGCTTCCAAGGCCGTCTCCTCGAACGCGTCGCCGTACCTCTTTTCGACGAGCGTCTCGTCATCGGCCGGTGCGAGCTCCGGAACGATCTGCCAGGCGTCGGTGCCCGGAACCAGATCGTCGCCCGTGTGCCGCACCCAGACCACGGGCACGCGCTTTCGCCGTGCCCGTTCGACGAGCGTCGCGATGCGCGCGACGACGGCATCGCGCTCGTGCGCCCGTTCGACCACGGCGTTTTGGACGTCGATGACGAGAAGCGCCGCGTTCGGCCGGCCGACGAGTGTGCTCATGGCGGACGGATACCCATCCGGGCGCTCGTGCTAATCGCGTGCGAATATCGGCCGATAGCACCTACGTATGAGCGTCTCCGACCAGAGCCTGTTTACCGCGCGCTGCGCGCGCGTCGGATCCGCTGCGGCCGCCCTCGGGGCGACGCTCGCGAAGTCCGACGAGTTCGGGCCGGCGCTGGACATCGGATGCGGGGGAAATACCGTGACGTTTCCGATCGTGACGGATCCGGATACGTGGAAAGACACGACCGTCGACGAGGCGCTGTACGCGGTGCTCGTCGACGCGCGCGGCTGGTCGGCGGCGACGTTCGACGAGGTGACGATCGCGGCGCTCGATGCGGCGGAGCAGGCGGAGTTGCCGACGATCAAACGCGATCTCTCGCTCGAGCTCGGGCGCCTCAAGCAGCTCGCCGACGTTCTCGGCGGCGACGACAAGCTCGAAACGCTCTACTCCGCCGCGGGGCTCTAGCGGCGCTTCGGCGCTACGCCTCCACGAGCGTCTCGATGCGCGCCGAGATCTCGGCGAGCAGATCGGACGCCTCGTCGTTCGACCGGCCTTCGGCATAGACGTTGACCGTCGGATCGGAGGCATCCGGCAGCACGAGAAACCACCCGGCGCCGGCGCTCACGCGCACGCCGTCGAACATCTCGACCTCGCGATCGGCGTAGTCGTCGGCGATCGTGCGCATGACCTCGCCCTTGCGTTCCCACGGGCACGGAATCGCGCGATGCCGGAAAAACCAGGACGGAAGCATGTCGTTGAGCTCGTGGAGCCGGCCGCCTTCCGCCGCGAGCATCTCCATCACTTTGACGATCGCATACAGCGCGTCGAAGGCCGGCTGGAATTCCGGGAAGATCGGTTCCTGTTTGAAGCCGCTGCCGTAGGCGAGCGTCTCTCGCTCGGCCGCGGCGAGCGCCATCATCGAGCGGCGGTCGCTGCGCGTGCGCGTGACGGTGCCGCCGAGCGACGCGATGAGGCGTTCGATGGCGTGCGGCGTCGTGATCGGAATCGCGATGTGCGCGCCCGGTTGCGCGCGGCACACCATGAGCGAGACGAGCGCGAGGAGACGGTTGCCGGCGATGACGCGGCCGAGGTCGTCGACGAGCGCGAACGATTCGCCGTCGTGGTCGACGAGCACGCCGAGATCGGCGCCGAGCGTGAGCGTGACCGTGCGCAGCTGCTCGAGATAGCGCTCGCGGTCTTCGCGGAACGTGCGCGCCTTCGCTTCGTCGTAGTACGCGTCGAGCGCCACGATGTCGACGCCGAGGTTCGCGAGCACGCGCGGCAACACGATCGACGCGTTGCCGTAGCCGTAGTCGACGACGATCTTGAAGTTCGCCTTCGGCAGGGCCTTCGGTTTGAGCGACGTCATCATCTCGCTCGTGTACAGCTCGAGCGTGCGCGCGGGGAACGAGAGCAGGCCGACCTCATCCATGCCCGTGCGCCGGAAATCTTCGCGGAAGAAGAGATTCTCGATCTTCCGCTCCGTCGTTTTGTCGACGTTCACGCCGCTCGAATCCATCAGCTCGATCAGCACGGCGTTCGGATCGTCGGGATCGACGCGCGTGTGCACGGAGCCGTCGCCGCCCATGCGCGTCGCGTACCGCGCGAGCGGCAGCGGCATCGCACGCAGATCTTCGACCTGGATGCCGACGGAGAGTAAGCCCGAGATCACGCAGCGATTCATCACGCGCGCGGCCGGATGCGCGTCGCGGCTCGTCATCACCGTCTGCCCGGGCTTGAGCGACGAGCCGAACGCCTGACCGAGTTTGAGCGCGAATTCGGGCGTGATCTCGACGTTCGCGATGCCGCTCACGCCGACCGCGCCGAAGAGCGAACCCGGCCATTTGATGCCGTAGATCAGCGACATCGAAACGATCGCGCCCGAGCTCACCGATTTGTCGGGCCAGAGTTTGAGATTCGGACGGATCACGGCGCCGCTGCCGAGCGTGCAACTCGACCCGATCACGGAGCCGTCGCCGATCGTCACGTGGTCCTTGACGATGTTGCGATCGGCGATCGTCGCGCCTGCGATGCGCGTGGACTCGCCGAGATAACAATCCGCCCACGTGACCGTTCGCGACACCTCGGCGTTGCGAGCGACGACCGTCGCGTTGCCGATCACGCTCTCGCCGCCGACGCTCGCGCCGGCTTCGACGACGACGTTGCGCCCGAGCACGAGCGGCGCGACGAGTTGCGCCGCCGGATCGATGCGGCAGCCTTCGCCCGCCCAGATGCCGGGCCTCACTTGGATCCCCGGGATGTCGACCGCGACCTTGCCGGTCAGCGCGTCGTAATTCGCCTGCTGGTACTGCTGCAGGTTGCCGATGTCCGTCCAGTAGCCGTTCGCGACGTAGCCGCTGACGAGTTTGCCTTCGTGCAGCAAGCGCGGGAAGATGTCGCGCGAGAAATCGTAGGCTTTGCCGCGCTCCATGTACGAGAGCACGCTCGCGTCGAGCACGTAGATGCCGGTGTTGATCGTGTCGGAGAAGATCTCGCCCCAGGACGGCTTCTCGAGGAAGCGCGTGATGCGGCTCGTGTCGTCCGTGATGACGACGCCGAATTCGAGCGGGTTCGTGACGCGCTGCAGCGTGATCGTGGCGCTCGCGCCGCTGCGATGGTGATCGGCGACGAGGGCGGTGAGATCGAGGTCGGTCAACGCGTCGCCGGAGATGATGAGGAACGGTTCGTTGCCGAGTAACTCCGCGGCGAGCTTCACCGCGCCGGCCGTGCCGAGCGGCGTGTCTTCCACGACGTAACTCATCGAGACGCCGAACGCGGAGCCGTCGCCGAAATAACTCTCGATCTCGTCCGCGAGATAGTGCAGCGTCGCGACGATCTCGGTGAAGCCGTGCTTGCGGAGCAAGTCGACGATGTGCTCCATCACGGGCTTGTTCACGATCGGTGCGAGCGGCTTCGGACGGCGTGAGGTCAACGGTCGAAGACGCGATCCCTCGCCTCCGGCCATGACGACGGCTTTCATATCGGTGTTCCTCTCCTCACGCGTTCGTCCACATCTGATGCGAGGGCCGCGATCCGCGGGTCGTTCGCGATCCGATCGATATCCACGCCGTTCTTCCGGCGCCAATTCGGGTATTCGACGAACGTTCCCGGCAGGTTCACCTGTTCGAACTCGAGGGCCGCGTCGTCCAGTTGGACGAGGACGAGCTTCGCGGGCGACGACGCCAAGTAACGATAGGACGCGCCGACGAGCGGCTCCAGCGCCGTAGCGTCGTCCGGCCGCGCGTCGAGCGTCCGGTGCATCGCGTCGAACGTCGCGGCGTCGAGTTCGCCGTGCGTCGCGAGCGCGTCGATCAGTCGCGACGCCTCGACGCGCCGCACGCCGCGCGCGTGCTCCGCCTCTTCCGGCGTCACGAGCCCGATGTTCTCGCGAACGGCGACGTCGCGGGCGGCGAACCAGCCGGGCAGCGTCGGGACGTCGTGCGTCGTGCCGGTCGCGAGCGAAAAGCTCGGATAGCGCCCGGGCGCTCGAAACGTCCCGTCGTCGTCGCGTTCGAAGAGCAGCAGCCGGTACGAGAAGATCGCCTCGCGCTCCATGCGATCGCGAAAGCCGTCGGGCACCGTACCGAGGTCCTCGCCGACGATGAGACAGTGCGACCGGACGCTCTGCGTCGCGGCGACGCCGAGCAGGTCGTCGAAGGGGTACGCGACGTACGTGCCCTCCGCCGCGACCTTGCCGCGCGGGATGCGGAAAAGGCGCATCAGCGCCATCGCGTGATCGAGCCGCAGCGCGCCCGCGTGCGTCATGTTCTTTTCGAGCAACTCGGCGAATGCGGCGGCGCCGCCGTCGAGCATCGTCACCGGATCGAGCGGCGGTAGGCCCCAGTTCTGTCCGAACGGCCCGAGCGGATCGGGCGGCGCGCCGATCGTCTCGTCGAGAACGTAGGCCGCGGGATCCGTCCAGACGTCGGCGCTGTTGATGTCGACGCCGACGGCGACGTCGAGATACAAGCCGATCGACATGGCGTGTGCCGCCGCGGCGACGTCCGCGAGCTGCTCTTCCGCGACGAACTGGAGATACTTGAAGTATTCGACGCGGCGCCGATTCTTCGCGGCCCAGGTCGCGACCGCGGGCGCGCTCGCGTCGCGGTACGTCTCGTCCCACGTCAGCCAGCCGCGGATGCGGCCTTCGTCCGTCGCGAACTTCTCGGTGAGCGCTTCGTACACGGCGAAGCGTTCGAGCCGTTCGCCGCCGCGTTCGACGAACGCGCGAAAGGCGGCGAGCCGCGGTCCGCGGCCGTCGCGCATCACGCCGTAGAGTTCCTCGAGGGCGGACCACTTCGCGCGGGCGACGCGCGCGTATTGCACGGTCGGGGCGTCGCGTAAGAGTGCCATCGCCTGCGCGAACGGTTGCGAGCCGATGCGTTCGCGCAATGCCGCCGCGCGCGGCGTGTCGGCGGCATACTCCGGAACGGCCTCGACGTCGATGTAGATCGGATTCCGAAAGTAGCGGCTCGTCGGCGAATATGGGCTCGCCGCTTCCGGCTCGACGTAGTGCAAAGCGTGGAGCGGATTGACGCCGATCGTGTCGGCGCCGGCGGCCGCGGCGAAACGTGCGAGGTTCGCCAGATCCGTGAAGTCGCCGATGCCCCAGTTTCGCGCGGAGCGCAGCGCGTACAGGTTCACGCCGAAGCCCCACGCGCGTCCGCGCTCGAGCGACGGCGGCAGATACGAACGGTCGGGACGCATCAACCGGGCGGCGCCGTCCCCGTGCGAAACACCACGAGCGAACGCGGCTGCAGAGCGTGCGTCGGGCCGGCCGGAAGCGGAGCGCGCACGTTTCCGCGCGGATCGCCGGCCGTATCGACGTAGAGTTCCCAGCCGCGCGCGTGCCGCGGCAGGTCGATCTCGAGCGCGACGTCGTGCGCGCTCATGAAGATGAGGACGAGCGGGTCGTCCGGCGGCGGACGCTCGTCGCCGAACATCAACCCGATCGCGCGCCGGCCGCCGTCGAACCAATCGCCCTCCGACATCTCGTGGCCGTCGGGGCGCAGCCACGTGATGTCCTTGCGGCCGAAGCCCGCGAGCGTCGTTCCCGTGAAGAAACGTTCGCGCCGGAACGCGCTGCAGCTGCGCCGCAGATACAGCAGGCCGGCGACGAAATCGTGCAGTGCCGGGTCGGCCGGCGACGACCAGTCGAGCCACGTGAGCGGCGAGTCTTGCGCGTACGCGTTGTTGTTGCCGCCCTGGCTCTTGCCGAGTTCGTCGCCGGCGAGCAGCATCGGCGTGCCGTGCGAGAGCAACGTCGTGGCGAGCAGGTTGCGCTGCTGACGCGCGCGTAGCGCGACGATCGCCGCGTCGCTCGTCGCGCCGTCGACGCCGCAGTTCCAACTATGGTTCGTGTCGGTGCCGTCGCGATTGTTCTCGCCGTTCGCCTCGTTGTGTTTGCCGTTGTAGCTGACGAGGTCGGCGAGGGTGAAGCCGTCGTGCGCCGTCACGAAATTCACCGACGCACGCATGTGCCGTCCGCCGTAGTTGTAGAGCTCGCTCGAGCCGGTGAGCCGCGACGCGAGCTCCGGTACCGTGCCGTCGACGCCTTGCCAGAAGCGGCGCACGACGTCACGATACTTGTCGTTCCACTCCGACCAGCCCGAAGGAAAGTGTCCGACCTGGTAGCCGCCGAGCCCCACGTCCCACGGTTCGGCGATGAGCTTGACGCGCGAGAGGACCGGATCCTGACGCACGGCGCGCAAGAAGCCCGCGTTGCGGTCGTACCCGAGCGGCGTGCGTGCGAGCGTCGGCGCGAGGTCGAAGCGGAAGCCGTCGACGTGCATGTCCTCGACCCAGTAGCGCAGCGAGTCCATCAGGAGCTGCAATACCCGCGGATGCTCGAAGTTCATCGAATTGCCGCACCCGGTCGAGTCGTCGTAGAAGCGCGCATCGCGAGCGAGACGATAGTACGACGCGTTGTCGATGCCTCGGAACGAGAGCGTCGGGCCTTCTTGATTGCCCTCGGCCGTGTGGTTGTACACGACGTCGAGCAGCACTTCGATCCCGGCTTCGTGAAACTGCTTCACCATCGTCTTGAACTCGCCGATCGAGTCGCCGCTCATGTAGAGCGCGTGCGGCGCGAAAAAGCCGATCGTATTGTACCCCCAGTAGTTGCGCAGCCGCTTCTCGACGAGTGTCCGGTCGTCGACGAACGCGTGGATCGGGAGCAGCTCGACCGCGGTCACGCCCAGATGCTTGAGGTACTCGACCATCGGCGGCGACGACAGCGCGAGAAACGTTCCGCGCGCGGGCGCCGGAACGCCGGGGAATTGCATCGTGAAGCCGCGGACGTGCAATTCGTAGATGACGGTGTCGGGCCACGGCGTCTGCGGCGGACGATCGTCGCCCCACGTGAACGCGGTGTCGATCACGACCGACTTCGGCATACCGGACGCGTTGTCGCGCCGGTCGAACGAGAGGTCGCCGCGCGGCGTGCCGATGCGGTAGCCGAAGTGTGCGTCGCTCCAGCGCAGCGCGCCCGAGTATTGCTTCGCATAGGGGTCGAGCAGCAGCTTGTGCGGGTTGAAGCGATGTCCGTGTGCCGGATCGTACGGCCCGTGCACGCGGTAGCCGTACTTGACGCCCGGCCGCGCATCGGGCAGATAGCCGTGCCACACGCCGTCCGTGTACGAGCGCAACTGCAGGCGATGCAGTTCGCGCCGGCCGCGCGCGTCGAAGAGGCACAGTTCCACGCGTTCGGCGTGATCGGAAAAGAGCGCGAAGTTGACGCCTTTACCATCCCAGGTCGCACCGAGCGGATAGTTGGCGCCCGTATCGATCACGGGTCCGCGAATACCGATCACGCTTGCGTCTCCGAGCCGGACGTCGGCGCCGCGTCGTAC
>CAJCIN010000246.1 GCA_903970385.1 Rhodospirillales bacterium | reverse complement strand
TTCGTCGGCTCGCCGGGCTCGGGCGAAAAACCGGTTCCGCTGCAAGACAAAGAAGTGAAGACGATCCTCAAGCAGATGGGCATCGAGACGCCCAAGCTCAAGATCGATTTCGCGAAGGGCGATCGCGTCAAGGTCACGAGCGGTCCGTTCTTCGACTTCACGGGCATCGTCGACGAGATCCAACCGGAAAAAGAAAAAGTTCGCGCGCTCATCTCGATCTTCGGTCGCGAGACGCCGGTCGAACTCGAGTTCTACCAGATCGAAAAAGTCTAGACCGCTCTCGGCCTAGTGTTCGCCGATCTCGCTGAAGCCCGGCGGCACGGCGAAGATCGGATCGGCATCGGAGACGGGCGTGCGCACGTCGCCGCGTTCGGTGACGACGACGAGGTGCGTCGCTCCCGGTTCGCGCCCCGCGATGTCGACGCTCTGCCACAGGCGGAAACGTTTGCCGGAGACGATCGGCCCGGTGCGCCGGATCGAGTAACGCGCGTCCGGTCGTGGCGCGTGGAGTGCGTGGAGGGCGAGGTCGATGGCGGCCATCGCGTCCGCATCGCCGGGCGGCGACCGGTCCGGGCGTACGTCGCCGCAGCCGAACGACGGTTCGTCGAACGCCGCGTAGTACGCGCGCACGCGCACGTCGCTCGTCGTGCGTTCGCCCGTCGGCTTCGTCACCGTCATCGCGATGCGCGAATCGTAGCCGTGCGTCGGGATGCCCTCGACGGTCGCGGCACCGAGCGCGCGCGTTTCGATCGTGAAGAAAAAGACGGAGCCGTCATCCGTCGCTTTCGCGCCGCTATCGGCGCGGTTCTCGCCCGCCGACGGCCGGTCGGGCCGGTCGATCGGTAAGATGAGGTCGGTCTTGCGATTGAAATCGAGGTGCGTGATCGTCCGCTCGAGGCAATCGGTGATGTCGGCGGTGTGCGTGCCGATGTCGTCGATGCGCTCGCGGCTCGCGCCCACGTAGTGCCGCTCGGCGAGACCGTTCGCGAAGGTCGGCGCCGGCGGCTGGACGCGCGCGACCGTCTTGCCGAGGCCGAACGGCACGTGCCGGACCACGGGAGCGTCCGCCGCCGACGCCGTCTCGAGATCGGTCCGGTACGACCCGGGGCCGGCCGGAGCCGGGGTGTCGCCCGCGAGGAAGCGGGTGACCGAACCGTACGCGAAGCCCGCGGGATCCGCCGCGCCGGTCGTCGCCGGCCACGCCAAGGCGAGCAGGGCGCAGGCGACGGACGTTTGCGATGAGATGCTCGACACGGGGGGCCTTTCTCGAGAGGGCTGACCGTGGTATACTCTGCGGGTTGCGACGTCCGCCGACCCCGGCGCGTCGCGGTTTCACTCGGGGGGAGAACGCCGGCTGCCGGCGTTCGCAAAGGAGAACACGTGGCAAAAAAAGTCGTCGGCAAGATCGGCTTGCAACTTAATGCCGGCAAAGCGACGCCGGCACCGCCGGTCGGCCCCGCGCTCGGACCGTACTCGCTGAACATCATGGCGTTCTGCAAAGAGTACAACGAGCGGACGCAGGCACAGGCCGGCATGGTGATTCCGGTCGAGATCACGGTTTACGAAGATCGTACGTTCACGTTCGTCACCAAGACGCCGCCGGCGAGCTTCCTGATCAAACGGGCCATCGGAATCGAATCCGGCTCGGCGATCCCGAACCGCAACAAGGTCGGCAAGATCAGCGAGAAACAGCTGCGCGAGATCGCCGAGACCAAGATGGCGGACCTCAACGCGAACGACGTCGACATGGCGATGCGCATCATCTCCGGCACGGCGCGCTCGATGGGCGTCGAGGTGACGGCATGAAGCAGCACGGCAAGAAGTATCGCGCACTCGCGGAGTCGTTCGATCGCACGAAGTTGCACGACGTCGTCGAAGCGACGGCGACCGTGAAACGCAACGCGACGGCGAAGTTCGACGAGACGGTCGAGATCCACGTACGCCTCGGCGTCGACCCGAAGAAGAGCGATCAGAACGTGCGCGGCACGGTGTTGTTGCCGCACGGCACGGGTCGTTCGGTGCGCGTCATCGCGTTCGCGAAGGGCGACAAGGCACGCGACGCGGAAGCCGCCGGCGCCGACGTCGTCGGCGAGCAAGATCTCATCGATCGCATCAAGGGCGGCTTTGCCGATTTCGACGTCGCCGTCGCGACGCCGGACATGATGGCCGCCGTCGGTTCGAATCTCGGCCGCATCCTCGCGCAGAAGATGCCGAATCCGAAATCCGGTACGGTGACGCCGAACATCGGAAACGCGATCCGCGACATCAAGGCCGGTAAGGTCGAATATCGCCTCGACAAGACGGGCATCGTGCACACGATCGTCGGCAAGGCGAGCTTCGGCGAGACGCAACTCGCGGAGAACATCGCGACGCTGCTCGACGCGATCGTCCGCGCGAAACCGTCCGCCTCGAAGGGCACCTATCTCCGCAGCGTGACGCTGACGAGCACGATGGGCCCGGGCGTGAAGGTCGACCCGAACCGCATCAAACCCACCGCAGCCACGGCCTAGCGGCCCGAGGTTGACTCCGGGCGCGACCTACGGTAAGATGGGCGACGGCTCTGATGACTGTAGGTCCGCCTCCCGGCGGGTAATGCGCGAGCGCCTACCGAGGATGACCTGACGTGAGTTTCGATCCCGCTTCTCGAGCGGATCGTGGTGATACGGCGGCGCTCATCGTACGATTGGAGCGCCCTTTCTTTTCAAGAAAGCCGACTATTGCCTACCGCTAAAAAAGAACAGACGATCGAAGCGCTCCGCGCCAAAATCGCCGACGCGAAGTATCTGTTCTTCACCAACAATGCCGGATTGACGGTCGAGGAGCTTACGAAGCTCCGCACGGAATTGCGTAAGGACGGATCGACGTACGCCGTCGTCAAGAATACGCTGTTCTCGCGCGCCGCCGGCGACGAGCTCTCGAAGCAGCTCGAAGGGTATCTCACCGGGCCGACGGCCGTCGTCTTCGCCCCGACCGATCCGGTCGCGCCCGCGAAGGCGCTGAACCAATTCGGCATCGACGTCAAGCCGCTCGAAGTGAAGGCCGGCTACGTCGACGGAATCGTCATCAATGCGGAGCAGGTCAAAGCGCTCGCGTCGATGGCTCCGAAGGCCGAGCTCCAAGCAAAACTTCTCGGTATGCTCGCGAGCCCGCTGCGCGGTTTCGTCGGCGTGCTCGCAGCAAACCCCGGCGGCTTCGTCCGCGTTCTATCCGCTCGCGAGAAGCAACTCGCCGAGTCGGCATCTTAAGGAGTACGACACCATGGCAGTTGCCGATCTGATCTCGGAAGTCGAGAAACTCACGGTCCTCGAGCTCAACGAGCTCGTCAAAGCCCTCGAAGAGAAGTGGGGCGTTTCCGCCGCGGCGCCGGTCGCGGTTGCGGCCGCCGGCGGCGGTGCTGCGGCTCCGGCCGCGGCCGCCGAGAAGACCGAATTCGATGCGGTGCTCACCGACATCGGCGGCGAGAAGATCAAGGTCATCAAGGCCGTCCGCGAGATCACGAGCCTCGGTCTGACCGAAGCGAAAGCCTTCGTCGAGAGCGCCCCGAAGGCGATCAAGACGGGCATTCCCAAGGACGAAGCCGAGCAGATCAAGGCCAAGCTCGCCGAAGTCGGCGCCACGGTCGAGATCAAGTAGTCTCGCTTCGGCGGGTTCGAGAGCCTCGGCGTTCGCGCCGGGGCTCTTTTCATGCGGCATGCTCGAGCCCAACTTGGGTACGATGCGAGCGATGGATCAGCAGCAGCAGGGTGCCCAGGGCGCCGAGTCTCAAGACGGCGACAAGCCGAACGCCCAGAAACAGGTCGGTCAGGAAATCGATCCGGAGCGCCAGCGCGCGGAAGCCGAGAAGGCCCGCGCCGCGCAGGCGAAAGCCGCCGAGAATCGCCGCGTGGCCGCGACGTCGCGGTCGTTCCTGACGCGATATCGCTCCGTGTTCGCGATTGTCCTCGTGGTCGCGATCGTGGCGTATGCCGCGATCGTGCGCGCCGCGTGGAACGCCGGCGCACAGGGCAACAGTTCCGGCCGCGCGAGCGGTTCGTATTCGCCCGGTCCGAACGAACAGGGCTCGAACACGAACGGCCAGGGCGGCGGCGGCGCGGCCGGCGGCGGCGGCACGGGCGACGCGGTTGCCGGCGGATCGGGTGCCGCGGGCGGCGGCTCCGGTATGGGCTCGTCGAACTCGTCCAGCTCGAACGGCTCGAACGGATCGTCGATGAACGGGTCCGGTTCGGGTTCTTCGTCCGGCTCGAACGGCTCGTCCGGTCAGTCGGGATCGAACGCGAACGGCAGCGGTTCAGGATCGAACGATTCGAACGGGCAGAGCGCGCAGCAAAACGCGTCGGGCAACGGCTCCAATGCGAACGGTTCGAACTCGAGCGGTTCGAACGGTGGCAACTCGAGCGGTAATGAGTCGAACGCCAACGGCTCGAACAACGCCGGTCCGAACGGCAACGGATCGAACGCGAACGGTTCGAGCATGAACGGTTCGAACGCTAACGGATCCAATGCGAACGGGTCGTCATCGAACGGTTCCAATGCGAACGGCCCCAATGCGAACGGAAACGCTTCGAACGGCAACGTCAACGGAAACGGGCAGAACGGGCCGACCGCCGGCACGGGCACGACCGGTAGCGGATCGAGCAATGCCAACGCCGGTGCGCCCGGACCTCCGGGTTCGAGTACGAGCGGTCAAGGTTCGAGCAGCGGCTCGAGCAGCTCCGGCAGCGGATCGAGCGGCGGCGGCAGCGGAAGCGGATCCGGCGGCGGTGGTGGGGGCGGCGGCCACTAACGACGCGCAGACGAAAAGAGCGGCCTCGCGTCGAGCGGGCCGCTCTTGTTATACGTGTGCGACGCGCCTAGAGCATGTCGCTCAGGCCCTGTCGCTCGGCGGGCAGGTCGCCGAGCGGCAACGCGTGCTGTGCGAGCACCGGGCGGCGTTCGACGAAGACTTCTTCGCCGACCATCGGCGGATGGAACGACGTGTCGGCGACGACGAGGCTGTGCGCGCCGTCCGTCGCCGCACCCGAAGCGCGGGCGACCGTGCGACTCGCGAGGCGGCCGCCGGCCCCTTCTAAGATCCGCTCCGCGCCCGATACGCTGTCGGCATCGTCGACGAAGACCGTGACGACGGCCTCGTGCGGCGCGAGCGCTTCGTCGATGTGCGTCGCTTCGTCCGGATCGATGCCGTGATCTTCGAGCGACCGGCGCAGCGAATTGCCCTCGCCCGTGAAGAAGCGGCCGATCGTGCCGAGCACCCCGTCGCTCGATTCGGCCACGTCGTTCTGCGAGCGTTCGCCCTCGGCCGGGCGCGTCGTCGCCATCCACGGTTCGGCGAAGCTTGCGGCGCGTAGCGCTTCGAGGGCGGCGTGCGCGCTCTCTCGATTACCGAAGACGGCCGCGACCCCGCGAACGTTCGCGTTCTGATGCATGCGGATCACCTCAAAAAAAGTGGCGCGGCCGAATCCGGACCGCACCACTCACTTACCCGCCCGCGGCGAACCGGTATCGCGGCGTCAGTGGACGAGGAACCCCACGAGCAGCAACGCGACGATGTTGAACACCTTGATCATCGGATTGATCGCGGGCCCGGCCGTGTCTTTGTACGGATCGCCGACCGTGTCGCCCGTGACGGCGGCGGCGTGCGCGAGCGATCCTTTGCCGCCGTAGTTTCCGTCCTCGATGTACTTCTTGGCGTTGTCCCACGCGCCGCCGCCGCTCGTCATCGCGAGCGCGAGGAAGAGGCCCGTGACGATCGTACCGACGAGCGCTCCGCCCATCATCTTCGCACCGCCGAAGCTCGGCAAGACGAACGAGAGGAGTACGATCACGATCGGCACGCCGATCGGAATGAGCGCCGGCAGCACCATCTCTTTGAGCGCGGCGCGCGTCACGATATCGACCGTCGTGCCGTAGTCCGGCTTCTGCGTGCCGTCCATGATCCCGGGCATCTCGCGGAATTGCCGCCGTACTTCTTCGACGACCGCGCCGCCCGCGCGACCGACCGATTCCATAGAGAGCGATGCGAAGAGATACGGACACAACCCGCCGACGAGCAAGCCCGTCAGCACGTACGGATCGCCGATGTTGAAGAACGCGTTGAACGTATTCGTATCGGTCGTGTTGCAGTACGCGCCCACGGTCGAGTGACACTTGTCCGAAAGCTCTTGGAGGAACGACGCGAACAGCACGACCGCCGCGAGTCCGGCCGAGCCGATCGCGTAGCCCTTGGTGACGGCCTTCGTCGTGTTGCCGACGGCGTCGAGCGGGTCGGTCACGTTGCGAACCGCTTCGGGCATCTCGGCCATTTCCGCGATGCCGCCCGCGTTGTCCGTGATCGGCCCGAACGAGTCGATCGCGACGATGATTCCGGCCATCGAGAGCATCGCCATGACGGCGATCGCGACGCCGTACAGTCCCGCGAAAGAATACGAGATCAGGATGCCGACGACGATCGTGAGCGCGGGCAGCGCGGTCGCTTGCATCGACACCGCGAGACCGGAGATGATGTTCGTCGCGTGGCCCGTGACGGACGCGGCCGCGATGCTGCGGACCGGCGGAAACTGCGTGCCCGTGTAGATCTCGGTGATGTACGTGATGGCGCCCGTGATGAGCAACCCGACGACCGCGCAGATGAAGATACCGTTCGTCGTGAGCACGAGCCCGCTCGTCGTCGTCGCGCCGTCGCCGAACTCTCGGCGCGTCACGAAGTAGAACGCGATCGCGGCGATCACGCCCGCGACGATGAGGAGCGGACGGCGATGGCGCTGAAGGAAGGTGGGCGACTTGGCCGGTTCGGCGTCGGTCAGGATTGGCGTGTCGGCCGATTCCGCGATGGGCGGAACGGATGGGCGGGACGTGG
>CAJCIN010000245.1 GCA_903970385.1 Rhodospirillales bacterium | reverse complement strand
CCGTGGCGAACGCTTTCCTCGAACCTCGCCGGGAACTGCCTACCGGCGTCGTTACTTTCCTATTCACGGATATCGAAGGCAGCACGGTTCGGTGGGAGCGCGACCCGGTCGCGATGCAACGCGCGCTCCGCGAACACGACGAGATCATGCGCGACGCGATCGCGAGCACGGGCGGCGTCGTGTTCAAGACGGTCGGCGACGCCTTCTACGCGGTCTTCCAGACGGCGGACGCCGCAGTCGAGAGCGCGATCGCGTCGCAGCGCCGCCTCGCCGAGACCGATTTCGAGCACGTCGACGGCCTTCGCGTACGCATGGCGTTGCACACGGGCACCGCCGACGAACGCGACGGCGACTATTTCGGTCAGGCGCTGAATCGCGTCGCGCGCCTGCTCTCGACCGGTCACGGGGGCCAGATCTTACTCTCGCACGCGAGCGCGCAACTCGCCCGCGAGCGTTTGCCGGGCGACGTGTCGCTCGCGGATCTCGGCGAGCACCGGCTCAAGGATCTGACCGCGCCCGAACACGTCTTCGGGCTCGTCGCACCCGGCCTCGAGAGCGAGTTCCCGAAACTCAAGTCGCTCAGCATTCTCGACAACAATCTGCCGCAGCAACTGACGAGCCTGATCGGCCGCGACTGCGACGTGCGTGCGGTCAAGGACCTCACGAAGGCATGCTCCCTCGTGACGGTGATCGGCGCGGGCGGTCTCGGCAAGACGCGCGTCGCGTTGCAGGCCGGCGCCGAAATGCTCGACGCCTATCCCGACGGCGTGTGGTTCGTCGATCTCGCACCGATGAAGGATCCGGCGCTGCTCGCGAACACGATCGGCGCCGTCTTCGAACTGCAAGAGTCGGGCAGCCGGCCGATGCTCGAGTCGCTCGTCGCGTTCCTGAAGCCGAAGAAGATGCTGCTGATCCTCGACAACTGCGAGCACGTGATCGGCGAGGCATCGACGGTCGCCGCCGGCATCTTGCGCGCGTGCGACGGCGTCAAGTTGATCGCGACGAGCCGCGAGCTTCTCAACGTCGCGGGCGAGGCGACGTTTCGTCTGCCGTCGCTGTCGATGCCGAGCGCGGAGGCCGCCGTCGCGCTCGGCGTGGACGCCGCGCTCGAGTACGGCGCCGTCGATCTGTTCGTCACGCGGGCGCGCGCCGCGAACGCGCGATTCGCGTTCACCGCCGACATCGTCGCCGTCGTCGCCGAGATCGTTCGGCGGCTCGACGGCATCCCGCTCGCGATCGAACTCGCCGCGGCGCGCGTGCGCGTGCTCGCGCCGAAGCAGCTCGCGGAGAAATTGAACGAACGCTTTCGCGTGCTGACCGGCGGCGACCGCACGGCGTTGCCCCGCCAGCAGACGATGCGTGCCGCGATCGATTGGAGCTACGATCTCCTGACGCCCGACGAACAGCGCGTCTTCCGCATGCTCTCCGTGTTCGCCGGCAGTTTCGCGATCGACACCCCCGCGGCCGTCGGTGCGGACGAGACGCTCGACGAGCTCGACATCTTCGCGATCGTCGCATCGCTCGCCGACAAATCGCTCGTGAACGCCGAACACGGCGACGAAGACATCCGCTACCGGCTGCTGGAATCGACGCGTCAGTACGGCGCCGAGAAGCTGGTCGAGGCCGGCGAAGGCGAGGCCGTCGCCGCGCGCTACGCCGAGGCGTACGCGGCGATCGCCGAATCGATCGTGGACGACTACGATACCGCCGTGCATCGGACGTGGTTCGCGCGCGTCGAAGCGGAGATCGAGAACGTGCGCGCGGCCGTCACGTGGGCGTTCTCGAGCGACGGCGATCCGGCTCTGAGTCTGCGGCTCGCGGCGACGCTGCATCGCACGATGGTGTTCAACGTGCGCGAGGCGCAGCGCTGGGTCGCATCGGCGCACGAGCGTCGTGACGACGGCGTCGAGTCGAGCCTCGCGGGACGGCTCGAACTCGCGCAAGCGTTCCTCAACAACGCCTCCAATCAATTCGTGGCGGTGCACAAGCACGCGTCGCGTGCGATCCCGCACTTCGACGAGAGCGGGCACACGCGCGCGAAAGCCGACGCGCAACGCCTCGCCGGCCGCGCGCTCGTCTACCTCGGCCGCGTCGAGGAAGGCGAGTCACTGCTCGAGACGGCGCTCGCCGCGCATCGCAAGCTCGGCTCGCGCGGAACGGGAGCGGCGCTGCGCGATCTCGCGCTCGCGCGCGCGGCGGCGGGCGATCTCGAACGGGCACGCTCGTTGCTATCCGAATCGCTGCGCGATTTCGAGCACCGCGAAGATCTCGCGAACGTGGCGCAGACCGTCGGCACGCTCGCGGGCATCGAATTCCAAGCCGGCAACACCGCCGCGGCGCTCCGCTCGGCCGAACAGGCTCTCGACGTTCTGCGAAAACTCAAGCGGCGCCTCAGCATCGCGTGGATCCTCCACGAGATGGCGACGTTCTCGATCGCGTCGGATGCGTTCGACGATGCGAACGCGCGCGCGCGCGAATCGCTCGCGATGGCGCGCGAATTGCCGTCGCCCGTTTTCGTCGCGCACGCGTTGCGCCAACTCGCGACGATCGCCGCGATGCGCCCGGCCGGGGACGACGCCGCAAGAGCCGACGACCTCGCGCGCAGCGCGCACGTTTTCGGGTTCGTCGACATGCGCCTCGTCGAACTCGAAACGACGCTCGAACCCGTGGAACAGAATCAGATGGATGCGGCACGGACGCGGCTCACCGAGGCGCTCGGGGACGCGTTACTGCGACAATACGAGAGCGAAGGCTCGCACTTCACGGAGGAACGCGCGATCGCGACGGCACTCGCGCTCCGTCCGTAGACCAGGATTCGTTCGCGTGTCTTCGGCATGCAAGCGGCCATGGACATGGCGATCGTCGGACGTACGCGGGCTCGGCTCGCGAGCGCTGCTTCGAGCATCGCCGGCATCGTGCGCGCGCGACCGAAAGACGGCTCCGCGAGCGACTTCATCCTGCGATTCTGCACGGACGTGCTGCATCTCGAATCGCTGCACTTCGGCATGTGGCAAGAGCACCACGAACCGACGCTCGCGGGGCTTCGCGAGGCACAGAAGGACTACACGAGCTTTCTCATCGCGCGCATCCCGGCCGGGGTCCGGTCGATCCTCGATTCCGGCTGCGGCACGGGCGAACTCAGCGAACGGTTGATCGACGCGGACTACGCCGTCACGGCGATCGCGCCCGACACGTACCTGTCGAAGATCGTTCGTCGGAAGATGCGCGGCCGCGGCACGTTCGTGAGCACGAAGTTCGAAGAGTTCGCGACATCCGAACGCTTCGACCTCATCGTCATGTCCGAGAGCTGCCAATATCTGAGCCGCCATCTCGCGTTCCCGAAAGCGCGAGAACTCTTGGCGGAGGGTGGCCATCTTCTCGTGTCCGACTATTTCCGTAAGCGACCGACAAACTATTACGGCACCGTTTGGGTCGAAAGCCGGTTCCTCGAGAACGCCGCCAAGAGCGGTTTCGACGTCGTGTCTTGCGACGACATCACGCAAGCCGCGTTGCCCACGCTCGACCTCGGGCATCGATTCCACACGGAGATCTTCTTGCCGACGATCGAACTCGTGCGCGATCTCGCCGTCGCGTTTTGCCCGCCGCTCGTGACGAAAGCCGTGACGTTCGCGTTTCGCAAGCAGCTGGCGCTGTTGACCGAGTTCCTGTACGTGAAGCAGTTCGAACAATTCGACAGCCGGCGTTTCGCCGAGCACGTCGCCTACAAGGTGCTGCTCCTTCGCAAAGCGTGACCGAAAGGTAGGGTTTCCCCCCATACGCAGCGCGCGCGCATTGTGGCATGGTTATCGTGAGGCCCGCCTCGTCCGGGCACGTTCCGATCCGAGGAGAAGGTAATGGATTTCAAGCGATCCCTATTTTGCGTTGCCGTCGCGGCGACGGTGGCCGGCTGCAACAATTCCCCCGCCGTCCTGACGCCCCACGGCACGGCGACCGCGACCCCCATCGCGACGGCGACGCCGGTGGCGACCGCGACGCCGGTCGCGACCGCGACGCCGATCGCAACGGCCACGCCGATCGCAACCGCGACGCCGAAGGCGACCGCAACCCCGACGCCGGGTCCGACCGCGACGCCGACGTCGTCGAGCGCGATCGTGTCGAGCGTCGATCCGATCGAACTCGATGCCGATCCGACCACGGCGGCATGCGGTACGTCGTTCCAGAACGTCGCGTTCTCTCTGTCGGAAGCCGGCTACACGGGCGCGTTCACGGCGACGAACTCCAACACGTCGCTCGTGACGATCACGAAACAAGATGCGACCGATTTTACCGCGGTCGAAGAAACGACGTCCGTTCCCGCGTCCGGCGCGACGGCGACGATCACCGTCAAGGACTCGGGCGGTAAGACGCTCGCGATCCCCGTGACCTTCAACGTGATCTGCCTGCCGTAGCAGGCGGCCACGCGTTCTTCTCCGCCGGGCGCCTTGAAGCGGTCCGCCCGGCGGAGACGAAGCCACCGTTCATGGACAAGGGGCGGCTCGAGGCGTTCAGCGACGGCGTGATCGCCGTGATCATCACGATCATGGTGCTCGAACTCAAGCCGCCGCAAGGCACGGATCTCCACGCGCTCGGGCCGATCCTCCCCGTGCTGCTCGTCTACGTGCTCAGCTTCGCGAACGTCGGCATCTATTGGAACAACCACCATCACGTCTTCGCGGCCGTCGGCCGGATCGACGGGCGCGTGATGTGGGCGAATCTCCACCTGCTCTTCTGGCTTTCGCTCGTCCCGTTCGTTACGAGTTGGGAAGGCGAGAGCCATGCCGCCGCCTTGCCGACGGTGTGCTATGCGATCGTGCTGCTGATGGCCGCGATTGCGTTCTTCGTGCTGGTGAACGTGCTCGTGGCGATTCCCGCGAACGCGTCGCTCGCGCGCGCCATGCGCGGCGATCGCAAGACGCGGGGCTCGATGCTCGCCTACGCGATCGCGACCGCGCTCGCGTTCGCCGTGCCGTACCTGTCGGTCGCGCTGATCGTCCTCGTCGCGCTCGTGTGGTTCGTGCCGGAGCGGCGGATCGAGCGCGAGGTCAGCGAGGACTGACCCTCGCCCGATGCGCGCGCCCGGCGGCGAGCGGGGTCGAACCGGAGGGCACCACGAGCATCGTGAGCGACTGCGCCGGGAACGTATCGGCGATCGTCGCACCGTGGGCGATGCTCGTGCCGTGCACGATCGTGCTCGGCTTCGCCGCCGAATAGACGTACGTCGACACCGCCTGCGTGTCGGTGATGCCCGCGAGCGTCACGGCGCTCGTATACGCGGTCGAGCTCGAGTTCACGACGAGGATCGTCAGCGCTGAGTCGGCGGAGCGCTGGGCGGCGTACACCGTGAGCTTCGATGCGTCGGCGCTCGTCGCCGAGACGGACGTGTCGCCGAACGCGCTGCCGCTGCCGTCGTAATCGCGCATCATGAGAAAGGCGTACGCACTCGGATACGTGGCGTCGCCGAGTCCCCAGAAGCTCGCGAGCGACACGCCCTGCTGGCCCATGACGCCCAGCCCGTCGGCGGTCGCGAGCGCGTTCGCGAAGCCGTTGCCCGTGCCGCGATTCCACTCGTCGTACGCGAGCTTCGTGCCGGGCGAGGCGGACGCGATCCAGCCCTTGTGACGTTGGATCGCGGTCACCATGTCGGCGAGCGTTCCGTTCGTGCTGAAGCAGCACGAGCCGGGATAGTGCATCGAGTAGTAGTCGAGCAGACGCGGCGATTGCGCGGCGAACTGCTGCAGATAGTAGAGTCCGAGCGGCGTCCCGCCGTTCTGCGCCGCGGCGTCGCCGTTGCACGTCCCGGCCGCGCCGCCGCCGTTGCAGTTCTCGTCGGCGGGCGCGATGTCGCCCGGTCCGAGCACGAGCGCCGTCGGATCGGCCGCTTTGATCGCGCGTGCCATCGCGATCGATTTACTGAGGAGCTCGTGATAGCCGATGTTCTGCGGACGCACGTCGTGGTGCACGGCGATCCAACCGTTCGGCTCGTTGTCGAGCTCGTAGATCGGAACGCCGCCGTGCGCGCCCTGGCCGTACTTCGCAACGAAATGCGACACCCAATCGCCCTGGATCGTCGTCGTGTTCGCGACGTCGGTCGCCGACGGGTTCGTGTCGGAGACGTACCCCGACGCGTTGCTGCCGCTGCCGCAGGTCGCGCCGTTCGCGAGATGCTCGTACGGGTTGTACGACGTCTGCCCGGAATACGGCGGGTTCGAATAGCTGCAATTCAGCGTTGCGGACGCCGTGATGAAGTCGATGATCGGAACCGTGACGATCGATTTCGTTCCGTTGACGCGGTTCCCGTTTACGATCGCGTCGACCGTGGCGCCCGGCGTGACGCTCGACTGGCCGTTGCCGGCCATGAAGTAGAAATCGCTGCCCGCGTTCGTCGAGTCGACGTTCCAATTGTAACGCGTGGTCGCGTCGCCGCCGTCGCGATTCGCCGGCAGGCCGATGTCCTTCGCGAACGTCACGAGATCGGCCGGCGTGTTCGCGCTCCAGAAGATCGTTACGCCGTAGATGTCGGGACTGATCGCGACGCGCTTCGAACCCGCGTCGATCGCGAGCGCGGGGCCGTTCGTCGGTACGCTGCTCGGCGTCGCCGTCGGGAGTGCCGTCGGCGTGGCCGACGCCGTGGGCGCGGAGCTCGCGCCCGCGGACGGCGAAGCGGTCGGGTGCGCGCCGGGTGATGCCGACGCGGACGCGGACGGTGACGGAAGTGCCGATGCGATCGGTGCGGCGGAGTGCGTCGCGGTCGCCGACGGCAACGGCGACGCCGAAGCCGCGACGCTCGAAGGCACGCTCGTCGCGGGCGGTGCGCCCGGATTCGACGTGCCGCCGCCGCCCGAGCACGCGCTCGCGGCGCACGCGGCAAACGCGAACAACGGCCAGACGTAGCGGCGCTCGATCATCGCGTACCTATCGACTTCGGCAGCGCGCGTCTCCCGGTGACGACCGTCACATCGCGTCCGGCGTGCTCGAGCGGATTCGATGTCCCGTTCGCCGGGGAAAGCCCCGTACGACGAACATCCGGGAGGTCGAGTGCTGGCAATGGCAACGCGCGCCTTCGGTTGGTGCGTGCTTCTCTTCATCGCGTATTTCGCATACGTCGATCAGATCACGGCCGAGGAGACCGTCGCCGCGGTGGGTTGCGCCGTCGCGATCGCGGCGTTCGTGGTGCGGCTCGAGCGTTCGATCGCCGAGGTCCCGTCGCCGCCGCCGCGCGGGTTCGCGAACCTGGTGCTCCGCACGCCCGCCGCGCTCGTCGTGGAGACGTGGTATCTGCTCGGCGTCGTCCTGTGGCGCACGATCGTGTTGCGCCGGCCGGAACCGAGCCGCTGGGTCGAACTGCGGTACGAACCGGAAGCGCGCGACGAACGCTACGGCCGCCGCGCGATCGTCGTGCTCGGCTCGTCGATCTCGCCGAACGCGATCCCGCTCGCCGTCGACGCCGCGCGCGGACGGCTCTACCTGCACCAGATGTACAAGCGGCAGGAGCCCGGATCGCACGATGCGCGGTATCCGTTTTGAGCGCGTGGACGGCGGCCGCGATCTTCGCGACGCTCGTGCTCGCGGTCGCCGTGCTGCAAACCGCGCGCGGCTCGATCGAGGCGCGGCTCGTCTCCTTGCAATTCGCGAGCACCGCGGCCATCGTCGCGTTGCTCCTGATCGCGCAGAGCTTTGGCAACGCTTCCGCGTTCGACGTCGCGCTCGCGCTCGCGCTGCTGTCGTTTCCCGCGAGCATCGTCTACGCGCGCTTCTACGCGCGGTGGCTCTAGTGGCCGTCGCCGCGATCCTCGCGCTCGCATGCGTGTTGCTCGCGCTTTCCGCGCTCGGGCTCGTCACGATGCGCGACCCGGTCAACAAACTGCACTACGTCGGGCCGGTCACGACGCTCGTGCCGATCTTGATCTGCATCGCGATCGTCGTCGAAGAGGGCTTCACGTCGGTCGCGGGCCTCAAGTCGGCGTCGATCGCGCTCGTCATGCTCGTCACGGGCCCGATCGCGAGCTACGCGACGCTGCGCGCACTCGCGATGCGCGCGCGCGGCGACGTCGTTCCGCTCGAAACGCCGGTCGCGCAGTGATCCTGCAGCTCCTCGCGTTCGCGCTCGTGCTCGGCGGCGCGGCGGCCGTCGTCTTCACGCCCGACCCGCGTAAGGTCGCGTTCGTGTTCTCGGCGTACGGGCTCGCGCTCGCGCTGCTCTTTCTCGTCTTGCAGGCGCCGGACGTCGCGCTCTCCGAGATCGCCGTCGGGTCGGCCGCGGTGCCGCTCGTCGTCCTGACCGTTCTCTCGCGCATGGTCTCGAAATGAGCGCGTCCGCCGGCAACGGCCGGCGCATCGCCGGCGCCGTGCTCGCGGTCGCGCTCTGCGCGCTCGCGTGCGTCGCGTTCGCCGGTTTGCCGCACTTCGGCGAGTCGCGCGGACCGTACGAGCAACGTCGAGCGATCGAGGCCGTACGCGCGCGTCAGGCGACGAATCTCGACGCGTTCGTGAACTTCGACTATCGCGGCTTCGATACGCTCGGCGAGGAGTACATCTTCCTCGTCGCGATCGGCGGCTTCTCGCTGCTGCTCGCCGAGCGGCGCGGCGAGATTTCGGATGCGCCGCGGCCGCCCGCCGACGGCCGCGCATCGGTCGCGCCCGATCCCGTCATCCGCGCGTTCGCGCTCGCGTTCGTTCCGGCGTGCATCCTCTACGGATTCTACGTCGTGCTGCACGGACAACTGACGCCGGGCGGCGGGTTCCAGGGAGGCGTCGCGATCGCGACGGGCGCGCTCGCCGCGTGGCTCGGCGGCGGCTATCGCCGCTTCGTACGCGTCTTCCCGAAGACGCCCGTCGAAGGCTTCGAAACGCTCGGTGCCCTCGGATACGTCGCGCTCGGAGCGGGCGCGCTGCTCGCCGGCGGAACGTTCATGCAGAACGTGCTCCCGCTCGGGAAAGCGGGCGCGCTGTTCTCCGCCGGCACGATCGACGCGCTCAACGGTTTCGTCGGAATGGCGATCTCGGGCGGCTTCGTCGTGCTCTTCGTCGAGTTTCTCAAAGAGACGCGCGCCTCGCGATGACGATCGTCCCGTATGCCGTCGCCGCCGCCGTGTTCGCGCTCGGGATCTACGGTACGATCGCGAGCCGGACGCTCGTGTATCAGATCCTCTGCGTCTCCGTCGCGCAATCGTCGACGTACATCTTGCTGCTCTCGATCGGGTTTCGGAACGGTGCGGGGCCGCCGATCTTTCTCTCCGCTCCCGCATCGCGCGTGCTCGGCGTCGACCCGGTCGCACAAGCGCTCGCGCTGACCGACGTCGTCGTCAGCGCCGCGACGACGGCGCTTCTGCTCGCGCTCGCCTTGCGCGTGCACGAGAGCGGCGGCTCGAGCGAGCCGGCGCGGCAACGGTCGGAGTCGGGCGAATGACGGGGTCGGGCATGTGAACGAGCTCGCGCCGATCGCCGTCTGCGTTCCGCTCGTCGGCGCCGCATTGCTCGTCGCGATCTTCGCGCGCGTCTCGAAGATCGCCGTCGAGATCGCCGCGACGCTCACGGGCCTCGCGACGCTCGCGCTCTGCTGCGTCATCCTCGCGAGCGTCGCCGCGCACGGCGCGAGCGTGCTGTGGTTCGGGGGCTGGCATCCGGGCAACACGGTCGGCCTCGGCATCGCGTTCGTCGTCGATCCGGCCGGCGCCGCGGTCGCCGCCTGCGTCGCGTTCGTCGTAACCGGCGCGATCGTGTTCTCGCGCCAATATTTCGACGACGTCGGGGCGATCTTCTACGTGCTGCTGCTCGCGATGCTCGGAGCGATGGTCGCGTTCGCGTATGCGGCCGACGCGTTCGATCTCTTCGTGTTCTACGAGGTCTTCAGCGTCGCGGCGTACGCGATCTCCGCGTATCGCGTCGAGCGCAAGAGTGCGTACGAAGGGTCCTTGCAATTCGCGCTCGTGAACAGCGTCGCGGGGCTCTTCGTGCTCGGCGGCATCATCGTGCTCGAAGGCAGCACGGGGGAACTGAATCTCGCGGCGATCGGCCGATCCTTGCCGGCGCAGCACGCGTCCGCGCCGCTCGTTGCGTTCGCGTTCGCCGCGATCGCGGCCGGCTTGTTCGCGCGCGGCGCGCTCGCACCGCTGCACTTCTGGTTCGACGAGGTGCACGCGAACGCGCCGACGCCGCTCTGCGTCGTGCTGTCGGGCGCGATGGTGCCGCTCGCGCTGTTCGGTTTCGTGCGCCTCTATCTCATCGCGTTCTCGACCGTGCTGCCGCCGGCTGCCGGACCCGCATTCGTGCTGTGCGCGGCGGGTGTGGTATCGGCCGTCGTCGGTTCGCTGATGTGTCTCCGGCAGCTCGCGCTCAAACGCATGCTCGCATTCGCGACCGTCGCCCACGCCGGCGTCGCCGCGATCTCGCTCTCGGCGTTCACCGCGCCCGCGTTCGCCGGCGCCGCGCTCTATCTCGGCGGCTACGCGTTCGCCGTCGCGGGGTTGTTCATGGCGGTCGCCGTCGTGCGGTCGGTGATGAAACGCAACGTCGATCTGTTCGCGTCGGCCGGTGCCGGCCGGCGCTTCTATCTCACGGGAACGATCTTCGCGCTCGGCACGTGCGAGGTCGCGGGCGTCTGGCCGTCGGCCCGCGCGATCGTCGCGGGCGGTTCCGGCGCGCACGCGCTCCTCGTGCTCGCGTCGTTCGTTCTCGTCGCCGGCGCGACGGGCGGCGCGTGCGCGCGCGCGTTCTCCACCGTGTTCGTGCTCGATCGCGTGCGCTCGAAGCGCGGAAACGTCCCGTGGTTCATGCTCGTGCCGGCGTTCGCGTTCGTCGCGATACCGCTGCTCGCCGCGGCGCCGGCCGTGCCGGCGTTCGTGGAACGCGCGGCGAACGATCTGCTCGACGTGGAACGCTATCGCGCGATCTCGCTCGGGGCTGCCGTCGTCACGAGAGCACCGGGCATCGCGCCGGGCGGCCTGCCGCTCGCGTGGCTCGCGACGCTGAGTGCGGCCGTCGTCGCGTATCTCTGCATCGCGCGCGCCCGGCCCGTGCGGCGGTTCCGCGTCTTCGCGGGCCGCAACGCGGCGATGCTCGTTCTCGCGCGCGTCCACGACGGCGACGTCGGCGCGTACGTCGCATGGCTCGTCGGCGCCGCGATCGCGGCGACGGCGAGCGTGCTCGCGAGCCGGCCGTGAACGCCGTCGCGGACGGCCTGTGGTTTCTCGCGGCGTTCGGGGTCGCGATGCTCGCCGTCACGCCGATCTTCACGCGTGACGCCGGTGCGGGGCGACCCTCGGCGACGCTCGTCGCGCAGATCGTGCTCGGTGTTCTCGGCGCCGCCGTCCTCGGCTTCCACATGTTTCCGATCGTCCGCAAGGCCGACGAAGATTTTCCCGTCGTCGACACGATCACGCTCGGCTGCATCGCGATCGTCGGCATCGCCGCGATCTTGCCGCGCATCCGCAGCCTGAAGATCTTCGGCGACAACGAGATCGTGATCGACGAAGGCAAGCTCGCGGTCTCGGGCTACGAGAAGAGCGTCAGCAGCATCGCGCACCTGCTCGAGCGCTGGGCCAGCACGATCGGGACGCTCTATGCGAACGTCGCGAACGCGCCGTCGGTCTCCGAGGTGTTGCAGATCGAGCGTTGTTTCTTTCGCGACCGGTTGGGCGAGAGCAAGGAGTTCGTCGCCGAGAGCGACCGGAGCCCCGTGCGGATGGCCGTCTGGCTGCGCAACGAGAGCGACGAGCTCGAGTTCGAATTCAGCAACGAGATCACGGACGACGAGACGACCGGCGCATCGCTCGGCTTCGAGCAAGGGATGATCGGCCAGTGTTTTCGCGAGCAGGGCACCCTGAATGCGGCGGATGCCGCGAGCCTCGCGAGCTTCGTTTCGATCGCCCGCGAGAAGGTGTATCGCGCCGTCCTCGTCACGCCGATCACGGTCGACGGCGTCAAACTCGGCGTCCTCTCGATGGACAAGGCCGATGCGACGACGTTCACGGATCAGGCGGTGCTCGTCGCCGAAGCCGCGGCCGCGCTGCTCGCGGCGTGCGAGGCGTTCGTGGCGACACGCATTGACGAACTTCGCGCTTCCGGGCAGAATGAGGCGGAGCGACGATGATGGACGACAAGAACGACAAGAGAGACCAATTCCGGCTGCCGGACGACGTGATCGCGGAACGCCGCGAACTGTTTCGGAGCATGAGCGGCAAGAGCGCGCCGGTCGTGTCGCGCGCCGGTTTCGGGCCGACCCTCGCCCGAGCCCGCGAGCACGCGCGCAAGGCGGGGCTGCTCCCATAACCTCGTAAGCCCCGGGCGCTTGCCGCCGATACGTGGTGTGATGGCCGTGCGTAGGTGGGTCTTTCCGGCGTGGCCGATCCGGGCGCTTCCGCTCGCCTGCGTCGTGCTCGCCGGTTTCGCGCTGCGCATCTACGACATCACGCGCACGCCGCCCGAGCTGATCGTCGACGAGCTCGACCTGTATAACTCGATCCACAGCATCGCGACGACCGGTCACGACGTCGACGGAACGCTGTTGCCGTTCTTCGCGTCCGCCTTCACGCGCAACCCGCCGCTGTACGCGCTCGCCGAGTGGTGTTCGAGTCTCGTCTTCGGCAACGGCGCCTTCGGGCTGCGGCTGCCCGCCGTGCTCTTCGGGACGATCGCGATCGGACTGATGTATGCGCTCGCGTTCGAGCTCACGCGGCGCCGCGACGTCGCGCTGCCGGCGGCGATCGTCATGGCCACGGCGCCGATCTTCGTCCACTTCTCGCGGCTCGCGTGGGAGCCCGATTGCGAACTGCCGTTCCTGCTCGCCGGCGCGTACTTTCTCGTACGCGCGTTCGTGCGGGCCGGCGACGTCGCGCGCGCACGCGCGATCGTCTCGGGGAGGGACCTCGCACTCGGCGCGACGTTTCTCGCGCTGACCTGCTACACGTACATGGCCGGCTGGTTCTACGCCGCGGCGCTCGCACTGCCGATCGTGGTGCTCAACGCCGGAAGGCTGCGCTCGCGCGGCATCGCGCTGCGCGCGGCGGCGGCCGCCGCGCTCGGGCTCGTGCTCGCGTGGCCCGCACTCTGGATGTGGTTCGCGAATCAGGACACGTACGCGCGGACGCAGCGCATCGCGACGTTCGGCAACGGCGTGCGGCCCGATACGATCGTTCAGTTCTTCACGAATTATTTCGCGCATTTCCGCTGGTCGTATCTCGTGACGACGGGCGATCCCGTCTCCGGCTCGACGTGGCGTTATCTCAACGGCTTCGGCGCCTTCTACTGGTGGACGATCCCGCTCGCGGTGCTCGGCCTCGTGACGGCGCGACGATATCTGCGCGCGGCGTGGACGCTACCGTGGCTCGTGTGGTGGGTCGCGATCTATCCCCTCGGCGGATCGCTCACGAACGAGGGCGTGCCGAACGCGCCGCGGACGCTCGCCGGAACGCCCGTGTTCTGCATCCTCGCCGCGCTCGGCGTCGCCGCGCTCTTCGAAGCGGTCGCGCGCTTTCCCGAGCCGCGCAGGGTGCTGCGCGTCGTCTGTCTCGCGAACGTCGCGCTGTCGGTCGCGCTCTTCGCGCAATTCTACTTCACGAAGTTCGATTACATCGCGCCGAACATGTGGGATTCGGGCACGCACGATCTCTTCGGCGTGATCCGCGAGCACGCGCGCGAGAATCGCCGGCTCTGCTTCTCGATCCGGCCGGCGTGGTACGGCACCGTGACGTACGAGCGCTACTATCTTTCGGACGTCCCGATCGCGGAGATCGGTGATCTGAACGATCCGCGCTGCTATCTGCCGGGCACGCTTCTCGCCACCGACACGCCGCTGCGCCGGCCGGGCTTTCGCACGATCGCGAGCGTGCCCGAGATCGGCGGCCTGCCCTTCGGATACGTCTCCGAACGCTGAGCGCGCGGCCGCGCAAGTGCGCGGGGTCGCTAATTCCGCCGAGCGGCGCTGCCGATAGGCCATATACGTCACCCCTCTCGTGACGTCGTCCTCGAGGGAATCATGTCGCGCTTCGTGTTTTCGGCGCTTTTCGGCTTTCTGGTCCTGACGATGTCGCTCGGCGCGACGACGCCGGCCCCTGCGGCCGCCGGCACGCAGCAGATCGCGTCGACCCAGGGCGGTTCCGTCGCGTCGCCCTTCGAGCTCGCGGGCATGAAGCCGGCGATCGACATGGCACAGTTCGATTCTGAAAGCGTCTTACGCGCGGTCTTCATGACGGCGATCCTCGGCTTCGTCATCTTCGGCCGGTCCGCGAAGAAGCGGGCCGACGCGGAAGCGATCGTCGACCGGCGCGCGCAGATCCCGACGCATCTGCTGATGCCGCTCTCGGTGCCGGCGATGTCCGACGGCCTCGGGGCGCTCCCCGTGCCCGTGCTCCACGGTCTGTCGGCGGATCATGCCGTGGACCCGAACGGAGCGGTCGTGTGGGTGAACACGAAAACCGGCGTCTATCACGAGCCCGGCTCGCGCTGGTTCGGCAAGACGCGCGAAGGCGAATTCGTCCTCAAGCGCAGCACGGATACCGGTCGTTATCTGACGGTCCGCAACGTCCGGAAATACGACGGGCCGCCGCCGGCCCTCGCGGCCGCGTCCTGATCCCGGAGCGTCCCTAGCCCTCGAGCAGCGCGGCGAGCTTGCGCGGCGCGACGTGGACGTACGCGTCGCGGAGCAGGTCCGCGAGCTCGGCCCAATCGGTTTTCTCGTCGAACGCCACGCCGACCCAGCCGCGGAAACCGACGTAGGGCGGCCGGAAATACCGGCCCGTCGCGACGAGCGCTTCCTGCGCGCCGGGCGGCGCCGCGAACCAGAGCGCGGTCTGATCGACGCCGTGGTGGTGGTCGGCGAAGTTCGCGAACGTCTTCTTGTCCGCAACGAAGAACGTCGGCATGCCGTGACTCGGCCTCTCCGTCACCTCGGGAAACGCGAGCGCGATCCGGCGCACGCGTTCGAGCGCGCGTTTCGCTGCGGCCGTCATGACGCGGCGATCGGCCGCGGCGGCCGCACGTTCGTCTTTTCCGCGACGCGCTCGAGACTCGCCGCGACGACGGGATCGAGCCCGACGCCGCCGCGGCGGTGCTCCCGCTCGCGCTCCGCCTCGAGATCCCCCGCGACGTAGACGCGCGCGTTGCCGGGCGACGGCGCGCTCGCGCGCATCTCGCCGAGGAGTCGCGAGAGGTCCGCTTTGAACGCGGCGACGTCGCGGAACGCGTCGATGCGGATCGCCGCGAAGAAGTGGCTCGTGATCGCGGGGTCGAGGACGTGCGTCGAGGGCGGCATGTCCGGCACCATCACGCCGCCGCCGAGCACCGCGCACAACATGTCGGCGAGCAAGCCGAGGCCGAAGCCTTTGTGGCCGCCGTTTTCCGTTCCGTAGCCGCCGAGCGGCAGCAACGCGCCGAGCATGCCCGCCGCCGGATCGAGCGTCATCGCACCGTTCGCATCGATCGCCCAGCCCGGCTCGAGCGGCTTGCCGAGGCGACGCGCGATCTCGAGTTTTCCGAGCGCGACGGTCGTCGTCGCCATGTCGAGGACGAACGCGTCGCCCGCCTCCGCCGGGATCGCATATGCGAACGGATTCGTGCCGAGCATCAGATCGCGGCCGCCGGTCGGCGCCGCGAGGCGGCCCGCGTTCGTCGACGAGATGCCGATCATGTCGCGCTCGAGCGCGAGCATCGCGTAGTAGCCGGCGATGCCGTAGTGATTCGAGTGCGCGACCGTCGCGACCGCGCAACCGCTCTCCGCCGCCTTCTCGATCGTTCGCAGCATCGTCCGGTGGCCGACCGGGTGGCCGAGCGCGTTGCACGCATCGACGGCGAGCGACGTGGCCGTCTCGCGCACGGTTTTCTCGCGCGCGCGCGGATCGACGAAACCGTCACGGATCCGGTCGACGTAGAACGTCTCGAGGCGCGCGACGCCGTGCGACTCGATGCCGCGCAGATCGGATGCGCCGAGCACGGTCGCGACGAGATTCGCATTCGTCGCGTCGACGTCGACCGCGATGAGCGCGCGCGCGACGAACGCGTGTAGTTCCGCGGGATCGTAGCGTACGCGTTCGGCCGTCACGCGAACGGTCTTCGCAGCGCCGTCGCGGCGCCCTCCGCGCCTATTCGACGTGCAAGCCGAAGATCGAACCGCCGCTCGACCAGAGCGCGTTGTCGCCGCGCGTCAACTTCAAGCGCGACGCCGCGCCGAGGTCGCGTTCGAAGAGCTCGCCGTAGTTGCCGCCGGCCGCGAGCGCGTCGCGCGCCCAGCCCGGCGCGAGCCCGAGTTGCCGCCCGGCGAGCGGCGGTACGCCCGGGATCGCCGCGGCGCGTGCCGCATCGCCGCCCGTGACGCCGGCCTCTTCGGCATCGACGAGCACGCTGAACGCCCACCAGACGATGCGCGACCACCGCGCGTCGCCGCCGGTCGCCGCGAAGATCGGATCGTCGGCGAGAAGCTCCGTGAGGATGCGGTCGGCGGGACGACCTTCGCTCGGATCGCTTCGGACGTTCGCGAGCGTCGTGAGCGGGCCGGCGAGCGCGTCGCAGTTTCCGGTCCCGTACGCTTGGCGCATCTCGTCGGACTCCTGAAACGGATGCTCCCGCAGTGCGATTCCGCGGCGTGCGAACGCGCGCACGAGCGCGCGATCTGCGGGCGTGCCGGGTTCGACGCACACTTTCTTCCCCGCGAGATCCGCGATGCGCGCCGCCGCGGACGATGCGGGAACGAGTAACGCGAGCGCGTCGTGCATCACGGCGGGTCCGAGTTGCAACGTGGCGCGATCGCGCGCGAGCGTGGCGATCGATTCGTTGCCGCTCAGGAAGACGATGTCGTCGTCCGCGGCCGCGCCGACGGCGCCAGCTTCGTTCTCGAGATACGGCCGCAACTTCACGCGCGTCGGATCGCCGAGTACCGCAGCCGCGACGGCGCGACACACGTCCGGAGCGATGCCGTACCAATGCGCTCCGTCGACGGTCGGTACCGCGACGCCCGGGCGCACGATCGTCGCGCAACGCACGACGCCTTGCGCGCGGACGCGCGCCAGCACGTCCGCTTCCGCACCGTTCGCCTGACGCGCCGCGAGTGCGAATGCAAACGCGAAGAAAAAGCCGCATCGTGCGGCGCGTCTCGTTCGATTCATTCCGACCTTTGGTACCACAGTCTCGTTAACGCCGCTTTAAGGCGCCGAACGTCCGTCGTGCGGCGACGTTAACGAGCGTGAAGGCAAGATTATTACATTCCTAAATTTCGATTGCGAAGCTGGGAGTGCGCCGGGAAAGACGTGCGGCGGAAAGAAGCGCGCGTCCATCTCACGCCCAGATGCGTGAGCCCTCATCATGCTTCGAGGATTTCATGAACATCGTGTCATCGCTTCGAGGAACGTGCACGCTCGCACTCGTCGCCGGACTCGCTTCGAGCGTCGTCACCCCGGCCGTCGCCGCCGGGACGCCGCTCGTTACCGTGCAACCGGCGGCCGACGCGTCGATCGCGCCGTTCGTCTCGAATCCCGCGAACGTGAACCGCCTGCCGCGCGATCGCGCGCTCGCATTGCTCCGGAAGCGCGTCAAATACGTCTTCGTCATCTTCCAAGAGAACCGTTCGTTCGATTCGTACTTCGGATCGTTTCCGGGCGCCCGCAATCTGTTCTCGCAAGCGCCGTCGCAGACGCCGGGTTACTACCAGCAGATTCTCGGCACCGACGGCAAGGCGCAGACGATCGCGCCGTTCCGCATCGGACCGAAGGAGTACGCGGCGGATACCGACGACGTCGATCATAGCTTCGCGCGCATGGGTGCGAAGATGGACGTGCGCGGCGGATACCCGCACATGGACGATTTCGCATCGATCGAGGAGATGAAGTACACGGTCGCCGGCAGCAACCCGACGCTGAAGGCGAAGCAGTACGGCGAGCTCACGATGGCGTACGAGGACTGCGATACGATCCCGTACCTCTGGAATTACGCGAGCCGCTTCACGTTGTTCGACAACTATTTCCAGCATACGATCGGTCCGTCGACGCCGAACGCGATCGACATGATCGCGGGTCAAACGGGTGAGACGCAGTGGGTCGAGCATCCGAACCAATCGACGAGCAATCCGATTCTCGCCGCGCTCGGTCAGGGCGAGCCCGTCGTGAGCGACAACGATCCGTTCTGGGGCTCCGCCGCCGATCCGGGCAGGACGAACAGGTCGCCGATCAATCCGGGCGATAACCCCGCGTCGTATCAGCTCAACCAAACCTACGCGAGCTTGCCGCTCACGTTCAACGGAGAAGATATCCGTAAGGTGACCGGATTCGACAAGATGTCGGCGTCCGATCTCGGCGACGTGCGGAACGACATTCCGGCGATCGCGGCGATGAAATCCAAGGCGGTGCCGTGGGGCTGGTTCCAGGAGGGCTACGATCGCGAACCGACCGACGCTCCCGGCGCGAAGCTCCACTCGAGTTATATCGGGCATCACAACGGCCCGCAGTATTTCGGCTACGTGTCCGACAACCGGCTCGAACAGACGCACCTCTTCGGGCTCAACGACTTTTTCCTGTTGATGCAGCACGACGTGCTTCCTCCGCGCGGCGGCGTGTTCTACATCCGCGGCGGATACCAGAACATCGCGGGTCTCAAACCGGCCGATCCCGATCCCGCGGTACAGGCGAACTTCGTCGGCGAAGACGACCATCCGGGCTACTCCGACGCACACATCAGTGAGGCGCTGGTCGCTCGCGAAGTCAACACGATCGTGAAGAGCCCGTATTGGAAGAACAGCGCGATCTTCATCACGTACGACGAATCGGAAGGCGATTACGATCACGTGCCGCCGCTCATCCAGGAATACTCGCCGGCGGGTCTGCCGCTCGTGCACGGCCCGCGGATCCCGCTCATCGTCATCTCGCCGTATGCGAACGCGCACGCGGTGTCGCACGAGAGCGGCGATCACAACTCGCTGATCCGCTTCATCGACGAATTGTACGGCTTACCGTTCCTCGCCGATCTTCCGGACGAAGCCAAGGCGCGAAAAGCCGGAATGAAAATGTTCGGCCAACCGAATCTCGGTCCGGACGACGACGGCAATCCGTTCAACAGCGATCTGATGTCGGCGTTCGACGTGGGTCGCCTCTCCGGAGAAGTCTCGCCGTTGCCGGCGGGGTACGCCTCCATTCCCGACAAAATCGTGCAGACGATTCCGCCGCTCGACAACAAGGGTTGCGACGCGCTCGGCATCATTCCGGACGACGCACGGCGCAGCGCGCACAATCCGATCCCGAGCGATTTCAATCCTCGCCCGAGCACGGATCCGACGGTGGTGACTTCAGCCGCGAGACGCAGCGACTGAAGCCCGCGCCGGAGGCGCCGTTAGGAAGCGATCGTCTCTATGCGGGCGGTTCCGATCGGATGCAAGACGGCGACGGCATGCGTGCCGCCGCCCTTGCGTCGCGAGACCGTGAACTCGCTCGCGAGCGAGTCGACGAGGAACAAGCCGCGACCCGACTCCGCGAACGGATCGACCGGCAGCTGCGGACGGAATCGAAAACCGCGGCCGCGGTCGAGGACGTGCACGACCGGCCGGTTGTCGGTCGCCTCGAGGATCACGACGACGGAGCCGGGGGCGTGGCGCACGATGTTCCCGATCAGCTCGCTCAGGATGACTTGCGCCGTCATCGTGTCTTCCGGCGTGGCGCCGAGATGCTCGAGGCACTCGGCGACGCCGCGCTGCATGCCTTGCGCCGAGACCGCATCGTCTGAAGAGAACGTCCAGCGTTTGGACTGTGTCGCGAGCCCCTCGGCGCGCGAGACATCGTGCGATCGTGAAGACATGGCTTACACTATTGTTCGGCCCGCTCGAACGGAATCGTGAGCGGGCTAGGCCTTCGTTTCGGCCGCAGCCTGCTTGCGGGAGAATTCGCCGCTCGTGCTCGGGTTCGGACCCTCGCCGATCGTGTAGGCGTGCAGCGCTTTCGTGTAGAGTTTGTTCTGCTGCGCCTTCGTGAGCTCGGACCAGGGCAGGTCGAGCCGCGGCTTCGGCGGGTGGATCTTACGTTTTGCGGCCATGCGCGAACCGTGCGGCGGGCGGTCGCGCGATTCCCGTCAGGCGCGATCCCGTTCGAGCTGGGCCGCCGTGCGCAAGCGCTCGTCGAAGCGTGCGCTCGGGCCGATTTCGGCAACCAGTACCGCGATGTCGTCCGTTGCGGGCTTCCCGCCGAGGACGTGCTCGACGAGGGCCCGCGCCGGCTCCGCATCGGCTGCAACGGCGAGATCCGCCATCGCCGCGTGTACGCGCGCATGGCCCGCGTCGATGTCTCGCGTGGCTTCGACGAGGCCGTCGGTGAAGAAGACGAGCGAGGAGCCGGGCGGTGCGGCGATCGTGACCGTTCGCGTCGGCTGCACGCTTCGTAGTCCGAGCATGATGCCGGGGGCCGTGAACTCTTCGATCGATCCGTCCGGGAGTCGCAGCGCGGGGCCGGGGTGGCCGGCGGAGGCGAAGGTAAACTCGTGGCGCGCCGGATCGAAAATGCCGGCGAGGGCCGTCGCGTACATCTCGTCCGAGTGCGCGCGTACGGTGCGATCGGCCGCCGCGAGCATCGTGTTCGGATCGGGAAGCACGAGGCCGACCGACTGCATCGCTTGCCGGACCTTGCCCATCGTGACGGCGGCGCCGAGCCCGTTGCCGAGCACGTCGCCGATCGTGATGACCACGCGACCGTCTTCGAGC
Organism: Rhodospirillales bacterium; assembly: GCA_903970385.1. GTDB lineage: Bacteria > Vulcanimicrobiota > Vulcanimicrobiia > Vulcanimicrobiales > Vulcanimicrobiaceae > Palsa-1515. The sequence continues at coordinate 26,296 of CAJCIN010000245.1, read as the reverse complement.
GCGAATGCGTCGTACCAGTCGCCGCCGATCGTCGCCTCGCTGTTTCCCGGCCGATAGTCGGCGGAGAGGTAGAGATGGTCGAGCGTGGGCAAGCGGGCCGGGAGCGATGCTTCCTGCAGCGTGACGGCGATGCGACGCTCGCGTTCGTAAGCGCGCGCGTGATCGAACGCGAGTGCCGCGCGCACCGCGATCTCTTCCGCGAACCGCAGGTCGTCCGCTGAGTAACGTCCGCGCGGATCGTCGCCGTTCATCGCGCAACTGAGCGCACCGAAGATGCGCCCGTCCTGCGACGAGCGGATCGGTACGACGATGTAGGAGTGGATGTCGAGCGCGAGTACGTCGTCGCCGACGGCCGCGCGCGCACCGTTCAAGTCCATCCAGTTCGCGGGCACTTCGGGTACGAGCGTCGATCGGCCGGTTTTCAGCGCGAGCGCGACCGGATGATCCGGCATGACGTTGCGTGCGACGGCGATGCGGCCGAGGATCTCGACGATGCGCGGGTCGCCGTGCGACGACGCGACGCTGCGGATCGTCCCGTCGTCGCCGAGCGCATCGACGAGCGCGTACGATGCGAAGCTCCGCGCGACCGCATCGGCGACGTTGCGCATCGTGCCGTCGAAATCGAGCGACCCGTACATGGCGGCGCCCGCCTCGGCGAGCGCGCGCAGACCCGCTTCGATGCGATAGCGTCCGCGTAGATCGCGCGCGACCGAAGCGACGCCCGTTTCGTCGCCGGCGTCGTCGAAGAGCGCGAACGTGCTGTACCAGATCGGAATGCGTTCGCCCGAGGCGTGCCGAGCGCGGACTTCGCCCGCCCAGCGGCCGTCGCGGGCGAGTCCCGCCTGAATCGACGCGATCGTGTCGGCACGCGTTTCGGGCGTTAGATGATCGACGAGATTGATGCGCGCGCCGTCGTTCGGTTCGGATGCGCCGAGCATGCTGCGTCCCGCCGCGTTGACGTACGTCGCGTTGCCGGACGCATCGGCGATGCCGATGAAATCTTCGCTCATTTCGGCGAGCCGCACGAATTGCTCGCGCGCCTCGTCGGCCCGGCGTTGATCGTCGACGTCGACGTTCACGCCGATCCAACGCACGATCGTTCCGTCCTGCGCTCGCTGTGCGAGCGCGCGCGCGAGTTGCCAGCGGAACGTCCCGCCGATCGTGCGGACGCGAAAGATGACTTCGTACGGTTCGCCGCTCGCGAGCGACGCGTTCCAACGCGAGCGGACCATCTCGAGGTCGTGCGGATGAACGGTGCGCAGCCACGCATCTCCGAGACGCTCGTCGACGGGCAGGCGATTCGAACTCTCGGATCCGACGATGTGGTCGAGCATGCCGTCCGGCGTCGCCGTCCACGTCACGCCCGGCAGCGACTCGCCGATCAGGCGATAGCGTTCCTCGCTGCTCGCGATCGCGCGCGTGGCGAGGATGCGGTCCGTGACGTCGCGCGAGACGGCCAGCAACTGTTCCGGCTTCCCGTCTTCCGCGACGATCGGCGTTACCGTCACGTCCCACCACTTCTCGCGGCCTTCGACGGCGAAGAGTCCGGTGAAACGTCCGCGGCCGCCCGCGCGCGCGGCGGCGACGGCTTCCGTCGCCGCGACGCGATCGTCGCCGTTCCAGAACGTGAGCCAATCCGCGCCCGCGACGGAGAGAAAGTCCATGATTGCGAGCGCGCGCTGGCCGTTCGCGCTCATCGACACGAGATGCGCGTCGAGATCGAGGACCTTGATGCAATCGTCGGACGCGTCCATGAGCCGTTCGACGAAGCGCGCGCGTGCGGCCGAAACCTCGGCATCGGTCGCCGCATCCGCGAGCGCTCGCTTCAGCCGCTCTTGGGTCAGGTGGAGATCGTGAACGTCCGAGACGGTGCCGAACCAGCCGACGATCGCGCCGTCTTCCACCATCGGGTTCGCTTGACTGAGCACCCAGCGATACGCCGAGTCGCCGAAGCGAAAGCGGAATTGATCGCTGTACGGCGTGCCGGCGGCCCGCGCCGCGTCCCACGTCTCCACGACGAGTGCGAGATCGTCCGGATGGATGAATTGCGCGTAGCCGTCCTCACGGATCGACCGCGCGTCCGCGCCCGTAAAGCGCTCCCACTCCGCCGACACGTACGTCACCCGGCCGTCGGGTGCGGCGAGCCAAGCGACGGCCGGCAGCGCATCGAGAACGGCCGCGTACGTTTTCGCCGGATCTTGCGCGTCGAGCACCCGTTTCACGAGAGCCCAGTCGTTCGGCCGGTTCTAGTGAACTCCGCTCGCGGGGCGGCGAGGTCGCCGAGCGACCTGGATCACACCATGCCGGTGCCGGGCGCAAGCCGGAGTTTGAATCATCCGAATCAGTAGGCATGTCAGCAACCCACGGCGCGTCTCGCACCACGATGGCGCGCTTCGAGCCGCCGCCCGAGGCGACGCCGCTCGAGACGACGTCCGCGTGGACGTTCTGGGCGTTCGTGACGCTGTCGGCGATCGCGTGTACCGTCGCGCTGCACGACGGTGCGTATTGGCCTTCGCCGATGCCCGTCGTCTCGATCGTGGCGCTGGCGCTCCTCGTCGCGATCGTCAGCCCGTTCGGAACGTTTCAAACCGTCGAGGGGCTCGCGGAGTACGCGTCGCTCGCGATGCCGATCGGGTTCGCGATGCTGCTCGTCCTTGGCTGGCGCGACTTCACGATCGCTATCGCGCTCGGGGAACTCTGCAACTTCGTCTCGGAGCGGTCGCGCAAGAAGAACCCGACGATGTGGTACATCCGCACGTACAACGTCTGCATGCAGATCGTCGCCGGCGCGTTCGCGGAAACGGTCCTGCGCATGGTGCGCCCGATCGCGCACGCGTCGCCGGGCGGCGTGTGGCTGTCCTTCGCGCCCGCGCTCACGCTCGTGCTCGCGGCGCTGATCTGGAAGCTCTGCGACAACGTCGCGACGACCGTGCTCATCACGCTCGCGGCGGGCCGGCCGTTGACGTCGGCACGGGTGAGCGTCCGCGTGTTCTTCTCGCAGTTCGCGCTGTTCCTCATCGCCATTCCGTTCGCACGGCTCTGGTCCGACAACATCTGGGTCTCGCTCTTCGCGCTCGCGCCGCTCGGCGTCGCGTATCGCCTGCTCGGCCTTCCCGAACTCGAATACCGTGCGACGACCGACGAGCGCACGGGCCTCACGAATGCCGGCGCTTTCGATCGCATCGTCCGTGCCGCCGTCGCATCGGCGGAGTCGGGCGAAAAATCGCTCGTGCTCCTCGCGATCGACATCGATCATTTCAAGTCGGTCAACGACACGTTCGGGCATCTCGCCGGCGACGGCGTCATCGCGCGTTTCGCGGCGATCCTCACCGAGATCGCGCGGCGTGAGGACGTCGCGGCGCGCACCGGCGGCGAAGAGTTCGCGCTCTTGATGCGCGACGCCGACCGAACGGCCGCGCTCGCCTTCGCGGAGCGTCTGCGCGCGCGCGTCGAGACCGAGACGTTCGACCTCGGCAGCTTCGACGCGCCGATCACGGTGACGGCGAGCATCGGCGTCGCGATCTACCCCGAGGACGGCGCGACGCCGCTCGCGCTCTTCGCGGCGGCGGACGCGGCGCTGTACCGCGCGAAGATGAGCGGGCGAAACGCGGTGCGCGCCGCCGAGCGCATCGTTGCCTGAGCGAGGCCGCTGGAGGACTCGCCGCTCGACACTCGCAGATTGACTGGGTGTCGGACCCGACCGAGCGCCGGCTTTTCCGTGCTTCGACTCCGGCGACGAGCCGGCCGTTCGTGAAGAACGAGTCGCTGCCCGGCGCGATCGTTTCCCGGGCTCGCTCCGCTCCGGAGCACGTCGCACTCGTCGACGGCGATCGTTCGCTCACGTACGGAGAACTCGACGCCGAGGTGATTCGCCTCGCGAACGTGCTGGCCGCCGCCGGTGTCCGTCGAGGCTCGCGCGTCGCATCGTTTCTCGACCGTTCGATCGACGCGGCGATCGCCACCGTCGCGATCATGCTCGCGGGCGCCGCCTGCGTGCCGCTCGATCCGGCGCTCGCCCCGGACCGCCTCGCCGACGTGCTCGCCCGCACGGGCTGCACGCTCGCGGTCGGCGACGCGAGCGCGCACGGCCTCCCGCTCGTCGACGTGCACGCCGGCGACGACGGCGCCGCACCCTCGCTGCCGCCGCTCGAGGCCGAGGACGTCGCCGTCGTGCTCGCGGTCGCGGGGCCGGTTCCCGCCGAGGTCGCCGTCGCACACGGCGATCTGCTCGCCTTGCTCGGCGCGACGAAGGGGCTGTTCGATTTCGCCGCCGGCGACCGCTGGGCGCTCTTCCATTCGATGCGCTCCGACGTCGCGATCTGGGAACTCGCGGCCGCGTTGACCTCGGGCGGCACGGCCGTCGTCGTCCCGGCGAACGTCGCGCGGGACGGCGCGGCGATCGACGCCTTCGTCGAACGCGAGCGCATCGCGATCTTGCACCAGACGACGTCGTCGTTTCGCGGCGTGACGGCGGCACAGGCGAAATCGGGCCGTGCGTGGCCGGACCTCCGTTGGCTCGTCTTCACGGGCGAACCGATCGACCGGCTCACGTTGCGCCGCTTTCGGGCGCGCCGGGCCGAGACCGCGCCGGGCGAGCTGCCGCGCCTGGTCAACATGTACGGCACGACGGAGACGACGATTCTGTCGACGTTCAAGCTGCTCGAGGATTCCGAACTCGCGGGGGAACTCGCGTCGCCGCTCGGTTTCACGCTCGCGCATCAGGAGATCGTGCTGTTCGGCGAGACGGGCGCTCCCGTCGCCGACGGAACGGCCGGCGAGATATGGATCCGCGGATCGGGCGTCGCGACCGGCTATGTCGGCGATCCGCCCGCGGCCGGCGGCCGCTTCGTGCGGCGCGCGACGCCGGACGGGCCGGCGCGTTTCTTCCGGACGGGCGACCTCGCGCGGCGCCGGCCGAACGGCGAACTCGAGTACATGGGCCGCACGGCGCCGGCGGCGAGCGACGAGGGCGCAACGTCCTCGAGTTGAAACACCCGGCGTGCCATTCGTTCGTGCGGGCGACTCCGTCGTGTACTACGATCTCGCGGGTCCGCGCGACGCGCCGGTCGTCGCGTTCGGCAATTCGCTCGGCACGAACGTGCACGTCTGGGACGACGTGTTCGAGAGTTTTCTGCCGCGCTTCCGCGTGTTGCGTTTCGACATGCGCGGCCACGGGCTCACGGACGAAGGCGCGGCCCCGTCGATCGCCGATCTCGCGGACGACGTCGCGGCACTCCTCGACGCGCTCGAGATCGGCCGCATGCGTTTCGTCGGCCTCTCGATCGGCGGCATGATCGGCCAGCGGCTCGCCGCCGCGCATCCGGATCGCGTCGAGGCGCTCGTGCTCTGCGCGACGGCGAATCGTATCGGCACCCCGGACGTGTGGAACGGACGCATCGCGACCGTGCGCGCGAGCGGCATGGCCGCCCTCGCCGAGGGCGTGCTCGGGCGCTGGTTCACGCCGGCGACGCACGCCGAACGGCCCGAGCTCGTGCGCGGCTTCGCGAACATGCTCGTGCGCACGCCGCCCGGCGGCTATGCCGGCGCGTGCGCCGCCATCCGGGACGCCGATCTCGCGGCGGACGACGCGCGCATCGCGTGTCCGACGCTCGTCATCGCCGGTGCGGAGGACGCGGTTACGCCGCCGGCCGACGCGTTCGTGCTCGAAGCGGCGATCGCGGATGCGCGCGCGGTCGTCATCGACGGCGCGGCGCACATCGTTCCCGCCGAACGTCCGGCCGCGTTCGTCGCCGCGGCGGTGCCGTTCCTCGAGGCGCGAGCGCGCCACGCCGGGGCGCGCTGACGCACGTGCCGTCCGATGCGTACGACGACGGGATGACGACGCGGCGCGCCGTTCTCGGCGACGCCCACGTCGACCGGTCCGAAGCCGCCAAGACCGACTTCACGGCGGACTTCCAGCGATTCATCACCGAGACCGCGTGGGGGCGGGTCTGGTCGCGTCCCGGGCTCGACCGCAAGACGCGCAGCATGCTGACGATCGCCGTGCTCGCGGCGCTCGGGCGCTACGACGAACTGAAGTTGCACGTGCGCGCCACCGAGAATACGGGCGTCTCGCAGGCCGAGGTCGCGGAGATCTTGATGCACACGGCCGTCTACGCGGGAATACCGGCGGCGAACTCCGCCTTCCATCACGCGAGCGAAGCGTATGCCGAGCTCGCTCGAACCAAGGAACCATCATGATCGCAACCGTCCGCCCGTTCGACCTCGAGCCCGACGGCGTCCAGCCGCCCTACGATTTCCCGGCCTACACGAGCACGCAGAAGCGCGCGCCGAAACGCGCGCCGATCCACGTCGCGCACTCGCTCTCGGAGATCACGGGCCCGAGCTTCGGCGCGAATTGGAGCGAACCGATCGCGAGCGATCTGACGCATCAGGGCAAGGGCGAGCCGCTCGGCGAGCGCATCATCGTCGAGGGCCGCGTGATCGACGGCGACGGCCGGCCGCTGCGCGGCACGCTCCTCGAACTCTGGCAGGCGAACGCCGCGGGCCGCTACGTGCACAAGCGCGATCAGCACGACGCTCCGCTCGATCCGAACTTTCTCGGCGCGGGCCACGCGATCACGGACGACGACGGGGGCTTTCGTTTCCTGACGATCAAGCCGGGCGCGTATCCATGGCGCAACTCGCACAACGCGTGGCGGCCCGCGCACATCCACTTCTCCGTGTTCGGCGCGGGCTTCGCGTCGCGGCTCATCACGCAGATGTATTTTCCGGGCGATCCGCTGCTCGCGCTCGATCCGATCTACAACAGCATTCCGGATGCCGGCGCGCGCGAACGGCTGATCTCGCGCTACGATCCCGAACTCAGTCAGGCGGAGTACGCGCTCGGCTACCGTTTCGACATCGTGCTGCGCGGCCCGCGCTCGACGCCGCTCGAGAATCGCACGTGATTCCGTCGTCGTCGCAGACGGTCGGTCCGTTCTTCAAATACGCGCTCGAACGCCCGACGTGGAGCGATCTCACGACGGACGGCGCGCGCGGCGAACGCGTTCGGATCGCGGGCCGCGTTCTCGACGGTGACGGGGCGCCCGTGCCCGATGCGCTGCTCGAAGTGTGGCAGGCGAACGCCGACGGCAAGTACGCGCACGAAGCGGATACGCAGGACAAGCCGGGCGATCCGAATTTCCGCGGCTTCGGTCGCGCGTGCGTCGACGACGACGGGCGCTACGCGTTCACGACCGTCGTTCCCGGTTCGGTGCCGGATGCGAGCGGCGCGCCGCAAGCGCCGCACGTCAACGTGTCGATCTTCGCGCGCGGGCTGCTGCGGCGACTGGTGACGCGCGTGTACTTCGACGACCGCGAAGACGAGAACGCGCGCGACGGCGTGCTGCGGTCGATCGCCGACGCGAGCGCGCGCGCGTCGCTCGTCGCCGCGCGCGAAGACGCGACGGGCGAACTGCCGACGTATCGCTTCAACATCATCCTCCAGGGCGAGAACGAAACGGCGTTTCTTGACGTCTGAGTCCGGCCTGTTCGGACGGCTCTACGGCACGCTCGAGATGCGTGCGGTGTTCTCGGAAGACCGGCGACTGCAGGCGATGCTCGACGTCGAGGTCGCGCTCGCGCGCGTGCAGGCGTCGCTCAGCATCGTGCCCGCCGCCGCGGCCGACGCGATCGCCGCGGCCGCTCGCGCGGACGCGCTCGATCGCGACGCGATCGTTCGCGGCACGGAGAACGTCGGCTATCCGGTCGTGCCGCTGACGAAGGAACTCGTGCGGCTCGCGGGCCGCGAGGCGGGCGCCTACGTGCATTGGGGCGCGACGACGCAGGACGTGATGGACACGTCGCTCGTGCTGCAGCTGCGCGATGCGTTCGCGTTGCTCGACGACGATCTCGCCGGTCTCGTGCGCGCGCTCGCCGCGCGCGCGGAACGGCATCGCGACGACGTGATGCCCGGCCGTACGCACCTGCAGCATGCGCTGCCGCTGACGTTCGGCTACAAGTGCGCCGTGTGGCTCGCGCCGCTCGGCGAAGCGCTCGTCGCGCTGCGCGCCGCGCGCGACGCCGCGCTCGTCGTGCAGTTCGGCGGCGCGGTCGGCACGCTCGCATCGCTCGGCGAGCGCGGCCGCGACGTGACGGTCGCGCTCGCGGACGAGCTCGGCTTGCGCGCACCCGACGCACCGTGGCACGTCGACCGGTCGCGGCTCGCCGCGTGCGCGACCGCGTGTGCGCTCGCGTGCGGGAGCGCCGCGAAGTTCGCGACGGACGTCGTGCTCTTGATGCAGACGGAAGTCGGCGAAGTGTTCGAGCCGCACGCGCCGGGTCGCGGCGGTTCGAGCACGATGCCCCAGAAGCGCAACCCGATCGCGAGCGAGTACGTCATCGCCGCGGCGCGCGGCGTGCGCGCGCTCGTGCCGCTCGTGCTCGAGGCGATGGTCGGCGATCACGAACGTTCGACGGGACCGTGGCAGAGCGAGGAGATCGCGCTACCGCAGATCTTCGTGCTCACGTCCGCCGCGTTCGCGCAGGCGCGAGCGATCGCCGAAGGCATGACGGTCGACGTCGAGCGCATGCGCGCGAATCTCGACCTCACGCACGGCTTGATCGTTTCGGAATCCGTCGCGATGGCGCTCGCGGAACGGCTCGGCAAGACGGACGCGCACCACGCGGTCGAGCGCGCGTGCGCGACCGTGCTCGCCGGCGGCGGCGACCTCGCGCACGTGCTCGCCGCGGACCCGTCCGTCGGGGCGGCGTTCGACGAGCCGCGGCTGCGCGAACTGCTCGACCCGAACGGCTACGTCGGGGAGTCAGGCGCGGTCGTCGATCGCGTTTTGCGGCGCATCGAGAACGTGTTGAACGCGCGCGTCGTCTCGGAGATATGATGCGAACCCAAGTCGGAATCGTCGGTGCCGGCCCGGCCGGCCTCATGCTCGCCCATCTGCTCCATCTGCAGGGCATCGAATCGGTGATCCTCGAGACGCGCGGCCGCGAGTACGTCGAGCAGCGCATCCGCGCGGGCGTCCTCGAACAGGGCACGGTCGATCTCTTGCGCGACACGGGCGTCGGCGAGCGCATGGATCGCCAGGGTCTCGTGCACGAGGGCATCGATCTGCGCTTCGGCGGCCGCAGCCGGCGCATCGATTTCAACGAGCTCACGGGCAAAGGCGTCATGGTCTACGGCCAGCACGAGGTCGTCAAGGATCTCATCGCCGCGCGTCTGCGCGACGGCGGCTCGATACTCTTCGACATCTCCGAGACGAGCGTCGAAGGTCTCGAATCGGATCGGCCGACGATCCGCTACCGGGATGCGCGCGGCGAGCCGGCGGAACTCGTGTGCGACTTCATCGCGGGCTGCGACGGTTTTCACGGCATCTGCCGCGCTTCGATCCCCGATGGCGTGATGTCGTACTACGATCGCGTGTATCCGTTCGCCTGGCTCGGCATCCTCGCGGAATCCAAGCCCGTGCAAGAAGAGCTGATCTACGCGAACCACGAGCGCGGCTTCACGCTCATCAGCTTGCGTTCGCCGACGATCACGCGCATGTATCTGCAGTGCGATCCGGAGGAAGACATCGCGGAGTGGCCGGACGATCGCATCTGGTCGGAGATCGCCGCGCGCCTCGCGGGTGAGGACACGCCCGACCTCGTGCCGGGTCCGATCATCTCGAAGGGCGTCACCGCGATGCGTAGTTTCGTCGCCGAGCCGATGCGTTTCGGCACGCTGTTCCTCGCGGGCGATTCGGCGCACATCGTGCCGCCGACGGGCGCGAAGGGCATGAACCTCGCGATCGCCGACGTCCGCGTGCTCGCCGGTGCCTTCGCGTCGTTCTACCGCGACGGCAGTCGTGACGGCCTCGACACGTACTCCGACGTCTGCCTGAACCGCATCTGGAAGACCCAGCGGTTCTCGTGGTGGATGACGTCGATGTTGCACCGGTTCGAGGGAACCGGGCCGTTCGAACATCGCGTCCAGCTCGCCGAACTCGATTACGTCACGTCGTCACGAGCGGCGTCGACGACGCTCGCGGAAAACTACGTCGGTCTGCCCTTCGGGGCGTGACTCAGGCGGCGCCGCCGAGTTTGGCGAGGTGCTCTTCCTTCAGACGGTCGATCTCGCCGTCGAGGATCGCATACCGGGAATTGCGGCAATCGCAACCGGGCGTGGCGCATCGGCCGTTCTCGTGAGCGACGATATTATGGCGGCAGCCGCACACGACCAGAGCTTCCATACGTCGCACCTTCCCTCGCGTATCGCGGCTCAAACGTGCCCGTGATATACTCGGGTGAGCATGCCGGGAAGAGCCGGGGCCCATCACGGGCCCGACGTCAACATGTCGAACGATACCGTGGGCGCGGTGTACGAGCTCCGGGAAGCCGCCGTGGAACACGGCAAGGCGCTCGCGGAACTCGAGCGGGTCGGGGATACGCCGGCCGTGCGCGATCACGTCCTCGAGACGACGCTCGAGCTCGAGACGAAAACCGTGGCGGCGCTCGACGAATGCTCCGAAAACGCCGAACCGGCGGCCGAAACCGCAATAGCCGCCGGCCGCTAGCCGCTCCAGCTAGGCCTGTTCCGAGTTTCGTTTGCTTCCGGCGCCGGTTGCGAAGCGCCGTTTGTGGAGCCTGACCGTCTCGCCGCGTGCGACGTACTCGACGCGGTCCATGACCGCGTGCATGATCGAGATACCGAATCCCCGGACGGCGTCCGGATCACGTTGCTTCGCCTGAAGCGTCGCGTGGTCGAAGCCGGCGCCCGAATCGGTCACCTGGACGACGAGCTCGCCGTTTTCGAAGGTGCACGCCACGGCGATAAAGCCGAGGCTCCGCGCGCCGTGTTCGACCGCGTTGGCGAGCGCTTCGCCCGCGCCGAGTGCGATCTCGTACGTTTCTTGGGCGTCGAAGCCGCACAATCGGGCGTAGTCGAGTATCGCCTGCCGCGCTTCACGCACGGAAGAGGGCGTGCCGCGAAACTGCGCCCGATACTCGACCATCGAAAACGCGCTTCCCATTCGGGCATCGCACGAAACGCCCGAACGGCGCGGTGAAGCCTTTCCCGCGCGGCGCGGGTCGGGGATCGTATGGCAAAGCGAAAGAACCCGCTCGTGCCGCGCCTCGGACCGCCGGTGAACCTGAGGCCGGCCGGCGCTCACGACGACGCCCGGCGTCCGACACGAACCGAAATGAAGGCGGCCCTCCGCAAGGAGCAGGCCGCCTTGGATTTCGCGCTCGGGGGCCATCGGGGGCACGCCGCCCCGATTTCAACGTAAGGTAGCGCACGCTCCGGTCAATAGCGGCCGCTTCCCGTCCGATACACGAAGTGATGGATCAAGCAGCGGCGCCGACGAGCGTCCTCCACGTGCGGCCGAGCATTCTCTTCCGCGTCGGCTTCGGAGCGGGCGCGATTCTCGTGCTCGCCGCGCTCATCGTCTTTTGGGTCGGCGGGAGCCGAATTCTGCTCGGGGTCTTACCGAGCTATGCGAGCCTGACCGCGGGTGCCCTCGGGGTCGTCGTCGCGATGGGATGCTCGTTCGCATCGGCCCGCCGGACCCGGCTCGCGGCCGCGGCCGCCGTGCACGATGCCGGCGAACGGGTCTACGCGCTCGAGCAGCGCGCGCGCGAACTCGACGAACAGGTCCGCCAACTCACGCGTTTCAACAACGAGCTCGAGGAGCGCGGCGACGAACTCGAACACATCGGCCGCGAGCTCGCCGCCGTGCATCGGGAGAGCGGCATCGCCGTCGCCGCGGTCAAACCGTATTTCAGTTTCATCGACGAGCACTTCGTCATCGACGCACGCTACAGCGGCGCGCTCGAACGCGTGCTCCGGCTCGAGCCGCTCGGCGGTAAGGATTTCCTCGACGTGCTCGACGGTCTCGTTCCGCCGAGCGTCTTCGAAAGCGCGCGCGACTATCTCACGCTGCTCTTCGATCCGTCGCGAGACGAGGCGGCGCTCGCGGACGTCAATCCGCTCGTCGACGTCGCGATCGGCGTGCGCAACGCACGTGGGAGCGCCGTCCGGCGTTACGTCACGTTCCGGTTCGGACGCGTCGTCGAAGACGGCGCGGTCACGCGCGGGATCGTCGGCGTCTCCGACGTGACCGAACGGATCGCGCGCGACGAACGCCTGCACCGCACCGAGCGGCAGAAGGCGAGCCAGTTCGACGTTCTGCTCGGCATGCTGCACGTGCCCGAACCGGAGCTCGATCGCTTCGTCGCGCTCGTCAAAGAGAATCTATCGTACGTCGACGACGCGCTCAACGGTCTCGACATCGCCTCCGCCGCGCCGTCGTCCGACGCCGTGCGCGCGAGCTTCGCGCCGATGCTCGAACGCGTCCGCGCGATCTCGACGAACGCCGTACTGCTGCGGCTCGAGCGCTTCGACGTCCGGGCGAAAGCGCTGGAACGGCGCATCGCGCAGACGAGCGATCGCGGGATCGTCGGTGCGGGCGACGTGGTCGCGCTCGGCGCGGCGATCGCGGATTTTTGGTCGGAGTACGAAGAATTCATGGCGCTGCGCGCGCGACGTCTCGAAGCCGAACGCGACGCGCGCGGCGATGACGGCGAAACCGACGACCTCATCGCGAGCGTCGGCGAACTCGCGACGACGCTCGCGAAACACTTCGGCAAGCCGGTGCGCATCGATGCGCGCGACTTCGATTCGCGTCCGCTTCCGCCCGATCGACGGCTCGTCGTCAAAGACGTCCTCGTGCAGCTCGTGCGCAACAGTCTCGCGCACGGCATCGAGCCGGCCGCCGAACGCGACGCCGCGGGGAAACCGCGCGTCGCGACGATCGCGATCCATCCGATCGCGAACGACGAACCGGATTCGTTCGCGTTCACGTATCGCGACGACGGACGCGGACTCGACCCCGCCGCCATCCGCCGTCGCGCCGTCGCGAGCGGCATGCTCGACGAAGCCGCGGCCGCGAGCGTGGACGATTCCGACGTCGCGAGCTTCATCTTCGAACCCGGCTTCACGACGATCGAATCGCTGTCGCGCGAAGCGGGTCGCGGGATGGGCATGAACGTCGTCAAGGATCGCGTCGTCGACGATTGCGGCGGCGAGATCGAACTCGACTCCGAGCCGGGCGCGTTCTGCGAATTCTCGTTCGTGCTTCCGCTGCGAACCCAGCACGCGCTCGCGAGCTGATCTCCGCTCGACTTCGACCGCGACGTTCGTCAGCTCGTCGACGTTCGCGGCAACGAGATCGAACTCGATTCCGGTTCCGAGCCCGGCACGCGCTTGCGAGCGGAGCACCGCTCGTCTTCGAGCGCGACGTTCGTCTACTCGTTTCCCGGAATGAGATCTGTCGGCGTAGTGGTAGCAGTCGATCGCCGACTGACGGCCACTACTTCACTCGATACGTTCGTCGACTAGCGCGAGTGCGCGCTTGGGGGCACGGGGGGCACGCCGCCCCGATGTCAACGCTGACGAGATGGTCGCGCCGATCGATGCGCTCGCAGAGAACCTCCGCTCGGCCCGTCCGCGACGCGGCTGCGCCGGACCTCGCGCCGGCGCTCAGGCGGTCGGCGGGGTCGTAGGGCGGATACGCATCCGGATGGCCCGGCGTACCGGCGCGGCCGCAACGGGTTCGACCGGCGCCACGATCGGCGTCACGATCGGTTCGGCAAGGTCGACCGGAACGACGTCCGCCTTGCGGGCGTGCGCTTCGATCGGACGCACGTCGAGCGGCACGACGATCGGGATGACGGGCGCTTCGGGTCGGGCGGCGACGGGCGGGACGTACGCGGCCGGCCCGACCGGGCGCGGCGCCGTCAGCGTCGCGCCGTCGCGAACGGGCAACGGGCGGCGGTAAAAGCCGGGGCGATCGAGATCTGCTTCGAGGTGCGCCGGCTCTTCGAGCGGCTCATCGTGCCGGGGAACGCTCGCGCCGCGCTCGATCAGGCGCCGCTTCGTCTCGACGATCTCCGCCGCGAGATCTTCCGGCGATCCGGTGCGCGTCGAGAGCACGGCGAGCTCGCCCGCGGCCGGCCGCGGCTGCGCGACGCCGCGGCGCTCGACCTGTTCTTCGGGCGCCGCGGCGCGGACGACGACGGGCGGCGGGGCGAACGTGACGTTCGCGAGCCGGTAGCGTGCGAGGATCCGGTCGAGCAGGCTGCCGGGCCGTTCCGCCGCGGCGTGCCGCACGGACGGCCGCGCGACGTTCCGGTCCAGGCATTGCCAGAGCACGAGGCCGACAAGCACGCTCGCCCCCGCAGTCACCACGTCGGCCGCCGCCGCGGAGAGGTCGGTCGGCAGCTCGCGCGCCGAAAACGCGGCGATCGGCATCGCGACGAGGGAGACGGCGTAGCCGGGCGCGCTCGCGGCCCGAAATGCGACGAAGCGGGCGATCCGGCCGAGCGGGGCGAGCGCGCCCGTCGCGACCAGCACGCCGAAGAGCGCGAGCGACCAGAACGGATCGATCCGCAGCGCCGCCGGCGCGGCGAGCGCGCCCGGCAGGAGCGCGATGCGCGGCTCCAAGACGATCGCGAAGGCCGCCGCGACGGCGGTCAGCGCGAGCCCGAAGCGCTGCGAGCGATGTCCGGAGACGCGCAACTCGGCGGCGACGATCCCGAGCGTCAGCGGCACGAGGATGCCGGCGCCGAAGGCGTGGGCGGCGGTGAGGGTGTCGACGAGCGCGCCCGCGATCGCGACGAAGAGCAGCGCGCGCGGCAAACGCGTCCAGAGCGCGAGCAAGAGCGGAAGCGCGACGTACGCGAGCGCGAAGAGCTGCACGGCGCGCCAGCCGTCGTTCGCCGAGGCGTCCCCGGCGAGGAATGCGTGCCGCAGAAAGGTCGGAACGTCGAGGCCCGGCACTGCGTGGGCGAGCGCCGGATACCCGAAGAGCTGGCCGAGCGGGTGCAGGGCCGTCGCGATGACGACCGTCGCGAGGTATGCCGGATAGACGCGCACGGCGCGCCGCGAGAGATAGCGGCCGAGATCGAGCGTCGCCCGGCCTTCGGCGCGCATCGCGGCGAGCAGCGGATACGCGAACGCGAACCCGGCGAGGATGAGGAAGAGCGTGAAGCCCTGCGACGCGTCGGCGACGGCGCGGAGCACTGCGGGCGGTGCTCCCGCCGTACCGGCCGCGAAGCGCAGCGTCTGGTAGGCGAGCACGGCGACGGCGGCGATGCCCTTGAGACCGTCGACCTCGGGAAAACGAATGCGTTCGGCTTCGGCCGGCTCTGGAGAACCCGTCACAAGCGTATCATCGGTTGTGACGCAGCACTCCTCAAGTCCGCGCCGGTTACCGGCGATGACGTACGATGGGCCACAGCGCGGCGTGCCAGGGTGTTGGCACCGCCCCGTGTCAGACTGACGCCATGGAGTACGTCGGCGCGCGCCGTGTTTACGCCGCGGGAGATCTGGTCGATTTCATCGCGTGCGGCCACCTCGCGTTCCTCGGCGAGGACGTCGCGCGGGGAGAACGCGAGCGGCCCGCCGCGTCCGAAGAAGATCTGCTCGTCGCACGTAAAGGCGACGCGCACGAAGCCGGCTATCTCGAGAAGCTGCAGGCCGCAGGCGTTCCGGTCGTATCGATCCCGCGCGCCGCGACGTTCGAGGGCCGCCGCGCCGCGGCGCGCACGACGCTCGAGGCGATGCGCGCGGGCGCGGAGGCGATCGCCGGCGCGACGTTCGTCGAGCTGCCAGCGACGGGCGACGGCTGGCTCGGGGTCGCGGACTTCGCGATCCGCACGGACGGTGCGTCGGACCTCGGCGATTATCACTACGAGATTTGGGACGCGAAGCTCGCGCGCACCGCGAAGCCGTCGGCGATCGTGCAGACGTGCGTGTACTCCGAGTTGCTCGCGCGCGTGCAGGGCACGGTGCCGGCGCGCGTCCACGTGATCCTCGGCGACGGACGCGTGGAAGCGTACGAGACGGTCGACGCGCTTCCGTACGTGCGCGCCGCACGTGCGCGCTTCGTCGCGCGGATGAACGCGAACGTGCGAACGTATCCCGAGCCGGTCGAACACTGCGCGCGGTGCCGCTGGCTCGAGCCCGTCTGCATGCCGCGCCGCCGCGCGGACGATCATCTCAGTCTCGTCGCGAGCATGCGGCGCAGTCAGAGCGTCAAGTTGCACGGCGCCGGGATCGCCACCGTCGCGCATCTCGCACGTGCTCGTGACGCCGAGCGTCCGCGCAAGCTCGAGAGCGCGACGTACGAGAAGCTGCGTGCCCAAGCCGCGCTGCAAGTCGCGGCGCGCGCCGGCGGCGCACCGCGTTACGAGCTCTTGAAGCCGCAGGACGGCTGCGGATTCTCGCGCATTCCCGCGCCCGATCCGGGCGATCTCTATTTCGACATGGAGGGCGACCCGTTTTTCGACGGCGGAAACCTCGAGTATCTCTTCGGCGTGGCGAGCCTCGACGACACGGGCGAACGGCGCTTCGATTCGTTCGAGGGGCACGACCGCGCGGGAGAAAGGCGCGCGTTCGAAGCATTCGTCGATTTCGTCGTCGCGCGGCGTGCGGCGCATCCGAACGCGCACGTGTATCACTACGCCACGTACGAGGCGACGGCGCTGCGACGGCTCGCTGCGGAACACGGCACGCGCGAACGCGAGGTCGACACGTTCTTGCGCGAAGAAGTGCTCGTCGATCTGCTCGACGTCGTGCGCCAGACGATGCGCGCCTCCTTCGAGAGCTATTCGCTCAAGAAGATCGAGCAGTTCTTTCGCGGCGAACGGCGCGAAGAGGTCACGAGCGCGATGGGTTCGGTCGTGATGTACGAGCGCTATCTCGAGACGCGCGATCGGCGCGCCTTCGACGAGATCGTTCGTTACAATCGCGAGGACTGCTACTCGACGCTCGACCTGCATCGCTGGCTGCTCGAGCGGCGCCTCGAAACGCAGAGCGCGTTCGGCGTCGAGATCCCGTTCCGCAGCGCGCCGGAAGCGAACGAGGCGGTCGACGACGGTGAGGAAGACGCGCTCGCGGCGTCGCTGTCGCGCGGCATCGATCCGGAAACGGCCACGGACGACGAACGCGCGCGCTGGCTCGCGGCGCAGCTGATCTCGTTCCACCGTCGCGAGGCGAAGCCGGCGTGGTGGGCGTTCTTCGACAAGCTCGGAACGCCGAGCGAGGAGCTGATCGACGACACGGAAGCGATCGGCGATCTGACGCCCCTCGACGCGCAGCCGCAGCTCTTCAAGAAATCGTACGTCTACACGTTGCGCTTTCCGGCGCAAGAACACAAGCTCAAGCCGGGTCCGGTCTTCGATCCGCTGAACGACGGCCGTGCGGCCGGAACGCTGGAATCGATCGACGACGGGCTCTCGACGCTGCGCTTGCGACGCGGCCCGTCGCTCGTCGACGTCGATCTGCCGCGCGCGCTGATCGCGGGCAAACCGATCCGCAACGACAAGCAGCGCGCGGCGCTCGCCGCGTTCGCGGGCGAGTTGCTGCGCGACGACTGCGCGACGCGCTTTGCGGCGGGGCGCGATCTGTTGCGCGCGGATCCGCCGCGCCTCGTCGACCGGCCGCAGGGCGCGACGCTCGACGACGCCGCGACCACGCCCGAGAAGCTCGCGAATCTCACGCTCGCGCTGGACCGCAGCTATCTCTTCGTGCAAGGGCCGCCCGGTGCCGGAAAGACGTACGCGGGAGCGCGCGCGATCGTCACGTTGATCGAACGCGGCGCGCGCGTCGGCGTCGCGTCGACGAGTCACAAGGCGATCCACAATCTCCTCGCCGAGATCGAGCGCGTCGCACGCAGCCGGAACGTCGAGTTTCGCGGCGTGAAGAAGAGTACGGCGAATGCGGGGACGACGGAGTCGGAATACGTCAGCGTCACGGGAGCGATCGTCAACACGAGCGATACGAGCGCCGCGCTCGCGCCGGACGTCGAGCTCGTCGCCGGAACGGCCTGGCTCTTCAGCGACGAGGCGATGCGCGAATCGCTCGACGTCCTCGCGATCGACGAAGCCGGGCAAGTTTCGCTCGCCGACGCGATCGCGATGAGCACGGCAGCGAAGAACGTGTTGCTGCTCGGCGACCCGATGCAACTCGCGCAGGTCGCCGTCGGCCACCATCCGCGCGGCGCCGGCGCTTCCGTGCTCGCGCATCTCCTCGGCGAACGCGCGACCGTGCCGCCGGCGCGCGGATTGTTCTTGCCGCATACGTTCCGGATGCACGAGCGGATCTGCCGCTTCATCTCGCGACTCGCATACGACGGACGTCTCGACGCGGATCCGTCGTGCGCGCACCGTCGCATCGACGGGCCCACGATCGGCGGCGCCGGATTACGCTACGTGCCCGTCGCGCACGAGGGCAACGTGCAATCGTCGGTCGAGGAGGCCGCCGCGATCGCCGATGCGATCGGCGATCTCCTCGCCGGTGGAAACGTCACGGACGAGCGCGGCGCGTCGACGGCGATCGAGCAGCGGCACGTGCTCGTCGTCACGCCGTACAACATCCAAGTCCGGTGCATCCGGAGCGAGCTCGACCGGCGCGGTTTCACCGGCGTTCGCGTCGGCACGGTCGACAAGTTCCAGGGCCAGGAGGCGCCGGTCGTCTTCTATTCGATGGCGTCGTCGCGCGGCGACGAATTGCCGCGCGGCGTCGGCTTCCTCTTCGACCGGCATCGGCTCAACGTCGCGATCTCTCGCGCACAAGCGCTCGCCGTGCTCGTCTGTTCGCCCGCGCTGCTCGAGACGGCCGCGTCGTCGGTCGCCGACCTCGCGACGATCGGCGCGCTCTGCCGCTTCGCGCAGGACGCGGCGCCGTTGCGCGGCGTCGACCGCGCCGGCCCGGAACAACTCGCGCTCGTCATGCGCTAGCGCATCGTACGCTAGTAGTTCGCGGCCGCGCGAACCTCCGCGAGCGGTTTGTCGAGGTCGCCGAGCAATTCCGGCGCGACGACCGCGAAGGGCGTCGTGCCGTAGCAGAGCAGACGATCGTGGAAGTCGCGCAGCGATGCCTTCGCTCCGGCTCGCAGCAGATAGTCCGAGAGCAGCGATTCGAGTTGGAGGCGCCCCACGGTATAGGAAATCACGTACCCCGGCCCGAGCGCGATGCCGGACACCGTCGCCTTCGCTTCGTCCGGCGGGAAGCCGGTCTGCTCCGCGAAGAACGCGGTCGCGCGATCGAACGTCCACTCGCCGCTCGCGAGCTTCCCGTCGACGATCGCTCGCGCGCCGCGCACGCGCTCCCACTGCGCGTTGTAGTAGCGCGCGTCGAGATCCGCATCGCCGTACAGTCCGACTTGCCAGAGCATCTCTTCGCCGTAATACGCCCAGCCTTCCGCGAAAACGTCGCTACTCTGGATCTTGCGCACGAAATCCGGGTGGCGGTACGCGATCGAGAATTGCACGAAATGGCCGGGCATCGCTTCGTGGGCGCCCGTCGACAAGATGCGATCCTTGTCGAAATCCTGATTCGGGTCGAGGCGCCGCGCCGCATCGGCGAGCGACGTCGGCGGCGTGATGTAGTAGAAACCGGTCGAATCCTTGCCGAACGGCAACGGCGGATTCATCGATGCGCCCGGTGAGACGGGTTGCAAGAACTTCGGCGTCTCGACGACGTCGATCTTGCCGAGCCACGACGGTACGTCCACGACCTCGTTCGTCGTCACGAACGAGCGCAGCTGCGCGATGCGATCGCGATAGTAGCCGACGAGCGCGGCGCCGCCCGGCGCGAGACCGCCGCCGCTCTCGTAGCCGATCGGCGTGCCGCGTTGCTTCGCGTCGTTCTCGACCCACGCGCGCTGCGCCCAGCCGTGCGCGAGTTCGTCGCGCGCCATCTGTTCGATCGCGCTCGCGTCGTACGGCAGCAACTGCTCGTCGTGCAACATCGCGTCGTATGCGGCGCGCCCCATCGCATAGTTCTCGGGCCACGACGCCGCGTGCGCGTCGATGTAGGCCTTCGCTGCGGCGATCGCGGCGAGCGCGCCGTCGCGCGCGGCGGTGAAGCGTGCGAGATCGTCCGGCGGGAGCTGGGCTTTGGCCGTATCGGTCAGCGCGCCGCGCATGAAGTCGGGCGCTCCGGCGAGCTCTTGCGCGCCGACCGTTCCGTAGAGCCTGCCGGGCGTGGTCACGAGCGCTTCGCCCGCGGCGATATAGGCGGGCGCGCGTTCGAGCCGCGACGTGATGTCGGCCCACGCGCGCCGGCGGTCCGTCTCCGTCGCGCCGCCCGTCCCCGGAATCGGCAGATGTTGGAACTGCGTGAAGATCGCGTCGACGATCCGCCCCGCCGGCTCGCCGTAGCTCTTGCGATACCTCGCGTACACGGTGATCGTACGTTCGTCGCTCGTGAGTTGCGCGCGCAGCAGCTTCGCGTCGTCGCGGTCGACGAGCGACGCCCCGTCGAGCGGGATCGCGGCGAGCTCGGCTTGCCAGCGCCGGATCGTCGCGAGATCGGTCGCCGTCGCGGCTTCCGACGGCATGTCGAGTTCGCCGTCCTCGCCCGCGATGCCGAGCTCGGTCGCGACGAGCGGATGCGTCTTCGCCCATCCGAACGTCATGTCGCGCGCCAGCGACTGCAAGCGCACGCTCGTCGCATCGGGCGTTGCGGCCGCGGAGACCGCGGGATGGACCAGTGAGCCGGCGAGCGCGACGAGCGCGATCCGGTGTGCGAGCGAGACGACGTTCAACCTTGTGATCCTCATGATGACGAGTGCGGTGACGTCAGCGCCAAAGCGACAACGTTGCGAAGGAGCCGTCGAAGCCGTTCGCATCTCTTTTGCCGTTGGGAGCGACGACGACGAAGCCGGCGACGGTCGCGAGATGGAACGGTTTCGCATCGGGTCGCGAATCGTATCGTAACGAGAAGTTCGTTTCCAATTCGTCGAAGCGACCAGCCGTGACGTAGAAGACCCGGTCGAGCGGAAGGCTCTGGCCGGCTCGGAGATCGATGACGTGGGCGGAATGCTCGTCGGCGAGTTGCGTGAGTTCCGCGAAACCGAACACCCGCGTCGGGCGACTCGAGGTCCAGTCGGGCTCGTCGAGGATCGCGATACCGGTGTCGTCCGCCGCGGCGCCGTGTGGGCGCGGACGCACGTTCGCGCCGAGCACCGTTTCCGCGAAGCCGTACATCCAGATGTCCGTCGTGCCGACGTTCGTGATCTTCACGTGCGATCCGATCGCGATGAGCCCGTGTCGCGTGCCGAGGCGCGTCAGCGAGCCTTCGACTTGTGCCTCCGGCTGCGCGTTCGCCGGTTTGATCTGATTCTCGTAAACGAACGTATAGAACGCCCACACGCCGGCGGCCAGAATCGCGACGATCTCGACGACGTCGCGAATCGTCGCGAGCGCTCCCGGCCCGGACGCATCGAACTCCGAACGTCGCCGTCCAAACATGAGCGGACGATTCGGCACCCGGCTCCGATCACCGCCGCGTCGTCTATAGGTGTGCGAGCGCCGCAGCGCGGAACACACGCGATGCGTCTTCGGGTTATCGCCTGCCTCGCTTTCGTGCTGACCGCGTTCGCGACGCCGTCCGCGCAACCGGCGGCAGACGCCGTGCGCATCCGGGCGTTCAACTCCGTGGCGATCTCGCCGGACGGGACGCGGGTGGTGTCGGTCGAGACGCCGGACCTCGGACCGGCCTCGAACGAACTTCCGCGGCCCGCGATCGTCGTCCGAACGCTCGCCTCGAACGCTCGCGTCGACCTCGGGTGTCCCACGACGACGGCGTGCCGGCTCGGCTCTCCCGTCTGGTCGCCGCGCGGCGATCGGATCGCGTATCTCGTGCGGCTGCCGAAGACGAACGAGTCCGCGGTGTGGACGGCCGCCGCGAACGGCTCCGGCGCGAAAGCGTGGCTCGACGGCTACAAGGGCGTCCTCGGGTCTCCGCGCTGGTCGCCCGACGGAACCTCGCCCGCCGTCCTCGCGACGGCGAACGCGCTCAAGGAGACGGGGGCGACGCAGGCCGGCGCCGCGCTCGTCGGCGACATCGGCGCGGTCAAGGGCGCCGACGTGCAACGCATCGCCGTCGTCGATGCGCGCGGCACGCTGCGGTACGAATCGCCGGGCGATCTCTTCGTGTACGAATACGATTGGATTCCGAACGGGCGCGGCTTCGTCGCGACGGGCGCGCACGGAAACGGCGACAACGCGTGGTGGACGGCCAAACTGTATCGCATCGACGCGGCGACGGCCGCCGCGACCGTACTTTTTTCGCCGCCGTTGCAGATCGACGCGCCGAAAGTGTCGGCCGACGGCGCGACCGTCGCGTTCGTCGGCGGGATCATGAGCGATTTCGGTTCCGTCGGCGGCGACGTCTTCACGATTCCGCTCGCCGGCGGCGCGGTCACGGACGTCACGCCCGAGATGCCCGCTTCCGCGAACGCGTTGTCGTGGGCGGGCCGGAGCGATCGAATCGTCTTCACCGCGCTCGCGGGCGACGCGTCCGCGATCGACTCGGTCGATCTCGCGACCAAAACGGTCACGTCGCTCTGGTCCGCGCCGGAAACGATCGTGGGAGATCAGGATTTGCGCGTCTCGCTCGCGCGTGACGGAACGACGAGCGCGATCGTGCGCGAGACCTACGAACGCGCCGCGGAAATCTACGCCGGTCCGCTCGGGACGTGGCGTGCGATCACGCACGACAACGATGCGGTCGCGGCGGTTACCAAAGCGACGAGCGTCGCGTGGACGAACGAGGGGTATCGCGTGCAAGGCTGGCTCCTCGCGCCCTTACGCGCCGCGAGCGGCAAACGGCCGATGATCGTCGAGATCCACGGCGGCCCGTCCGCCGCGTCGACGCCGCGCTTCGTCGGACGCGGGACCGATCGCGATCTGCTCGCCGCGGGCTACTATCTGTTCTTGCCGAACCCGCGTGGAAGTTTCGGGCAAGGCGAACGATTCACGGCGGCCAACGTGAAAGACTTCGGCTACGGCGACCTCCGCGACGTGCTCGCGGGCGTCGATGCCGCGGAGAAGGTCGCGCCGATCGACGATCGCCGGCTCGGCATCGGCGGCTTCAGTTACGGCGGCTACATGACGATGTGGGCCGTCACGCAAACGCACCGCTTCAAAGCGGCCTATGCCGGCGCGGGCGTCGCCGATTGGCAATCGTATTACGGCGAGAACGGGATCGATCAGTGGATGATCCCGTTCTTCGGCGCGAGCGTCTACGACGATCCGGCGGTGTACGCGCGCAGTTCGCCGATCACGTTCGTCAAGAACGTGCGGACGCCGACGTTCGTGTTCGTCGGAGAGCGCGACGTGGAGTGTCCGATGCCGCAGTCGCTCGAGTTCTGGCACGCGCTCGACACGCTCGGCGTGCCGACGTCGCTCGTGGTCTACGCGGGCGAAGGCCACGGCATCCGCGAGCCGGCGGATCGCAAGGACATCGAGAAACGAACCGTCGCGTGGTTCGACCGTTACCTCGCGCCGTAGGTTCGTCGATGGGCGATGACGGGATCGAACCGCCGACCATCACCGTGTAAAGGTGCCGCTCTCCCAGCTGAGCTAATCGCCCGCGCACCGACGTCGCGCTAGCCGCGTTCGCGCTAGCGGCGGGTGCGACCTCGGCTCGAGCGCTCGCTACGGTGCTTGATCGTTTTGAAAGAGGGGTAAGCAGACGTCATCACGCGGTGCTCCACCCGAGCCTGCGACGCGCACGCTCGTAAAGGAATCATCATGGTTGGTATTTTGTGGACGATCATCAGCATCTTATTCGTGCTGTGGATCATCGGATTCGCCTTGCACGTCGGGGGCGGGCTGATCCATTTGCTCCTCGTCGGTGCGGTCGTCTTGTTCGTGTTCAACTTGCTGACGGGCCGCGGCGCTCGCGTCTGATCGCGTCGTCGTAGGGAGATCGAGAAGGGCGGCGTAGGCGTCAATCCATCATGGATGAGTCTCTGCCGCCCGCTTCTCCCGATAACACCTCGCACGTCGTAGACGCGACGGCCGATGCGCCGCCCGAACCCGCCGGCGTCGAGTCGAGCGTCGCGAGCGAATCATCCGCCGACGAACCGGCGATTCACGCGGAACCGGTGCCGGTAGCCGTCGACGAACCGGCGACGCAAGAAGAAGCGCGGCCGGAACCCGTCGGCGTCGAGTCGAGCGTCGTGAGCGAAGCATCCGCCGGCGAAGCGGCGATCCACGCGGAAGCGGCGCCGGAAGCCGCCGGCGTCGAGTCGAGCGTCGCCGAGCCGAGCACGACATCGCAAGCCGTGGCTTCGGACGTCGACGTTGCGGCGCGCGATGCGGGCATTGCGGACCCACCGGCCGTCGCCACCCCGCGCCCCAAAGCGAAGCGGCCGCCGCGGCCGCCGGCGCGTCCGTTCGTGAAGTTGAGCGACGAGGAAGTCGAAGCGCAACGCGAACGCGCCGCGGCATCGTGGGATGCCGTCGTCGCCGCGCGCGATGATAGAACGACCGTCTCCGGTTCGGTGATCTCCGCGGTCAAGGGCGGTCTCCTCGTCGACATCGGCGGCATCCGCGGTTTTCTGCCGGCATCGCAGGTGCGCGCGCCCGAAGGCGGTACGCTCGAATCGCTCGTGAAGACCGTGCTGCCGCTCAAAGTGCTCGAGCTCGACGCGGGGCGACGCCGCGCCGTCGTCTCGTCGCGACGCGCGCTCGAAGACGAGCGTCGCGCGAAGCGCGCGGAACTGCTCGGCTCGCTTTCGGCGGGACAGCGGCGCGAAGGCACCGTCGTCCGTTTGACCGACTTCGGCGCGTTCGTCGATCTCGGCGGCATCGACGGCCTCATCCCGATGAGCGAGCTCGCGCTCGAACGCGTCGAGAAGACCGCCGACGTGCTCGGCGTCGGCGAACGCGTCGAGGTCGAAGTGTTGCGCGTCGACAAAGGCGGCAAGAAGATCTCGCTTTCGCGCAAGAACGCGCTGCCCGATCCGTGGCGCGATCACGCGGATCTGCTGCGGCTCGGCAACGTCGTCGAAGGCAAGGTCGTCGCGAAGGAGCCGCGCTTGTCGATCGAGCTCGCGCCCGGCGTCGTCGGCACGATGCGCGACAGCGACGCGGATCCGGCCGACTACGAGCTCGGCGAATCGGTCGACGTGTCGATCCGGACGGTCGACCGGCGTTCGCGCCGTCTGACGCTCGGCACGCCGTATGCCGCAGCCGTCACGCGTCCGCAGCAGTCGGGCTTCGCGCCGCTCGGCGAAGAGTTGCGCCGCCGTGGCTAAGCGCAAGCCCGCCGCCGCGGACGACGCGCCGCTCCCGTCGACGCTCGAACGATCGCCGAAAAAGGCGCGGGACACGTACGGCGCCACGCTCGCGAGCGCCGAACGCAGCTATCCGAACGACGAAGCGCGCGCGCATCGCGCGGCGTGGGGCGCGGTCAAGCACGGTTTCGAAAAAGTCGGCGATCACTGGGAGCCGAAGGCGAAGAAAGGGCCGTCGGATCCGCGCTCCGCGAAGCGCGGCGCGAACCCGGGCGGTGCGAGTTTCGGCGGCGTCGACGTCCTCGGAAAGACGAAAGCCGAGCTGACGCACGCCGCGCGCGCCGCAGGCGTGAAGGTCACGACGAAAATGACCAAAGCCGACATCGCCGAGCGACTCGAGCGCGCGAACGATCGCGCGACGCGCGAGGCACGCGAAGGCTGACGGTTCCTGGGAACGAGCGGGCTCGAACCCAAGCCTCGCCTCAGCACCTCCGCGCCCCGCACGCCGTTACTCGTGCGTTATGCTTAAATATCTCCTCGCCGCCACGGCGGCGCTCACCCTCGCGGCGCCCGGCGTCGCGCAAGCGCAAGACATCCCGTCTTACGCGCAACAGTCGGCGGACGAGCAGATTCGCGGTCGCGTCACCTCGTTCGACGGCGCCTACAACTTGACGGTGCAAGACGAACGCGGCTTCACCGACAACGTGCAACTTCACGACGGCACGATCATCAACCCGACCGGGTTGACGCTCGCACCCGGTATGGTGGTCAGCATCCTCGGTCGAAACGACGGCGACGTGCTCGCCGCGAACGAGGTCGACACGCCGTACCAATTCGACAACGCCGTCGCGTACTACGGCGGCCGTCCGTGGAACGATTACGGCCCGACGATCGGCCTCTCGTTCTTCTTCGGAAACACGGGCTGGTGGCACGGCAGCGATTTCGGCGGCGACTTTCACTACGATCGCGGCGCCCGCGTCTACGAGAACGTCCGCATCAACGATCGCACGAACGTCGTCAACCGGGTCAGCGTCGTCGATCGCTACAGCGCGCGCACCGCACCCGTCACGACCGGATACACCGGTTCGCTCCGGCCGAATCCCGGAAACATGACGCGCTTCGCCGCTCCGGCGAACCGCGCGCAGGCTCCGGCCTTCCGCACGCAGGCTCCGGTCGAACGCGCGAACCGTGCACCGAGCGTGGAGAATCGCCGCCGCTGATCACGGCTCGTCCTCACCTTGCAGCGTGAGCGGGGTTCGCCC
>CAJCIN010000244.1 GCA_903970385.1 Rhodospirillales bacterium | reverse complement strand
CGGTACGACGAGCGGCGCGCGCAACGTGAGCGTCTGCGCGGCGGGCGCGCGCGCGTCGACGGTCGCGAGCGGCGCCGGCACGGGCGAGCCGGTCGCCGCGATTCGCGCGAGTTCCGGGCGACGCGGCACGCCGTGCGCCGGTCGCGCGACGTGCGCGGGCGGCGCCGCGTGGCGGACCGCCGGCGGCACGATCGTCGCGACGCGCGCGGGGCGCGGGCGCGTCCGGCGCGGTGCGGCGGACGGACGCGCCGTCGCGATCGGACGCGGCGCGTGCGCGACCGTCACCGTGACGGCGGACGTCACGTCTTCGCGCGCGCCGCCCGGCGGCGGCGAGTTGCGGATCGCGAAGAGCGCGCCGATAACGAGATGGACGACGATCGACGCGATGAGGGCGATCGTAAAACGACGCCCGTAACGATCGCGGCGTCTGCGCTCGGCCGTCATGAAAGAAGTCTTCGAGCAAGGCCCGCTCCACACTTCGTTCGAACGCGAACGGACGACATGATCGACCGCGCGCGCAAGCGAACCAAGATCGTCGCAACGATCGGTCCGGCGTCTCGCGAACCGGAGACGTTGCGCGCACTCGTCGCCGCAGGCCTCAACGTCGCGCGACTCAACTTCTCGCACGGCACGCACGAGCAACACGCGACCACGATCGCGGACGTGCGGCGCATCGCGCGCGAGACGAAATCGCACGTCGCGATCCTGCAAGACCTGCCGGGTCCGAAGGTGCGCACGGGGCTGCTCGCGGGCAACGCCGAGAGCGTGCGGCTCGAGAACGGCGCCGACTTCGCGATCGTCACGCATCCGATCGAAGGCACGTTCGAAGCGGTCAGCGCCGCGTACGAAGGGCTCGCGCGCGACGTCGACGTCGGTAAGCGCCTCTACCTCGCCGACGGCGCGATCGCGCTACGCATCCTCGCGAAGACGGCGGATCGCATCGAGACGCGCGTCGAGGTCGGCGGCGAACTGCGCGCGCAGCAAGGCATCAACTATCCCGACGGTACGCTCTCGATCGACGCCGTGACCGACAGCGATTTCGAACACCTCGCGTTCGGCATCGACCAGGGCGTCGATTGGGTCGCGGTCTCGTTCGTGAAGACCGCCGAAGACGTGCGGCGCGTGCAACGTTTCATCGCGGAGCGCGGCAAGAACATTCCGGTGATCGCGAAGATCGAGAAACACGAAGCGCTCGACGCGATCGACGAGATCGTCGACGCCGCCGACGGCATCATGGTCGCGCGCGGCGATCTCGGCATCGAGATCCCGCTCGAGAAGGTGCCGCTCGTGCAGAAGGACCTGATCGCGCGCGCGAACCGCACGTCGAAGCCCGTGATCACCGCGACGCAGATGCTCGAATCGATGATCGCCTCGCCGCGGCCGACGCGCGCCGAGGCGACCGACGTCGCGAACGCGATCATCGACGGCACGGATGCGGTGATGCTGTCGGGCGAGACCGCGCGCGGCGCGTATCCCGTCGAGGCGGTCCGCACGATGGCGACGATCGCGCGCGAGATCGAGCGCGAATATCCGCACGAGGAGTTGCGGAGCCGGCGCATGGAGATCGCGGTTCGCTCGATCGAGACGTCGATCGCCGAGGGCGCGTCGCAGATGGCGGAGGAACTCGGCCTCACGTTCATCGTCACCGGCACGACCACGGGGAACACCGCGCGACACATCTCGTCGTTCCGGCCGCGCGCGCGCATCGTCGCGATGACGCCGATCGTCGAAGTCGCACGCCGTCTGTCGCTCATCTGGGGCGTCGAAGCGCTCGTCGTCGAGGCGTACAAGTATTTCGAAACGCTGATCGACGTCGTCGAAGCGCGCATGCTGCGCGAAGACCTCGCGGAGAGCGGCGAGATCATCGCGATCACGTCGGGCATGCCCGTCGGCGAAGGCGGGACGAACGTGCTCAAGATCCATCGCTTACCGTAAGCTCGAGGAAGTCATGACGAACGACGTCGATCTCGGTCCGGATCTGCGCGGGGTGCTCGCGCTACCCGACGGCGCGGGCCCGCACCCCGGCATCTTGCTGTACATGGAGGCCTTCGGCCTCAACGAGTACATTCGCGGCGAATGCGCGCGGCTCGCGCGCCTCGGCTACGTCGCGCTCGCGCCGGATTTCTACCGCGGCGAGGTCTTCGGCTACGACAACTTCGCGCCCGTCGCGAAAAAGATCGGCGCGATCGGCGACGCGGGGTTTCTCGCGGACATCGCCGCGGCGTTCGCTTTTCTCGAAGGGCACGATGCGGTGCGGCACGATGCGTACGGCGTCGTCGGTTTCTGCATGGGCGGCCGCCTCGCGTTCCTGACGGCGGCCGACTACGGCACGAAGATCGCGGCGTGCGCGTCGTTCTACGGCGGCGGCATCGCGCCGAGCGAGCCGCGCCTCGGTCGCGCGATCCTGACGGACCGCGTGCCGGACGTTACGGCGAAGTTGCTGATGATCTACGGCGCCGAGGACACGGGGATCGCACCGGACGAGATCGCGCGACTCACGGAAGCGCTCGCCGCCGCGAAAAAAGATGCGATCGTGCACGTCTACGCGGGCGCGGGTCACGGCTTCGCATCGAGCGATCGGCCGAGCTACGTGCCGGCGGTCACCGAAGCGGCATGGGCGGAGACGGCGACGTTCTTCGCCGGAGCGTTCGCGACGCGCTCGTAGAGTTCGTCGTACGACGCGACGACGCGATCGCGACCGTACCGGTCGCGCGCGGCATCGCGCGAAGCCGCCGCGCCGCTCCACGCAGCGTCGATCCGCGACCACGCATCGAGGATGCCGTCACGAAAACCCTCGCCGTCGTCGGGAACGAGCCACGCGCCGTCGCACGGCCCGAGCACGTCGACGAGCGCGCCGGTCTCGGCGGCGACGATCGGAATGCCCGCGACGAGCGCTTCGAGCGGCGCGTGCGGCAATGCGTCGCGCGACTTCGGAACGGCGAGCAGATCGATCGTCGCGAAGAAGTCGCGAGGCGCCACGTCGCCGCGAAAGGTGACCGCATCGGCGAGGCGTTTCTCGCGCACGTACGCCGCGACGAACTGTCGCGCGCGACCGCTCCCGGCGATCTCCATCCGCGCGCTCGGCACGGCCGCGCGGACGAGCGCGAAGCCGTCGATCGCCGTTTCCCACGAACGGTCCGCGGCGAGACGTCCGCTCCACCCGACGACGGGTCCCGGCCGCGCCGGCGGCCGCGCGAGCTGCGCGGCCGTACGATCGACGGCGACGCCGTGCGGGATCGTGACGGGCGTCGCCGCATCATCGATGAGTCCACGATCGCGCAGACGTTGCTCGAGGGTCGGATAGACGATCGTAAGCGCGCCGGCGCGGCGCAGGTAGCCGGGCAGTTTGCGTTCGACGAGCTTCTGCGGGAGCTCGCGATCGCGTTGCGGATCGTGGAACGTCGCGATCGTTCGCGCCGCGAGCGACGCCGGCATCGTGCCGAGCGCCACCGCGACGGCCGGGAATCCGTGCGCGTGCACGACGTCGGGTGCGAAGCGCTCGACCGTCTTGCGTAAACGCGAGATGCTCGTCGCCATGCCGTAGATGCTCGCGGGCCGGAACGATCGATACGCGATCCCCGCCGCCTCGTACCGTTCGCGTTCGCCCGACGCAGCGAGCACCGTGACGTCGTAGCGGTCGCGAACCGCGAGGGTGCATTCGAACGCCTCGCGCATCATCGCGTCGCCGTCGGGCGAGACCAGCACGAGCAGTTTGCGCATCGCGTGACGCTACGCGCGAACGACCCGGCGCGCCTTCTCCTTGCCGACCTCGCGATGGAGGGCCTCGGCGTGTTCGAGCGCGGCGCTCGCGACGCTGCCGGAGAGCATGCGGGCAATCTCTTCGAGCACGTCGCGTTTCGCGTCGAGCAACACGAGCTCGACGACCGTGGCGCCGCCGCGCGTCTTCTTGCGTAGCGCGTAGTGACGATCGGCCCACGACGCGATCTGCGCGAGATGCGTCACGCACACGACTTGCGTCGCGCGAGCGAGCGCGCCCAGCCGGACGCCGACCGCGCCGGCCGCGGCACCGCCGATCCCCGCGTCGATCTCGTCGAAGACGAGCGCCGTCGCGTCGCGACGTCCCGCGAGCGACGCGACGAGCGCGAGCAACACGCGCGAGAGCTCGCCGCCCGATGCGGCGCGCGCGATCGGGCGCACGGGTTCGCCCGGGTTCGCGGACAGCGCGAAGTGCGCGCGTTCGGCACCCGCGGGCCCGACGTCGTCGAGCGGTTCCAGTACGACGGCGAATCGCGCCGCCGGCATCGCGAGGCCCGTGAGCTCCGCGGCGGCCGCCGCCTCGAGCTCGCGCGCGGCCGCCGTTCGCAACGCTCCGAGCGCGTCCGCTTCCGCCGCGAGCGCGGCGCGTTCCGTCGCGAGCGCCGCACGTAACTCGGCGTCGCGCTCGTCGCGCGTGGATTCCGCTTCGATCGCGGATGCGTACCGCTCGCGCGCGGCGAGCACGGACGCGAGCGTTCCGCCGTACTTCCGCTTCAGCCGTTCGAGATCGTCGAGACGCGCCGTCGCGCGTTCCAATTCGGCCGGATCGAATTCGGCGAGCTCGCGTTCGCGCGCGAGCGCGACGGCGGCATCCGTCGCGTCGCTCTGCAGCGCGGCGAGCGTGTCGCCGAGCGACGCGAGGACGGGGGCGTAGCGTCCGATCCCGGCGAGCGCCGCCGACGCGGCGCCGAGCGTCTCGACCGCGGAGCCCTCGCCTCCCGCGAGCGCTTCGTACGCGCCCCGCAGCGTGTCGGAGATGCGTTCGACGTTCGCGAGATAGTCGCGCCGGTCGCGCAATGCATCGTCTTCACCGGGCACGGGCGCCGCCGCGCCGATCTCGTCCGCGGCGAAACGCGCGAACTCGAGTTCCGCGAGCGCGCGGCCCGCGTCGCCGGCGCGCGCCGCGACTTCGGCTCCGAGCGCCCGGACGCGTTCGACGTGCGCCGCGACCGCGGCTCGCCGCGTCGCCGCCGCCGGCCCCGCGAACGCATCGAGCACGTCGAGCTGATACGCGGGCGACAGCAGCCGCTGCTGCTCGTGTTGGCCGATCTGCTCGACGAGGGCGTCGCCCGTCGCGCGGAGTTGTGCGGCGGTGGCGAGCCGGCCGTTGATGCGGGCGCTCGACTTGCCCGACGACGACATCTCGCGCCACAGGATCGCCGGCTCGTCGTCGTCGAGTTCGAAGCCGTCGTCCGCGAGACGCGCGCGCAGCGCTTCGTTCGCATCGACCTCGAGCGTCACGTGCGCGCGCGGCGCGCCGCCGCGCACGACGTCCGCCGACGACCGTTCCCCGAGTACGAACGCGAGCGACCCGAGCAGCATGGATTTCCCCGAGCCCGTCTCGCCGCTGCACGCCGTGAAGCCCGCCGCGAACTCGAGCGTCGCGCGTTCGATCAGTTCGTAATTCTCGATCTCGAGACGGAGCAGGCGGCTCGGTCTAGCGATCTTTGACGGGCGCATTCCAGCGGAGCTTTCCTTCGAGCAACGCGAAGAAATCGAGCGGCGCGCGGCGCGCGAACAGCACGGTGTGCGGATAGCGCGTGACCGTCACGCGGTCGCCCGGTTCGAGCTGATCGACCGCCTGACCGTCCGCCTCGAGTGCGACGCCGCTCGTCTCGATGTCGCACGCGATTTCGATCGTCGACGACGTCGGCACGACGAGCGGCCGCGAAAAGAGCGTGTGCGGTAAGAGCGCGGTGACGATGAACGCGTCGACGTCGGGCGCGACGACGGGGCCGCCGGCGGAGAGCGAATACGCGGTCGAACCGGTGGGGGTCGCGACGACGATGCCGTCGGCCGGCACGTGCGCCGCCTCCTTCCCGTCGATGACGAGCGCGAACGGCGCCATGCGCGGGCTCGTCCGTTTGACGACGACGTCGTTGAGCGCGAAGTGCGACGTTCCGTGCGATTCGACCGAAAGCGCGAACCGCTCGTCGATCACGAAGCCCGCGCGCAGCAACGCCGGGAGCGCCTCGATCGCGCCTTCGCCGTCCATCTCCGTCAGGAAGCCGAGACGGCCCATGTTGATGCCGAGCAGCGGGATGCGGAGCGGCGCGGCGATCCGCGCGGCGCGTAACAGCGTGCCGTCGCCGCCGATCGTCACGAGCAGGTCGGCCCGTTCGAGTTCGGCTCCCGCCGATGCGAGGCCGAGCTCGCGATCCTGTTCCTCGCACAGCGCGACGGCGTATCCCGCGTCCCGGATCGCGGCGGCGAACGTGGCGGCCGACGTCCGCGCGCGATCGCGGAAGAGGTCGACGTAGAGCGCGACGGTGCGCACGGCTGCGGGCGCGTCCATCAGGCGGGGACGCTCGCGAGCGCCGCTTCGATCGCGGCGTCGTCGTACGGCGTGCCGTCACGGCGCAGGAGCGCGAAGAATTCGACGTTGCCCGACGGTCCCCGTAACGAACTGCTGTACAGCGCGACGGGAACGATCTCGAGCCGCGCGCACGCGTCGCGCACCTCGCGCAGGATCGCAGCGTGCACCGCCGGATCGCGCACGACGCCGCCCGTGCCGAGGCGATCGCGGCCCGCTTCGAATTGCGGCTTCACGAGCGCGACGATCGTTCCGCCGGGCGCGAGAAACATGCGTGCACGATCGACGATCGTCACGACCGAGATGAACGATGCGTCGATCGTGACGATATCGAACGGCGCGCCGAGCGCGCCCGCTTCGACGAGCCGGAAGTTCGTGCGCTCGACGACGGCGACGCGCGGATCGTCGCGCAACGCGAGCGCGATCTGACCGTAGCCGACGTCGAGCGCGGTGACGTGCCCGGCGCCGCGTTGCAGCAGGCAGTCCGTGAAGCCGCCGGTCGATGCGCCGACGTCGAGCGCGCGCAGCCCCGTGACGTCGAGCCCGAACGCTTCGAGCGCGCCTTCCAATTTCTCACCGCCGCGGCTGACGAACGGACGCGGCCGCTCGACGTCGAGCACCGCCGTCGCCGCGACCGCGGTACCCGGTTTCGTCGCCGGCCGCCCGTCGACGCGGACGCGACCCGCGATGATCAGCGACCGCGCCCGCGAGCGCGTGACGCCGGCGCGTTCCGCGACGACGTCGTCGAGCCGGCGAGCCGCGAGCGCCATCAGAGATCCGGATCGTCGTCGGGTTGGACGTCGGCGAACAGCGACGTGACCGCCGAACGCGCCGCGGGCACGGCGGCGGCGGTAGCGGGAGAATCGCCGCGAGCCGCGGCTTCGATCGAGGTCTGCGCGTCCTTGAGCAGGCGCTCGCACTTCTGGGCGAGACCCTTGCCTTCTTTGAAGAGCGCGACGGACTCGTCGAGCGCCACGCTCTCGCGCTCGAGCTTGCCGACGATCTCCTCGAGCCGCTTCAGCGCCTCTTCGAATTCACCCGATACGTTCGTTGCCATCGGTCTCTTCCATGACGTGTGGTTCGACGCGCGCGGAGAGCGTTCCGCGAGCGACGCGCGCGCGCACGATCTCGCCCGGTGCGACGCTCGCGGCGTCGCGCACGATCGCGCCGTCCGCGACCGTAACGATCGCATAGCCGCGTTGCAGGATCGCTTCGGGATCGTTGCCGCCGAGATGCGCGCGCGTGAGCGCGAGGCGCTGGCCGGCGCGCTCGAGCGACGCGCGCATCGCCGAGACGAGGCGTTTCTCCGCATCGTCTCGCCGGCGCCCGGCCGTCTCGCCCGCGCGATGTCGCGCGGCGTCGAGCCGGAGCGTCGCGGCCCCGAGCCGCAGGGCCCGCTCCGCGAGGCGGCGCGTGGGGTCGTGCGCTTCGAGCCGCCGGCAGAGGTCGCGCAACTTCGTATCGCGCGAGCGCAGCGCGGCGTGCGTCGTCCGCGCGACCTCCGCGTCGAGGTCGTCGAGCCGCTGCACGAGCGGCGCGAGAAACGCGCGCGGATCCGTCAGACGCGAGCGCAAGAGTGCGCCGGAGAGCCGGTTCCGCCGCCGCTCGAGCGCGAGATCGACCGCGCCGCGTGCGCGCGCGGCCCGCTCGTCGAGCCGGGCGCGCAGCTCGACGAGCCCGTAGCCGATTCGCTGCGCGGCGGCCGACGGCGTCTCGACGTGCACGTCGGCGGCGAAGTCCGAGAGCTGCTGGTCGGCCGTGTGACCGATCGCGGAGATGACCGGATGCTTCGCCGCGGCGATCGCGCGCACGACGTGCTCGTCGCTGAACGTGAAGAGATCTTCGAACGACCCGCCGCCGCGCGTGACGACGATCAGGTCGACGTCGGCGCGCGAGGCGCGACCGATGGCCCGCACGATGTCGCCCGGCGCGTTCGGTCCCTGAACGGGCGTCTCGCACCAGACGATCGCGACGTGCGGCGCGCGCTCGCGCAGCTTCGTCACGAAGTCGATCGCGCCGTTCGCGGCGCGCGACGAGACGAGCGCGACGCGAAAGGGAAACGGCGGCAACGGCCGCTTGCGAGCCGCGTCGAAGAGGCCCTCGGCCGCGAGCTTCTTCTTGCGTTCCTCGAAGAGCGCGTGAACGTCGCCGACGCCCTCGCGCTCGACGTTGCGCACGATCAGCTGGTACGTGCTCTTTTGCGCGTACGTCGAGATGCCGCCCGTCGCGACGATCGCCATGCCGTTCTTGAACGCCGGGAAATTCGCGTGATCGTCCGGCCACGCGAAGCAGCGCAGCACGACGTCGCCCTCTTTGAGATCGAAATTCACCGAACCGCGCGGCGACACGCTCAGATTCGACACCTCGCCGCGCACGGACACCGCTCGCAGTTGCTGGTCGGAATCGAGTTTGCGTTTGACATACTCGGCGAGCCGTCGAACGCCGACGACGCGCGACGGGGCGCGCGACGGCGTCACGGCGCGGGCAGCATCGCCGTTCGCGGCGGCCCCGCGTACCCGGCGCTCGCGCAAGACGCGTGCGGTTGCGTGCCGTCGAGGAAGTACTCGAACTTCTTCGGCTGGCCGCAATACGCGAGCTTGCGCACTTCGGTCGACGGGTAGACGAATTCGTGACGCGGCACCCCCGCGAGCGCGGAGCGCATGAAGCGCGCCCACACGCGAGCCGGAATGTTCCCGCCGAACGATTCGTTCATCCGCGTGTAGTCGTCGTTGCCGAGCCACACGGCGGCGACGAGATCCGGCGTGTACCCGACGAACCACGCATCGCGGAAGTCGGACGTCGTTCCCGTCTTGCCCGCGGCGGGACGGCCGATGTCCGCGTTCGGATAGCCCGTGCCCTCCTTGATGACGCCCTCGAGCATCGACGTCATGAGATATGCGGTGCCCGCGCCGACCACTTCCGTCTCTTGCGGCACGCGGTCGTCGAGCAGCGTCGAGCCGAGGTCGTCGCGCACGAGCCGGATCGGCGTCGGATCGATGTGCACGCCCTGATCCGCGAGCGTCGCGTAGCCCGTCGCCTGATCGAGCGGCGACACGACGGAGCTGCCGAGGGCGAGCGACAGATTCGCTTCGAGCGGCGCGCGCACGCCCATGCGATGCGCGTATTCGATCACGCGATCGACGCCGATCTGCTGCGCGAGCTTCACGGCGACGACGTTGCGCGATTGCGCGAGCGCGTAGCGCAACGTCATCGGCCCGTAGAAGCGAAAATCGTCGTCCATCGGACGCCACTGCGTGCCGTCGCCCATCGGATACGAGACGGGCGAATCGTCGACGTCGGTCGTCGGCGGCATGCCCGCATCGATCGCCGCCGTGTACACGTAGGTCTTGAACGACGAGCCCGGCTGGCGGAGCGCCTGCCACGCGCGGTTGAATTGATTTCCGAGCGTCAGGCCGCCCGCGCCGCCGACCATCGCGACGATCTCACCCGTCTGCGGACGGATCGCGACGAGCGCCGATTGATGCGCGTTGATGCCCTCCACCTTCGCGCGGCCGACGCCCCAATCGACGTCGTCCTGCGCGAGCTTCTGCAGGCGCGGATCGAGCGACGTGTCGACCTCGAGGCCGCCCTCCCTGACGGCTTGCTTCCCGAACGTATCCTCGAGAATTTTGTTCACGTACGTCGTGAAGTACGGGAATCGGTACGAGAGTAAGCCCGTCGGCCGTTCCCCGATCAGACCGAGCGGACGAGCGGCGGCGTCGTCCGCCTGCGCTTCCGTGATGTCGTGACTCGCCACCATGCGCTCGAGCACGTGGCGCTGCCGCTCCTTCGCGTGCTGCGGATTGACGTACGGCGAATAGTCGGACGGCGCGGCCGGCAAGCCCGCGAGTTGCGCCGCTTGAGCGATCGACAGGCGCCCGACGTCGGTGCCGAAGTACGTGTGCGCCGCCGCTTCGATGCCGTACGCACCGGAACCGAAGTAGATCAGATTGAGATAGCGCTCGAGGATCTCGTCCTTGGTATAGTACCGCTCGATCTCCATGGCGAGCAACGCCTCTTGGATCTTGCGCGAGATCGAGACTTCGTTCGAGAGAAAGAGCGCGCGCGCCAGCTGCTGCGTGATCGTCGACGCGCCTTGGAACTGCTCGTGACGGTAGTCGGCCAGCGCCGCGCGCGCGATGCCGCCGAAGTCGACGCCGTGATGCCGGTAGAAATTGTGATCCTCGTTCGCGACGAACGCGCTGCGCACGAGCTTCGGGATCTTCGCGATCGGAACCCAGATGCGGTTCTGCGTGTAGAGCGTCTCGACGAGCTCGCCGTCGCGCGCATACACCCGCGTCGCCTTCGACGGCTGGAAGTCGGCCATGCGGTTGATGTCGGGCAGGTTGCGCGAGTACGCGTAGACGACGCCCGCGACGGTTCCCGCGGCGAAGAGGACGGCGAGAAACGCCACCCCGAGCGCCGCGTAGAAAAAGCGGCCGAACGTCGAGAGCCGGCGGCGTTTGCGGCGGCGCGCGGCGATGCCGGACGGCATCAGGTTCCCTCGGCGAGCCGCGCGCCGGCGGCGCTCGCGAGAACGCCGTTGACGAAGCGGCCGGAATCTTCGGTCGAATATTTTTTCGCGAGTTCGACGGCTTCGTTGATCACGACCGCGACCGGCGTCTCGGGATGCGCGCGCAACTCGTAGACGCTCATGCGCAACACGATGCGATCGAGCAGCGGCAAACGTTCGATCGTCCAGCCTTGGAGCAGCGGCGCGATCGCGGCGTCGGCGCGTTCGACGTCGTCGAGCGTGCCGAAGACGAGATCGCGGACGAAGCCGCGATCGCTCGCATCGGTCGTCTCGTGGAGCGTCTGATCGAGCGCGTCCGCCGGCGTGTTGTGACCGACCTCGACGTTGTAGAGCGTCTGCAGCGCGAGTTCGCGCGCGAAGCGCCGCGTCACGTCGGTGTGGCGGCCGCGGTCATGAGGCTCGGCAAGAAGTCGATGCCGACGCCGCCGTGACGGAACGCGTCGTCGCGCATGATCGTGCGGCAGATCCCGACCGTCGTGTTGACGCCCGCGATCCACGTGTCGCCGAGCGCGGCATCCATCCGGTCGATCGCCTCGATCCGCGACGCGCCGTGCGTCACGATCTTCGCGAGCAGCGAATCGTAGAACGGCGGGATCGCGAGCCCCGCGTACGCGTGCGAATCGACGCGGACGCCGAAACCGCCCGGCAACGCGACGTCCGTGAGCGTTCCCGCCGCCGGCGCGAAATGATTGCTCGCCTCTTCCGCGTTGATGCGGCACTCGATCGCGTGCCCGTGCGGCACGAGGCGCTCCTGTTCGAACGAGAGCTTCTCGCCCGCGGCCACGCGGATCTGCTCCTTGACGAGATCGACGCCGTAGAGCATCTCGGTGACCGGATGCTCGACCTGGATCCGCGTGTTCATCTCCATGAAATACACGTCGTCACCGCTCACGAGAAACTCGAGCGTCCCCGCGCTGCCGTACTTGACGGCGCGCGCGGCCGAGAGGGCGACGTCGTGCAACCGCGCGCGGGTCTTGGCGTCGAGCCGCGGCGCCGGCGCCTCTTCCACGAGCTTTTGGTGCGACGGTTTCTGAACGGAACAGTCGCGCTCGCCGACGTGGACCACGTTGCCGAAGCGATCGCCGATCACTTGCACTTCGACGTGCCGCGGCCGTTCGATCAATTTTTCCATGTAGAGCCGGCCGTCTTTGAAGTTGGCCTCGGCCTCGGCTTGCGCCGTCGCGAATGCGTGCTCGAGTTCGCCCGGCGTGCGGACTTCGCGCATGCCCTTGCCGCCGCCGCCGGCCGTGGCTTTGAGCATGACGGGGTAGCCGAGACGGTTCGCCGCGACGAGCGCGTCCGTCACGCTGTCGAGGATGTCGGTGCCGGGCGTCGTCGGCACCTTCGCGGCGGCCATGATCGCCTTCGCGGTCGCCTTGTCGCCCATGCTCGCGATCGTCTCCGGCGCGGGCCCGACGAACGTGAGCCCGTGATCCGCGCAGATCTCGGCGAAACGCGCGTTCTCGGCGAGGAACCCGTAGCCGGGATGAATCGCGTCCGCGCCGGAGATCAGGGCCGCCGAGATGATGTTCGGAATGTTGAGATACGAGCGCGCGACCGGCCCCGGTCCGACGCAGAACGCGCGGTCCGCGTCGCGCACGTGCAACGACGCGCGGTCGGCCTCGGAATAGATCGCGACGGTCTCGATGCCGAGTTCGTGCGCGGCGCGATTGACGCGCATCGCGATCTCGCCGCGATTCGCGATCAGCAATCGTTGGAACATCGGCTACGCTTCGATCGCGAAGAGCGGTTGTCCGTACCCGACCGGTTCGCCGTCGTTGACGTAGACCGCCGAGATCCGGCCGGGACCGCCCGAGCGGACGGGATTGCGGATGCCGAGCGACTCGACGTATGCGAGCTCGCGATCTTCGCCGAGAACGGTCCCCTCGGCGACGGTCGGCCGCGAGAGCCGCACGATGCCGACGAACTCCGCCTTGAGCACCGTACTCGGCCGTTCGGCCGCGGTCGCCGCACCGTTCGAGGAATGCGCGCTGCCGAGCGCGTCGTCTCCGGCGACCGCGGTCGCCGTGGAAACGGGCCGAGGAGAGCGGCGGACGTCGATCGCGAGCTCTTCTTCGTCGATCCGAAACCGCGTCAACCCGGCCGAAGCGCAGAATTGCGCCGCCGAGCGCACGCGTTCAAGCGTCTCCGTCCAATTCACAGGACGACGTTTTCGTGTCCAGCCGCCGCACCTCCGCTCGTGCGGCCGCCGGCAGCGCCTCGTAGGCCGGCTCGTACGCGGGATCGATTTCGCGGAGCGGCGCGAGCGCGAAGGCGCGCTCGAAGAGCCGGGGGTGCGGCACGACGAGATCGGGTTCGTCGATCCGCGCGTCGTCGTAGGCGAGGATGTCGAGATCGATCGCGCGCGGCCCCCAGCGGAACGTCGGCACGCGCCCGAGATCGGCTTCGATCGCCTTGAGCGCGTGCAGGAGCGCCCGCGGAGCGAGCGGCGTCTCGAGCAGCGCCGCCGCGTTCAGGAAATCCGGCTGGTCGACGACGCCCCACGCCTTCGTGCGATAGAGCGACGAGCGCGCGCGCAGCGTCCCGAGTGCGGCGAGCGCGGCCCACGCGCGTTCGATCGCGTCGTGCGAGTCGCCGGCATTCGACCCGATGCCGATCCGCGCCAAAGCCACCTTACGCGGATCGCGCGTGCGGATGCGACGCGCGATCGGCGCGTAAGAGCACGGACGGCGTCGCACCGCCGAGCAGCCGCGGCTTCGCGATCGAGAGCCGGGCGCCGGAGATTCTTGCGTCCGCCATCACGTCGTCGAGGATCGTCGCGCCGAGCCGTTCCAACAGTGCGAACGAGCGCGTGCGTACCGCGCGCACGATCGCGTCGTGCAACGCGGCGTAGTCGACCGTGTCGGCGAGCGCGTCGCTCGCGCGCGCCGCGCCGAGGTCGACGTCGAGTTCGATCTCGAGATCGAACGGCTGCGCGTGATCGCGCTCGCCCGGATTCGCGCCGTGCCGGCCGTAGGCGCGGATGCCGCGCAGTGCGATCCGGTCGCTCACAGATCCCAGCCGGACGGACGCCACCCGCGGACGATCGCATCGCTCACGCGCGCGACGTCGCGCATCTCCTCGGCGTCGTGCACGCGCACGATGTCGATCTTGGCGGCGACCGCGAGCGCGACGGTCGCCGCGGTAGCGGCCGCGCGATCCGCGACGCGCCGGCCCGTCAGCCGTCCGAGCGTGGATTTGCGCGAGGTTCCGAGCAGCGTGGGAAAGCCGAGCGCCGGGAAGCGTGCGAGCGCGCCGAGCAGCGCGAGATTGTGTTCGGGCGTCTTGCCGAATCCGATGCCCGGGTCGAGGATCACGCTCGCCGCGGGGATGCCCGCGCGGACGGCGCGCGCGGCGTTGCGATCGAGATACGCGAGCACCTCGTCGACGACGTCGCCGTCGTACTCTGCGACACGTTTGTTGTGCATGATCACGACGGGCGCCGCGCACGCGACGGCCGCGTCGAGCAAGTCGTCGCGGAGCCCGGAGACGCAGTTGAGCACGTCGCCGCCTGCGGCATGCGCGGCGCGGAAGACGCCGGCTTTGTAGGTGTCGATCGAGAGGACCGCATCGTGCGACCGCGCGCGGATACCGGCGACGACCGGCAACAAGCGCCGCACTTCTTCCGCCGCATCGACGGGAAGGCTGCCGGGCCGCGTCGATTCGGCGCCGACGTCGACGATGTCGGCGGCACCGCGCGCGAAGTCGAGCGCGCGCGCGATCGCGGCTTCCGGATCGACGAGACCGTCGCCCGAAAACGAATCGGGCGTCGCGTTGACGATGCCCATGACGTACGTGCGCTCGCCCCAGGTGAAGCGCCGGCCGCGTAGCGCCAGACCGGGCCGCGCGTCAGCGGCGCGAGCGCTCGACGACATGTTCCAGCCACCACGCGCGCAAGATGCCCGTGACGAACGTCGATCCCGTGACGACGACGACGTTCGAGCCGTCGGCCGCGCGTCGCGCGACGGAGAGTGCGTCGACCGGATCGGAGATCGTGCGCGCCGTCATCCCGGCGAGTTCCGCGATGTTCGCGAGCCGCTGCGGCCGCTCCGAGGTACGCCCCGCCGTCTCGAACTGCGTGAACACGAACGACGCCGGCAACTCGAAGAGCGGCCGCAGCACGTTCGCGGCGTCCTTCGTGTCGCCGATGCCGATCACGAACACGAACCGGCGGTCGGGAAACGTCTCGCGCAGCGCCGCGGCGAGCGACGACGCCTTATCCGGGTTATGCGCGATGTCGAAGACGACGCTCGGATGGCCGGGAAAGAATTCCATGCGCCCGGGAATCACGAGCTGCGCGAACCCGTGTTCCACGTCCGCGGGCGCCGGGCGCAGCGCGGCCGGCAAACGCTCGAGCGCGACGATCGACGTGGCGGCGTTCGCGCGCTGAAAGCCGCCGAGCACGGGCAGCGAGAGATCGTAGACGGCGGCGTCGCTCGTGACCGTGAACGATTGCCCGTACGGTTCGCTCGGGCGCCGTTCGATCGACGTCAGCTCGCCGACCGCGAAGAACGGCGCGCCCGCGGCACGGCACGCGTCCTCGATCACGGCGCGCGCCGCGCCCGTCGCGAACGACACGAGCGGAACGCCCGGCTTCGCGATGCCGGCCTTGTCGGCGGCGATCGCTTCGTGCGTCGTGCCGAGGACGTCCGTATGGTCGAGCCCGACGTTCGTGATCACGGAGACCTCGGGGCGCACGAGATTCGTGCCGTCGAGCTTCCCGCCGAGGCCGACCTCGATGACCGCGACGTCGATGCCGCGCTTCGCGAACGACACGAACGCGAGCGCGAGTAACGTTTCGTAATACGTCGGACGGCTCTCCGCGCGAGCGGTCGCCTCGATCGCCGGCATCATCGCCGCGAGCGTTTCCGCGAACTCGTCCTCGGAGATCGGCGTGCCGTCGAGCCGCACGCGTTCGGTCATCGACGTGAGGTGCGGCTTCGTGTGCAGTCCCGTGCGTTTTCCGGAAGCGGTGAGGGCCGCGGCGATCATCGTCGACGTCGAACCCTTGCCGCTCGTGCCGCCGACGTGGATCGTCGGATACGCGAGATGCGGATTGCCGAGCTGCTCGAGGAACACGCGCATGCGATCGAGCCGGGCCGGGTTTCGCCGCGAGGCCGTCTCGTTGATCGTGCCGAGCAAATACGAAGTCGCGCTCTCGTAGGTCATGCCGTCAGCCGTCCACAACGCGATCGCCGAGCAGTTCGAGCGCGTGCGGAAGTGCCGGCAGGATCGCGGCGAGCGTCTCCCGCACCGCCTTCGGGCTGCCGGGCATGTTGACGATCAACGTCGCGCCGCGCACGCCCGCGACCGCGCGCGAGAGCATCGCCGTGCGCACGAACGCCGCGGACGCCGAGCGCATCGCTTCCGCGATACCGGGGATCTCGTAATCGAGCACGGCGGACGTCGCCTGCGGCGTGCGATCGCGCGGCGACAGACCCGTACCGCCGCTCGTCAAGACGAGCGGCATGCGACGCCGGTCGGCGAGCTCGATCAACTCGGCTTGCAGCGCCGCGGCATCGTCCGGCAAGACGCGCTCGTGGACGATCGCAAACGCGTCGCCGAGCGTCTCGCGCACGGCGGGAATGCACCCGTCGTCGCGCGTTCCGGCCGCGGCGCGATCCGACAAGACGACGACGGCCACGTCGTAGCTCACCCGAGATCGTCCGGCGCGTGCCACGTGCCGCTCTTGCCGCCGCGCTTTTCGACGAGCCGGATCGATTCGATCGCGATCCCTTTCTCGAGCGACTTCGTCATGTCGTAGATCGTCAACGCAGCGACCGATGCCGCCGTCATCGCCTCCATCTCGACGCCCGTCTGCGCGCTCGTGCTCGCCGTCGCGTCGATCTGCAGCACGCCGCGCGCGGACCAGGCGAACGCGATTTCCACGTTCGCGAGCGGAAGCGGATGCGCGAGCGGGATCAGCGTCGCCGTCTGCTTCGCGGCAAGGATGCCGGCGATCTGAGCCGTCGTGAACGCATCGCCCTTCGCGACCGTCGCGGCACGGAGCGCGTCTTCCGCCGCCGGCGGCATGCGCA
This sequence comes from Rhodospirillales bacterium, assembly GCA_903970385.1. GTDB lineage: Bacteria > Vulcanimicrobiota > Vulcanimicrobiia > Vulcanimicrobiales > Vulcanimicrobiaceae > Palsa-1515. Next base: position 13,796 of record CAJCIN010000244.1, on the reverse strand, counting down.
CGAGCGCGCGCGCGTGCGCGTAGCGCGCCGTCACCGCTTTCTCGCCGACGTCGACCATCGTCACGCCGCCGTCGGCTCGGACGTGGCTCGGACGTGCGACCGGCGTCGACGCGGGATCCCTCAGCGCAAGCCGGCGCGCGGCGACGTTTGGAAGCGCATCCAAACGAGCGAGAGCACACCGAGCAGCGCGAAGAGCACCGCGTGCTTCGCGTGCGGTCCGGGTTCGTGCGCGCCGTATTGGAGCGTCCCGGTTGCGTAGAGAATCGCGATGATGAAGAACACGACGGCGAGTCCGAGCGCGAGAGGTTTCACGTTATGACCTTTGCGAGCGCGAGAGCGAGACAGACGGCCCCGAAAATCAAGCAATACCATCCGAACGGCCGTAAATCATGCGAATGGAACCAACGCGTGAGGAAAGCGACGGACGCGTATGCGACGATCGCCGCGACGACGCCCCCTACGATCGCCTGGACGAGCACGCCGGATGCGGCCGGCGCGAGCAGTTTCGGGACCTCGAGCGCGGATGCCGCGAAGATGACGGGCGTCGCGAGCAGGAACGAATAGCGCGCCGCATCTTCGTGATCGAGGCGCAACAACAGACCCGCCGCGATCGACGAACCCGATCGCGAGATACCCGGCAGCAACGCCGCCGCTTGCGCGAGGCCGATCTTCGCACCGTCGGCCCAGGGGAGCCGCGCGAGCGGCGTTGCGGCCGTCGCATCGACGGCGCGCCGGCGCAACGCCTCGCCGCCGAACATCACGAAACCGTTGCAGATGAGGAAGGTCGCGACGAGCGCGCTCGACCCGAAGAACGCGCGCACGGGTGCTTCGAGAAACACGCCGAGCAACGCAACGGGAACCGTGCCGACGACGAGCAGCCAGCCGAGACGTTCCGACGGATCGTCGGAGAGTCGCCCGCGCACGACGCTCGCGGTCAGCGCGCGGACGATGCGAATCCAATCGGCTCGATAGAACGCGATCAGCGCGAGCGCGGTGCCGAAGTGCAACGCGACGACGAACGCCAAAAACGTCGGGTCGCGCCGGTCGAACTGCCAGTGCAGCAACGCCGGCACGAGGACGGTGTGCCCGAGGCTCGAGATCGGAAAGAGTTCGCTCGCACCCTGTAAGACGGCGAGCAACATCGCCTGCACCCAGGTCACGAGCGAACCCCGCGCGCGTTCGCGCTACTGACCGTCGAAATTCGCCTTGAAGTAATACGCTCCGCCGGTCTTCACGCAATTGACGATGTCCGGCGTGTAGGAGGTCGCCTTCGCCGCCTTGATGGCGGCCTGATCGAGCAGTTGGTTACCGGTGGAATGCTGGATCGACGCATCCGTCACCGCACCCGTCGCGTCGAGCGTCACCTTGACGGTGGCCGTCCCGCTCGCGCCCTGTTGTCTGGCCATATCCGGAAAATCGAGGTCCGCGGGTTGACCCTTCATGGCGGCATCGGCATTCGGCACGGCGCATTCGGGCTTCGGCGTCGGCGGCGGCGTCGGCGCAACCGTCGCGGCCGGGGCCGCCGTCGCGACGCTCGGTTTACCCGTGGCTTCGGTGCCGCTCGGGTTCGCGTCCTCGCTGCCCTTCGGCGGCGGCACGTAACGATTTTCCGTCGACGGGCCGGCATGCGTCGTCAACTTCGGCACGTTCAACTTGATCTTCGGTTGCGGCGGCGGATTCGTCTGCTTCACGGGCGGCGGCGTCTGTTTCGGAGGCGGCGTCGGCGGCGGCGGCGTGGGCGTGGGCGGCGGCGGCGTCGGCACGACGACCTTGATCTTCTTGCTCACCGAGACTTTCTCGGTCGTTTCTTTTTCGTTCTCCCGATGCTTGAGGCCGAAGAACGGTAGAATCACGAAATGCAGTCCGACCGAAATCAGGAACGCCCATAGGATGAACGAGCGCGTTCTTGCAACCGGTGCGACCGGTTTCGGCGCCGCGGGAGGAGTCGGATTCTGCACGCCCATCCTAGTCCTTGGAACCCTCGGTCTTGTTCGCCAAACCGAAATTCGTCAGATCTTCTTTTTTCGCCGCGTCCATGACCTGGAGGATCGTGCCGTAGCTCGCCTTCGGATCCGCCTTGATGATCACGCTGTTGTACGTGTGATTGGTTTGGTCCTGAAGCGTATGCAGGACGGACGGCGTTCCGGCGATGTCGGTCGTCGTCGATCCGATCTGGATGTGGTCCTTGTCGTCGATGTAGACGATGATCTGCGACGCCTTCACCTTCTCGGCGTTGTGGGCGAGCGGCAGATGCGGCTCTTTCGTCACGGAGGCGAGGATGATGAAGATGATCAGGAGGACGAGCAGCACGTCCGTGAAGGGCGTGATGTTGATCGTCGACATGACGTCGTCGTCGCCGGAACTCGTCGATACGGCCATGTTACGAGGTCACGAATCCGACGTCGTCGAGGTTCGCTTCCTTCGCGGCGTCGAGGATGCGGATGATCGTACCGTACGGCGCCTTCGCGTCGGACGTGATCGACACGTGCGTCTTGTTGCCGCGCCGGCGCGCCGTTTGGGACATGACGTAGTAGATCGACCGGTCGTCCGTCTTCACGCTGTCGACGAAGATGACGCCCTTGTCGTTGACCTCGACGTCGATGTTCTTCTTGTTGTCGGGGTTCGACTGTTGCGTGTTGCTGTTGTTGTTCGGGAGTTCTTTTTGGAAGCCCGGCGGCGTGACGAGCGCTGCGAGGATCATGAAGATGATGAGCAGGACGAGCAGCACGTCGGTAAACGGCGTGATGTTGATCTCGGCCATCACCTCTTCGTCTTGCTGCGCCGAGAGCAGGGACATGCAGCGAGCCTACTTCGCGCCGGCGGGAGCGGTGGCCGCGCGGCCGCCGACCGGCTGATAGAGGTCCGTCGGGATCGGCTCGCCGACGTTGTGGAAGTGCAGCATCTCGGCGAGTTGATTCGCCGCGACGATCATCTCTTGGTTGTAGCCCTTGATGCGCGTCTTGAAGTAGTTGAAGAACACGACGGAGATGACGGCCACGAGAAGGCCGGCGGCCGTCGTGACAAGCGCTTCGCCGACGCCCGCGGCGACGACGGCCGGCGTCGAGTTGCCCTTGAGCGCGATGTCTTGGAACGCGTGGATGATGCCGAGCACCGTGCCGAAGAGGCCGACGAACGGCGCGATGACGGCGATCGTTCCGATGACGCCGAGGTTGCGCTCGAGCGCGTTGAGATTTTCCATCAGCGCGATCGAGAGGGCATCCGTGATGTCCGCGCGATTCTTCGTGCCGCGCAGCAGACCGAACTCGAGGATGCGCGGTAGCATGCCTTTGTTCGTGCCGCAGACTTTGATCGCTCCCGGCATGTCGTCGGCCGCGATGCGCTGGCCGAGCGATCGTAAGAGCGCCTTACTATCTCCGTGTTGTTGGGAAAAGAACACGAGCCGCTCGATGACGATGGCGACCGCGATGACCGAGAGCAGGATCAGGACAATCATGTCCGGTCCGCCCTGTCGGATTAGTTCGAAGAACCCACTGAAGAAATCCACGCTAGCTGCGGCGCCTCCCGAAAAGCCTAAAAGTGTACCCTGCGGACGAATCGTAGCGACGCCGAGGACCCGTCGCGAGGGCTCGATATTTCCCCCGTTCGGGGGTTATTCCTCGGCCGTCCCGGTTATGAGCCGTTGACCTGTTTGATCAGTGCCTCGACCGCAGTCGTAAACGCCGTGTCGTTCCCGGCCTTCGCCGATGCGTCGGCTTTGTTCAGATACGTGAGAGCGTCCGATTTCTTTCCCTGCTTGGCGAGAACGAAACCGGCGACGTAGTTGCAGATCGCATTGTTCGGATCCGCGGCGAGACCCATCTTGGCGTACGAATTGGCCTTGTCGAGCTGCGAACCCGACTTCTTTCCGACTTCGTCGAGCGCCGCGTGTCCGTAGAAGTCGGCGGCCTGATGCGGCACCGCCGTCGCCGCCTGCGACCAATAGTTCTCCGCGTCGTCGGGTTTGTTCGCGGCATCCGCCGCCGTGGCGAGCCGGATGTAGTGATTCGCCACGACGTTCTGCGCACCGACGTTCGTCGGATCGAGGGACGTGATTTCCGCGAGCACCGGTTTCGTCTGGTCGTCTTTTCCGGCGGAATACAAGAGCGCGACCAGATTGAGATCAATCGCGACGCGATCGCTCGTCTTGAACGTCTTCGACTCGTCGCGCGCTTTCTCGAGATCGGCGACCGCGGCGTCGTGATCGCCCGCGCCGTCCTCGGCCATGCCGAGATCGTTGTGCGTGTACGCTCCGGGCGAGAGCGCGACGGCCTTCTTCGCGTCGGCGACCGCCGCGTCGTACGACTTCGCCTTGAGCGCCGTGCGGCTCGCTTCGGAATACGCCCGCGCGGCGGTCTGCTTCTGATCGTCCGGGATCGTCGTCACCTTGTCGAACGACGCGGCCGCGGACGTGTAGTCGCCGAGGAACGACTGCGCGAGCGCGAGGTCGACCGTTGCTTTCTGGTCGTTCGGATGCGCCTGCAGATAGGCGTTCAAACCCGTCTGCGCGTCCGCGTATTTCCCGGCGCGAATCTGCGCCTCGTACGCGCCGAGGCCGCTCGAGCCGCCCGCGCTTTCATCGTCGTCCGAGGTCGCGCCCGTGCCCGTGAACTTCACCGTGAAATCGTAGTATGCGGCGACGGGGGTCTTCTTGACGCCGCGCCCCGCGGGGTGATACGTCGAGTGCTTCGCGATGTCGAGCGCCGCGGCGTTGTCGCCCGCGTTCGACGTCCGCAGCACGCCCGAGACGGTGAACGATCCGTCCGCTTTGACGAACACCTTCACGACGACCTTACCCGCGCCGTTCGCCGGCACGGTGGTCTTACCGAACGTCGCGATCTTCGGCGGAAAGAAGTAGTTCTCGGTGCCGTTCTGCGCGAGCGCCGCGAGCGGAGCGACGAGCGTCGCGCAGAGCGCCGCCGCGCCGTATGGGATCCGACCGTCCACAGTCTTACCTTTCATCTGAAGAGAAAACGTCGCTCGGCGCCGAGTCGTTCGCATGCAGGCGACCGTTCGCGGCGGCGGCTCGTGCGAAACGATCGGCGAGTTCGCCCGAAGCACCCGTTTCGAGCGCGGCCGCGGTCCCGCTGAGTATGTCCGCGAGCCGACGGACTTCCTGCGCGAGCGGACCCGCGTTCGCGAGCAGCACCGCCTCCCACACGGTCCACGACGATCCCGCGAGCCGCAGCATCGAGCGCATGCCCGTGCCGCACAACGCCCGCACGGCGGCGTCGTCGTCGAGCCGCGGCGCGAGCTGCGCGCCGAGCGCGACGGAGACGATCTGCGGGAGATGCGAGGTGAGCGCGACGATGCGATCGTGTTCGTCGCTCGCGATCGCGACGGGGCGGGCGCCCATCGCCTCGACGAACGCGACCGCCCGCGTGCGCGCGGGCTCGCTCGCGCAGGCGTCGTACGTCCAAACGCGGCCCGCGAAAAGATCCGCGCGCGCGGCCTGCGGCCCGCTGCGTTCCGATCCGGCGATCGGATGCGTTCCGACGAACCGCGCGAGGCCTGCGGCCGCTCGCGCGACGGGCGCCTTGAGCGATGCGACGTCGAAGATCGAACCGACGTGCGCCGGCAGGTCGCGCTCGAGCTCCGCGATCTGCGCGAGCGTCGCGGCGAGCGGCGCCGCGAGCACGACGGCCCGCGACCGCGCGACGAGTTCGGCGAGCGACTGCGTCGCGAACGACGCACCGCAGCGTTCGCGCGCGTACGCCGCGTGGCCGGCATCGACGTCGTAGACGCCGACGGTCCATCCGAGCTGCGCCGCACGCAACGCGATCGAACCGCCGATCAAGCCGGCTCCGACGATGCCGAGTGCGACGGACACGTGCCGCGCTATGCGGCGGCGGTCGCGGGCTCGGGTAGCGTGCGGCCGACGGCCGCGGCGACCGGCGCGAGCCGCACCATCAAATCGGCGAAGCTCGGAAGCGTCAACGATTGCGGCCCATCCGAGAACGCCGCCGCCGGATTCGGATGGACTTCGACGATCAAGCCGTCCGCGCCGCCGGCGACCGCTGCCAAGCTCATCGGCGCGACGAGCGCGCGGACGCCCGTGCCGTGCGAGGGGTCGACGATGACGGGAAGATGCGTGAGACCCTGCACGACGGGCACGGCCGAGAGGTCGAGCAGGTTGCGCGTCTGCGTGTCGTAGCTGCGGATCCCGCGCTCGCAGAGCACGACGTCGTGATTGCCCGCCGCGACGATGTATTCGGCGGCCATGAGCCACTCGTCGATCGTGGCCGCGATGCCACGCTTCAGCAGCACGGGACGGCGCGCGCCGCCGACCTCGCGCAACAGCGTGAAATTCTGCATGTTGCGCGCGCCGATCTGCAGGACGTCGGTGTATGTCGCGACGAGCTCGACGTCGCGCGGATCGAGCACTTCCGTCACGACGGCGAGGCCGTGGCGATCGGCCGCATCGCGCAAGAAGCGCAGACCGTCCTCGCCGAGCCCTTGAAACGCGTAGGGCGACGTGCGCGGTTTGAACGCGCCGCCGCGCAGAACGTTCGCCCCGGCCCGGGACACGGCCGCAGCGGTGGCCTCCAACTGCTCGCGCGATTCGACGCTGCACGGCCCCGCGCAGATCGCGAGCCGCGCGCCGCCGAACGACACGCGATCGTTCACGCGAACGACGCTGCGCTCCGAACGCGCTTCCCGGCTGACGAGTTTGTAGCTGCGCGAGATCGGCACGACGGATTCGACGCCGTCGAGGCCGGCGAATTGCGCGAGCAGCGTCTCTTTGTCGGCCGGCGCGCCGACGACGCCGACGATCGTGCGTTCCGAACCGCGGCTGACGTGCGCCGCGAGCGCGAGCGAGGAGATGAGCGCGGTGACGCCGTCGAGTTCGCTCTCGGCGGCATTCGGGCGCATCACGATGATCATTGCGGTGTCGTACTCCGGGGGACGAGATCGGGACGGAGTGCAACCGCTTCGCGTAAGTAAACGTGAACCATCTCGCTCTGCGCGCGCTCCGTGTTCACGTGAATGAGCACGCGGATGCACCGCTCGAGCCGCCCCGGCACGCCGATTTCGGTGAAATTCAGGAGCGGTACCATCGTCCAGCCCATCCGCCGCGCCGCGGCCGCGGGGAATTCCGCGCGCAGATCGGGCGTGACGGTGAAGAGCGCCGACGCCACGTCTTCGGCGGCGAACGCGTTCGATGCGACGATCTCGCGCACGAGTTCTTCCGTCGCCTCGAGGATCGCGGCCGCGGTGTCCTCGGCGACGGTCGTCGCGCCGCGAATGCCGCGCACCATCGTACTCACCGGTCGAGGTCCGCCGATTCGGCGTTCGACGCGATCGCGCGTAGCGACGAGAGCTCTTTCTCGGTGGCCTCGCGCCAGACGCCCGGCCGTAGATCGCCGAGCGACAGCGGACCGAAACGCAAGCGGACGAGCGAAATGACGGGATGCGCGGTCGCCTCGAACATGCGCCGCACCTGACGATTGCGGCCCTCGTGGATCGTGACGTCCACCTCGCTCGCCGCGGGCCCCGCGCGCACCACGCGGACCTTCGCGGGTTCGCTGCGCCCGTCGTCGAGTCGCATGCCGTCGAGAAATCGCTTCATGTCCTCACCCTGCAGCCGTCCCTGGACGACGGCCCGGTACGTCTTCTCGACGCCGAAGCGCGGATGCGTGAGCACGTGGGCGAGCTCGCCGTCGTTCGTCATCAGCAACACGCCGGCCGTTTCGTAATCGAGCCGGCCGACCGGAACGACGCGGCCGCCCTCGCGCGGAATCAGCGACGCGACCGTGCGCCGGCCGCCCGGATCGCGCATCGTCGTCATCACCTTGACGGGCTTGTTCAGCACGAGGTACCGCTTGACGTCGGGGATCACGACGGGCTTGCCCGCGAGCTCGACGCGATCGGAATCCGTGACGGACGTGCCGAGCTCGCGCACGACGCTGCCGTTGACGCGCACGTGCCCGGCGACGATGAACTCTTCCGCCTTGCGGCGCGAGGCGATGCCCGCGTGGGCGAGGAATTTTTGCAGGCGCACGTCCGGGGCTCGTTCGGCGCCTTCGCGCCGGAACGCTGCCGTCAGCGGTTCAGTGCCGCCGGCCCGCTCACGTAGGGGCAGCCGCGTTCGAAGAACCGCAGCGGCCGGTCCGCTTCCTTCGTCACCCCGATGCGTACGCTCGTGCCGGCGTCGATCGCGCCTGCACCGGCGGCGAGCCAGAGCGGGCCCGGAGCACACAAATCCAGCGCATCGTGCAGGCGCGTGACGGCGAGGGCCGTCGCGAGCCGGCCCGGCCCGCGACAGAGATCGCGCGGCGTCGCACGCGGCCGGCGCGACCGCATCAAGGCGACCCCGGCCACGGGCTCGCCCGCGCGGATCAGCACGCCCGCACCGATGCCCGCACGTTCGCTCGAAACGTTGATGCAGAAGTAACATCCATAAATGAAGTAGACGTATGCGAGCCCGCGCCGGCCGAACAGCGTCCGGTTCCGCTCGGTCTCCCCGCGGAACGCGTGACTCGCCGCGTCGCCGGGCAGATACGCTTCCGTTTCGACGATCCGCGCCGCGGCTCGCCCATCCGGCGAATCGCTCACGAGCACGGTACCGATCAGGAGCCGAGCGAGTTCGACCGTGTCGTACGGGAGATCGCGAATGCGGAGGCGCCGGAGCCGGCCCGCGGGCGGCGCGTCAGGCTGCGATGTCGAGCGAGGATTCGGCGCGCGCGCGAGCGGTGAGGTCACGGATCGTCGTGCGTTCGACGGCCGCGATCCGCGCCATGCGAAACCGGTTGAGCGTGCAGCGCAGCCGGACGTACGGCATCGTCAGGGCCGCCGGCAGCACGCGCCGGCCGCTCAGGTCGAGCGCGAGTTCCGCGTCCGCGATGTCGAAATCGACGCGATCGTCGCCGCGACGACGCACCTCACGGCCGAGCGCGTCGAGCGCAGCATATGCGACGTCGCGTCCGCCGAGTGCCGCGAGCGGGCGGCAGCGAAAGCTCACCCTGACGAGAGACTCCGCGCCGCCCGGTTCCGTGCGCAAGGCATAGACGACGCCGCCGCCGCGATGCGATACCGCGAATCCGACCGCCATCCGGACCGTTCGATCGTCGCGTTCCGCCATCGTGACGCAAGCATACATCGAACATACGTTCGACGTCAAGGCCGGTCAGCCCGCCGCGGCCGGTATCCCCGCGATGCCGCTCGCCGCGGCCGGTATCAACGAACGGTAGAGATCGATGACGCGCTCGCCGAGATCCCGCCGCTCGAACCGGCGCGCCACGGATTTCGCCGCGTCGGCGTTCGACGGTCCGGCGAGCACGGCGCGCAGGGCTTCGGCGATCGACGTCGCGTCGGCGCGTGCGATGCGGCCGGCACCGCCGAGGACGTCGCGCGTTTGCGGCGTGTCGACGGCGACGATCGACGCGCCCGCGGCGAGCGCTTCGACGAGCACGAGCCCCTGCGTCTCGCTCGCGCTCGCGAAGACGAACGCATCGGAGGACGCGTACGCGTCGGGGAGCGCCTCGCGCGGAAACTCGCGCGCGAAGACGGTGCGGTCGGCGACGCCGAGCTGTTGCGCGCTGCGCTCGAGCGATTCGCGATGCGGCCCGTCGCCGACGATGACGAACGTCGCGCGCACGTCCGCGAGCGACGCGAATGCCTCGAGCGCGAGCTCCACGTTCTTCTCGCGCCCGAGACGTCCGACGGTCACGATCATCTTCTCGTCGCGCGCGATGCCGAAGCGCGCGCGCAACGCTTCGCTACGACGGCCGCACGCGAACTGCGCGACGTCGATGCCGCTCGGAACGATCGCGATGCGCGAACGCACGCCGAACGATCGCAGACGCCGCTCCATCGGTTCGGTCGGCACGATGACGAGGTCGGCGGCGTTCGCAAACGTGCGCGTCAATCGCGTCGCCGCCGCGCGCGTCGCACGCTCTTCGAACGGAAAATAGTGCGCGTATTCTTCGAGTTGCGTGTGATACGTGAACACGAGCGGCACGCACGTCCGTCGCGCCTCGCGCGCGCCGAGCCAACCGGTGACGAACGGCGAATGCACGTGCACGATCGAGAACGCGCGTTGCGCAGGAAGGTACGGTACCGTAAGACGATACGCCGTCGCGGTCGGTAGCGGAAGCGACGGTACGCGCACGACGCGCGAATCGCGATCGTCGTAGCCCGGCATGTTCGGCGTGACGACCGTCGCATCGTGACGATGCTCGCGCAAAACTTCTGCGAGCGCGTCGATCGACGCGACGATTCCGTTTTGGATCGGCCGGTAACACTCCGTGAAGAGACCGACGCGTAACGCGTTCACCATCTGCGTGTTCCCTCTGCAAGTACATACGCCTACGTCGCGGCGACTTACGTCGGAATGCCGTTTTGTCAAGTTGACGCGCAAAATCGGCTGTGCTAAGTTGACCCGGTTCCCCCGGCCCTCCCCTTTGGGCCAGGCGGCTGCAAGTGTGCGGCCGCTCTGCAACTTGCGACTCGCACGTGCGAACGGTTCTCCCTCCCTGTGGAGAACGTTCGTCGTGATGCTGTGCCGCACGCCTAGAAAGGAGCCGCGTTGATCGTACGTGATCAAACAGCCGCGACTCTCGTCGTTACGAGCCTCCTCACTCTCGCCTGCATCTTTCCCGCGTCCGTAGCCGGCGCAGCCGAATCCGTGCCCGAGACGGGCACCGCCGCGAGCGCCGAAACGGCGCCGGCCGTCCAAACGATCACGCTCGTCTCGGACGGGGCCGAATCCACGTTTCCGACTCTCTCCCGCACGGTGGGAGGCGCGCTCGCCGAGCGCGGCCTCGCAGTCCGTCCAGGCGACTTCGTGTCGCCCGACGTCGACGCGTCGCTCACCGACGGCACCCGCATCGTCTTCCGCACCGCCGTTCCCGTCCGCGTCGCGACCGGAAACCGCCTCCACGAGGTCCGCTCGGCGGCCACGACCGTCGCCGAACTGCTCCGCGACGAGCACGTCCGCATCGGGCGGCTCGATGCCGTCGAGCCTGCTCTCGGCTCCGAACTGGCCGCCGGCGAGACCGTGCGCGTGCATCGCGTCGCATCGTGGACGTCGCACGAACGCGCCCGGATCGACCTTCCCGCCGTCCACCGGACCGATGCGACCCTTCCCCTAGGTCAGCTCCGGGCCGCTCCGAGCCGGCCGGGACTTCGCGAGACGTACGTCCGCTATACGCGCCGCGACGGCGGCCCCGTCCAGCGCGCCGTCCTGGCCTCGCGCATCATCCGTCAGCCCCGTGCCGCCGTCATCACGCGCGGGCTCGCTCGCTACGACTCTCTCGCGCGGGTCGCCACCCTCGGTTTCCAGAGCGCCGTGCACATGGCCGGGAGCGCCCTGCACATGATCGCGACCGCTTACACGGCGAGCTGCTACGGCTGCAGCGGCCTGACGGCGAGCGGCGTGCGCGCCGGTTTCGGCATCATCGCGGTCGACCCGAGCGTCGTACCGCTCGGTACGAAGGTGTTCATCCCCGGCTACGGCCGCGCGATCGCCGGCGACACGGGCGGAGCGATCCTCGGCAACCGCATCGACCTCGGGTTCGACAGTCAGTCGGCTGCTCTGTCCTTCGGCCGGCGGCCCGTCACCCTCTACGTCCTGCGATAGACGAACGCCCGGCGCACCCGCGAGCGCTCCTCGCCGCCCGCGGACTCCGGCCGAAGAAACGCCTCGGGCAGAATTTTCTGATGGACGGCGGGGCCGTCAAGCGCATCGCCGCGCTCTGCGCGCCGGGCGGGGACGAGCGCGTCTTCGAGATCGGAGCCGGCACGGGCGCCCTGACCCGCGCGCTCCTCGATCGCGGCGCCAGCGTCACCGCGATCGAGATCGATCCCGATCTCGTCGGCGTGCTCGGCGAACGGGAAGATCTCGGATCGGCGGCCATCGTGCGCGCCGACGCACTCGCGTTCGATTACGACGCGGTCACGACCGATCCGTGGTGCGCCGCCGGAAATCTGCCGTACAACGTCGCGACGCCCCTCGTCCTGCGCTGGCTCGAGCTCGAACGGCCGCCGGCGCGTATCGTCGCCATGCTGCAACGCGACGTCGTCGACCGGCTGATCGCCCGTCCGTCGACGCCGCAGTACGGAAGCCTGACGCTCTACGTCTCTTACGCCATGGAGGTGCGGCGCGCGTTCGTGCTCGGGCCCGGCAGCTTCTATCCGCGCCCGAACGTCGACAGCGCCGTCGTCGTCATGGAGCGCCGCGCGGCGCCGGCGGTAACGGTCCGCGAGCCCGCATTCTTCCGAAAGGTCGTGCGCGGCGCGTTCGCGTACCGCCGCAAGACGCTCGCGAATAGCCTATCGCTCGCGCTCGGCATCGAACGCGAGCGCTCGCAAGCGGCGCTTTCGTCGCTCGGCTTAGATACGGAGATTCGTGCGGAACAACTCGACCTGGGCGCCTTCGGCGCTCTCGCCGATTCCCTGGCCTAGAAATGCGTGGAAGCCGGGGCTCGTCGCGGTCAACGTCGTCGCGATCGCGATCTTGGCAGTGGTGCCCGGGGTCGCGTACATCGTCGCCTACGAATTGATCGGGCGCTCCGCGCACGCTCACGGCGGCAACCCGCCGCCGTTCCAGCAGATCGTGGCGGAGTTCGTCACCTACGTCCCGCTCGGCGCGTACCTCGTGTTCGTCTTGCCGCGCATCGCGCACGTCACGCTCGCCGAACTCGGCATCCGCAAGCCGGCAGGACGCGACCTCGCGATCGGCGCCGCGGGCGCGGTCGTCATGTGGCTCACGGTCATCGTCGCGAGCTCCGCAGCCGAGGCGATCACGCACCACCACGATACGGAAAGCGCCGTCGAGCTCCTCAAGGGCCTGAAGGGGCCGGTGCAACTCGGGACGTTCGTCGTGCTCGCTTGCGTTTTCGCGCCGATCATCGAGGAGTTGACCTTTCGCGTGTTCGTCTTCGGCGCGCTCACGCGCTACGTGCCGATCGCCGCGGCCGCGGTCATCAGCGGCGCGCTGTTCGGAGCGACGCACGCGATCGGACAATCGGCGAGCCAGCTCGTGACCATCGCCGTCCCGCTCGCGCTCGGCGGCATCGTGCTCGCGTACGTGTACGCGGTCACGCGGTGCTTCTGGTCGAACGTGGTGACGCATGCGGCATTCAACGCGATCAACACGATCGTGTTGATCCTCTATCACGGGAAATAGCACGACCGCGCGACGCATCGCAATCGACGCCGCGAATCTCGTGCGCGACCGGCGCGGCATGGGCCGGCTCGTACGCGGCACGATGCGCGCCGCGCGCGGCGATCCGCGCTTCGTTCTGACGGCGCTCGCCGATCGCGCCGCCGACGTGCGCGCGCTCGGTGAAGAGTTTCCCGAACTCGGCGTCGCGCCGAGCCGCAGCGCGCGTCGCGCCGGCGCGTACGACGTCGTGTGGTTTCCGTTCAACGGCATGCGCTATCCGGTCGCCGCGCGTGCCGTCGTTTCGATCTACGACGCGTTCGCGTTCACGGAACCGCATCGCGACCGCATCGCGCGTTTTCGCGAGCAGGCGCCGATCCGTCGCGCGGCGCGCGAAGCGACGCGATTCGCGACGATCTCCGTGTGGAGCCGGGGCGAGATCGCGCGCGCGCTCGGAATCGCGGCGGACCGCATCGACGTCATCCCGCCCGCACCCGATCCGTTCTGGTTTCCCGGGCCGGCGGACGCGCTGCCGCCGCAGCTCGAAGACGCGCGCTTCGCGCTCCTCGTCGGCGCGCGCGAAGCGCGGAAGAACGCGCGCGTCGCGATCGAGGCGTGCGCGCGCGCGTTCGACGATCCGCGCGAGTGGCTCGTCGTCGCCGGTGCGCTGAACGATGCCGATCGTGCGTACGCG
>CAJCIN010000243.1 GCA_903970385.1 Rhodospirillales bacterium | reverse complement strand
GATCGCCCCGTACGCCTCGACGCGCGTATCCGCTTTCGAGATCGACGTGCCGCCGCCGAGACGCGTGACGCCGGCGTCGCCCTTGCGGGTCGCGATCGAGGCTCGTTTCATCTCGCCCGTTTGCCCGCCGATCTCAAGGACTCCCCGGCGGCCCCTCGTAAGCCCGCACGATGGTGGCACTCGAGGCTTTCCGCGAACGGCTGGTCGACGCGATCGGTCGCGGATCCGTCCTGACGTCGCCGGAAGATCTGGCCGCGTACGCGTTCGACGGCTTCTGCAACGGGCCGCTCCCGGCGGCCGTCGTCTTGCCGCGCGACGCGCGCGACGTAGCGGCGATCGTTCGCATCGCGCGCGATTGCGGCCAGCCGATCGTGCCGCGTGGAGCGGGAACCGGACTGTGCGGCGGCGCCATCGCGGGCGATAGCGGCGTCGTCGTGTCGTTCGCGCGCATGAATCGCGTGCTCGCGTTCGACGCCGCGAACCGGCGCGTGCGCGTGCAGCCGGGCCTCGTCAACTTGGATCTCTCGAAGGCCGTGGCCGGCGACGGCCTCTTCTTCGGTCCGGATCCGTCGAGCCAAAAGACCTCGACGCTCGGCGGCAACACCGCGACGAACGCCGGCGGACCGCATGCGTTCGCGTACGGGTCGATGAGCTCGCACGTGCTCGGCATCGAGTACGTCGACGACGCGGGTGACGTGCGGACGGTCTCGCTCGACGACGCCGGTTACGATCTCACGGGCGCGCTCGTGGGCAGCGAAGGGACGCTCGGCATCGTCACCGCGATCGAGCTGCGTCTCCTGCGCATGCCCGAAGCCGTCCGCGTTTGCCTCGCCGCATTCGGCGACATCGATTCCGCGTCGGAAGCGGTCTCCGCGATCGTCGCGGGCGGGTGGCAACCGACCGCGCTCGAGATCATCGATCGCACGATCGTGCGCGCGGTCGAAGCGCACTACCACGCGGGGTTCCCCGTCGATGCGGGCGCGGTGTTGCTCGTGGAAACGGCGGGCGAACGGGGCGACGTCGAAGAGGCGGAGCGCGCGATCGCGGACGTGGCGCGCACGCACGGTGCGTTGTCGTGGCGGTCGGCGTCGAGCGAGCGCGAGCGCGAGGCGCTGTGGCAATCGCGCAAGGGCGCGGCCGGCGCGTTCGGGCGGATCGCGCCGAACTACTACATTCAAGACGCGACCGTACCGCGCACGAAGCTGCCGGTCGCGATCCGCCGCGTGCAAGAGATCGCGCGCGACAACGGTCTGCTCGTCGGCAACGTCTTTCACGCGGGCGACGGGAACCTGCACCCGCTGCTCCTCTTCGATCGCAGCGTACCGGGCCAACTCGAAGCGGTCGGTCACGCCGGGCACGACATCCTCGCGACGTGCATCGATCTCGGCGGCACGATCTCGGGCGAACACGGCATCGGGACGGAGAAGCGCGACTCGCTACCGCTCGTGTTCACGGACGACGATCTCGCGACGATGACGCGACTGCGCGACGTGTTCGACGCGCACGGCGCGTTCAATCCCGACAAGATCTTCCCGAGCGGCGCGGTCTGCGGCGAGGTGCGCGCCGCCCAACGCTTGGTGCCGGCCGGCGCGTGGTTGTAGGCGGCGAGCCGCACGCGGGATACGCGCTCGGCGGTCACGCGCCCGCGGACGTCTACCGGCCCGCGACGATCGACGAGTTGCGTTCGCTCGTGCGCGCCTGTGACGAAGCGGGCCGCGCGATCGTCGTGTTCGGCGGGAACACGCTGCAATCGCTCGGGAACGCGCCCGCGCGCTACGACGCCGCGATCGACACGCGCGCGCTCGCTGCCGTGGTCGAATACGAGCCGCGCGACCTGACGATCTCGGTCGAGGCGGGCATGTCCGTCGCGACGTTCGATCGCACGCTCGCCGACAGCGGCCAATTCGTGCCGCTCGACGTCCCGCGCGCCGCGAACGCGACGATCGGCGGCGCGCTCGCGACGGGCTGGCTCGGGCCGCGGCGCGCGACGTACGGTCGCGCTCGCGACTACGTGATCGGTACGACGATCGTGCTCGCGGACGGCACGCTCGCGAAGTCGGGCGGCATGGTCGTGAAGAACGTGACCGGCTACGATCTCTCGAAGCTGTACGTCGGGTCCCTCGGCACCCTCGGCACGCTCGTGCGCGCGAACTTCAAGACGCGACCGCTACCCGTCGCGCGACGCATCGCGATCGCCGCATTGCCGGAACGAACGCGCGCACGCGCCGTGGCGAACGTCGCTAGTCTCGACGCCGAACCGGCGGCCGCCGTGATCGTGAACGGGTTTCCCGACGAGATCGACGGCCGCGATGCCGCGGAAGGCCGCATGATCCTGTTGTTCGAGGGTTCGGCGCGAGCCGTCGACCGCGCGACGCGCGAGGTGCGTTCGGCGCTCGGTTCGGCGGGCGTACCGGAGACGCGGCTCGTCGATCGCGAGGTCGCTTCCACGTTCGCTCACGTCGTCGACGCGTACACCGCGTCGCTCGGCGCGCGATCCGCCACGTTCTGCAGTTACGGTACGACGGACGACGCCGCCCGGCGGCGAGCGGCGTTCGCGCGGGCAGCCGCGTCGAGCGATCTGAGGATCGAGACGATCGAAGACGTCCGCAGCGGGGACGTCGTGTGTCGCGTCTCCACGCAAACGACCGCCGAGTTCGCCGAGCGCATCGTGACGTTCGAAGCGTCGAAGCGCGAAGCGTTACCGCGCACGCGCGTCTTCGCCGCACCCGGTGCGGCGCGTGCGGCGCTCGAGGGCTGGGCGGACGTCCCGTCCTCGCTCGACACGATGCGTGCGCTCAAGAACCGGTTCGATCCGAACGGAACGTTCTCGCCGGGACGATTCGTCGGAGGCATCTGATCGAGACCGACGACCGCTACTGGAACATGATCGGGCCGTTCGGCGGGTGGATCGCGGCGGCGCTGCTGCGTCCCGTGGTCGAGCATCCCGAGCGGCTCGGCGAGCCGATTTCGATCACGATCGATTTCGTCGCCGCGATTCGCGCGGGCCGCTACGACGTGCGCGTCGAGCTGCTTCGCCGCAATCGGTCGACGTCGTTTTGGTTCGCGCGGCTCGTTCAAGATCAAGACGGCGACGAGGTCCACTGTGCGAGCGCGACCGTCGTGCTGGCCGTACGCCGCGCGACGAAGGCGTTCACGATCGCCGCCGCGCCGGAGGCTGCGGCACCGGAGATGCTACGGCCGCTCGACGGGCGATCGATGCGCGCGAAATGGATGGAGCAGTACGACATGCGCTTCGTCTCGGGCGTGCCGTTCACGTCGAACGCGTCCGTCGACGAATCCGATCACACGATCGCGTGGGTGCGGGATCGCGTCGCGACCCGGATCGACTTCTGCACGCTCGTCGCGATGAGCGATTGCGCGTTCCCGCAGATCTTCCATCGCATCACGAGCCCGATTCCGATCTCGACCGTGTCGATGACGGTGCGCTTCCACGCGACGTCGCGCGATCTCGACGCGCTCGAGAACGATTTCATTCTCTACGATGCGACGATGCGCGTCGCGTACGAGGGCTTCTTCGACGAGACGTCGTCGATCTACAGCCGCGCCGGCACGATGATCGCGACGATGGAACAGATCGTCTGGTACAAGATCGTCGAGTGACGACCGTCGCGAGCGTTACGGAACGGGAACCGACACCTGCGG
>CAJCIN010000242.1 GCA_903970385.1 Rhodospirillales bacterium | reverse complement strand
AGCGATCAAGAATGCGAAACTCAAAGTGAACGCCCAATACCAAGACGAGCAAATCCGCGTCACCGGCAAGTCCCGCGACGACCTGCAGAAGATCCAGTCCATCCTGAAGGGCCTGGACTACGAGCTGCCGCTGCAGTTTGTGAACTACCGGTGAACGCTTCAATCGCGCCACGCCACCATGTCATCCTGAGGCTCTCGAAGGATGGGCGTGAGATAACGCTGACGGGCATGCCCATCCTTCGAGAGCCTCAGGATGACATGGTGGCGGCTCAGGATGACATGGTGGCGGCTCAGGATGACATGGTGGCGGCTCAGGATGACATGGTGGCGGCGTGATTAGCGCGGCGACGCGGCGCGTTTCGTTTGTGTCGCTGGGGTGTGCGAAGAATCTCGTTGACTCTGAGGTGATGATCGGGAAGCTCGGGGCGGCGGGCTGGGAGCTCGTGCCGGAGGCGGCGGATGCGGATGCGGTCGTCATCAACACGTGCGCGTTCATCGATCCGGCGAAGGCCGAGTCGACCGACGTGATCCTCGAGCATGCCGCGCAGAAGAAGCCGGGGCAGCAGCTGATCGTTGCCGGCTGCCTCTCGCAGCGCTTCGGCGATCAATTACAGACGCTGATCCCCGAGATCGACGGCGTGATCGGCACGGGCGCGTACGCGGGGATCGTCGATTTGCTCGACGACGCGCGCGCCGGACACCATCCGGTGCGGCTCCAGTTCGACGCCGAACCGGAGCACGATTTCCTGCCGCGGCTGATCACGACGCCCTCGGCGACGGCGTACTTGAAGATCGCCGAAGGGTGCGATCACCCGTGCACGTTCTGCATCATCCCGCAACTGCGCGGCGCGTTCCGGTCGCGTTCGACCGAATCGATCGTCAAAGAAGCGCGCGCCCTCGCCGCGAACGGCACGCGCGAACTCATCCTCATCGCGCAGGATAGTTCGATGTACGGACGCGATCGCGGCACGCGCCGCGGCGGCCTCGCCACGCTGCTCGAAGCGTTGCACGAGATCGACGGTTTGGAATGGATCCGGTTGCTCTATCTGTATCCGGCGACGGTCGACGACGAACTCATCGACGCCATGGCGCGGTTGCCCAAGGTCTGCAAGTACATGGACATGCCGCTGCAGCACGCGCACCCCGAGATGCTCCGCGCGATGTTACGGCCTTCGAACGGCGAGCGGTATCTCGAGATCTTGAACGATTTCCGTACGCGCATCCCGGGCATCACGATGCGCTCGACGTTCATCGTCGGGTTCCCGGGCGAAACGGAAGAGCACGTCGACTACCTCGAAGCGTGGATCGGTCGCGCCGAGCTCGACCGCGTCGGCTTCTTCGCGTACAGCCGCGAGGACGGTACGCCCGGCGGCGCCATGGGCGGCCAGATCGCGGCCAAGGTCAAGCGGTCGCGCCTGCTGCGTCTGCGCGACGCGCAACGCCGTGCGTCCGAAAGCGCGCGGGCGAAGCGGCTTGGCCGCGTCGAACGCGTCCTCGTCGAGGAGAAGCGGCTGCTGCGCAAGAGCGACCCGCTCCGCGGCGCACTCGGCGTTTCCTCGGCGTGGGTCGGGCGTTCGATGGGCGAGGCGCCCGGCGTCGACGGCGGCGTCTACTTCACGGGCGAGGCTGTGCCCGGCACGTTCGCCGACGTCACGCTCGACGGCGCGACGGCGTTCGATTTCCACGGCACGCTCGTGCCGGCACGCGAATTAGCCGGAGTCTAATCGAGTATGGCGAGCGAGATGGGCCGGCCGCGCCGGCCGAAGCGGGGGCCCTCGGCCGTGGGGGTGTGGGCCGCGCGCGTCGCCGTTTGCGTCGCGCTCTGCATCGGCGTCTTCGCCGGCGCGGTCTTCACGCAGGCCTATCTCACACGCCGCTCGCCGTCGCAGGTCATGGCGGGGTACGGGCTTCCGATCATTCCGTCGCCGCAAACGTATTTCCACAAGGATCGCGTCGCGCTGCTCATGCTCGGCATCGATTACGATTACAACGCGAAAGACATCGAGTATTCGACGAACGCGCGTAGCGACACCATCAAAGCGGTCGCACTCGATCTGCCGACCGCGGCCAATCCGAACGGCTCGATCTCCATCCTTTCGGTGCCGCGCGACATCGACGTGTTGATGGCGGACGGCACGGAGAACAAGATCAACGCGGCCTACACCGGCTTCAACGGCGACACGACGAAGGCGGCGCACAGCAGCGAACGCGCGGTGAGTCAATTCCTCGGCCTGCCGGGCTTCGATCGCTATCTCACGCTACGGATCGACGCGACGAAGGACGTGATCGATGCGATCGGCGGCATCGACGTCGTGCCGGACGAGACGATGAATTACGACGACTCGTGGGGTCATCTGCACATCCACTTCATCGGCGGCAAGCACTATCACATGAACGGCGAGCAGGCCGTGTCGTACAGCCGTTTCCGTCACGACGCGTGTAGCGATCCGTGCCGCATCAAGCGTCAGGATCAAGTCATCCGCATCGCGGTCGCGAAGCTGAAGAACGACAAGTTCAACGACTTGCTGCACATCAACCAGCTGATCAACGTCATGCGCCGCAACGTCTACACCGATCTCAGCCAATCCGAGATGCTGAGTCTCGCGTGGGCGTTCCAGCACATCGATCTCTCGAAACTGCGCACGGATCAGATTCCGTACGTCGCCGACAAAGATCTCGCGTGCTGCGGGAACGTGCTGATCGCGGACGACGCGGCGAAGAACGCGCTCGTCAAGAAATTCTTCACCGGTCCGCCGCCCGTCGCGTCGCCCCAGGCCGGTCCCGGAGCGGTCGCCGCCGTCGATCCGAAGACGATTCACGTGGACGTCGAGAACGGCTCCGGCGTGAGGGGCGAAGGCGCGAAGCTCGCGAGCGCGCTCGCGAAATACGGATTCGTCGTCACGGGCGTCAGCAACGCCGATTCGTTTGCATACGACGATACGGAGATCCACGTTCACACCGCCTCGGTCCCGCTGGCCGGCGAACGCATCCGCACGGCCCTCGCGCTCAAGACGGCCACCGTCACGCCCGACGCGACCCCGACGGCGAAACCGGCGACCGACGTAACGGTGATCGTCGGCCGCGACTTCGCCAAGCCGCAGAGCGAAGCTTCAGCGACGAAGTGAAGCCGCCCGGTCTCCGCGCGGCGGCCGTCGCGCTCGTGCTGTTGATCGCGGGCGCATGCGTCGCATTCGTCGTTCACCGCGTGGCCGCGCCCGATATCCCGCCCGTCGTGTTGCGCGGCGCGAACGCACGCGCGCTCGTCTCGACGTCGCTGCGCGCGCGCGTCGAGCGTCTCGTCACCGATCGCTACGCGCCGATCAATGCGCGCGGCGGTAACCCGCGCCTCGTGGCCCTGACCTTCGATGACGGACCCTATCCGGTCGAGACGCCGCTGCTGCTCGACGAACTCGCGGAACTGCACGTGCCCGCGACGTTCTTCCTGATCGGAAACGATACGATGGCCTTCCCGGGGCTCGCGCAACGCATCGAAGCGGAAGGGCACGAGATCGCGAATCACACCCTGACGCATCCGGCGAATTTCGACGCGCTCGCGCCGCCCGCGGTCACGGAGCAACTGCGCGACGGCGCCGCGATGCTCGAACGCTACGTGCACGATCCCGCGATTCGCACGATGATGCGGCCGCCGCACGGCCGGTACACGTTGAAGACGCTCGAAACCGCGCAGCGCGACGGCTACGACGTCATCCTGTGGAACGACGATCCGGGCGATTGGCGCTCCGTGTCCCCCGAGCGGATCCTCTCGCACATGGAGTCGTACGCGACGGCGCCGGAGATCGTGCTGCTCCACAGCGGCCGGCTCAACACGATCGACGCCTTGCCGCGGATCGTCGCGCGTTTTCGCGCGGCGGGCTACTCGTTCGTGACGGTCGGGCGACTCCTGCACATGGTTCCTGCGTCCGAACTATTGCATCCGGCTAAACTTCGGGTATAGAAGCAACCGAACGTCTTTTTTTGATGGAGGTCAACCATGAGCAGACAGATCGTCAACACGAGCGGCCAGGGTCTCGCGTCCTCGGACGGCGTCAAATTCGCTATCTTCGCGTTGATCGCGGCGATCGTCGTCCTTTTGATCTTCTTCGGGCTCGACAAGTCCGGAATGGGCGACCGCAGCGCCGGCATGACGACCTCCTCGATGGGCGCGCCGGCACCCGCCGCGA
>CAJCIN010000241.1 GCA_903970385.1 Rhodospirillales bacterium | reverse complement strand
CGCGACACGCTCATCGTCGCGTCCGTCTCGTGCATCTACGGTTTGGGTTCGCCCGCCGACTACATGGAGATGTCGCTGAAGATCGCCGTGGGCGATTCGATCGATCGCGACGTGATGTTGCGCCGGCTCGTCGACATGCAGTATCGCCGCAACGATCTCAACCTCGTGCGCGGCACGTTCCGCGTTCGCGGCGACACGCTCGAGTTCGTCGGCGTCGAGGAAGAGCTCGTGCATCGCATCGAGTTCTTCGGCGACGACATCGAGGCGATCAACGTCGTCAACCTGCTGACGGGCGAGTACGTCGAGTCGAAAGACGCGATCACGATCTTCCCCGCGAAGCACTTCATCACGCCCGACGAGAAGCTGCGGCGCGCGGTCGACGACATCGAGATCGAACTCGAGGATCGTCTGAAATATTTCAAGGACAACGGCAAGCTGCTCGAAGCGCAACGGCTCGAGATGCGCACGCGCTACGACCTCGACATGCTGCGCGAGGTCGGCTATTGCAACGGCGTCGAGAACTACAGCCGCCACCTCGCCGGACGCGAGCCGGGCGCGACGCCGTCGTGCCTGCTCGACTTCTTCCCGAAGGACTGGCTGCTCTTCGTCGACGAGTCGCACGTGTCGCTGCCGCAGGTTCACGGCATGTATGCGGGCGATCGCGCGCGCAAGGAGATCCTCGTCGAGCACGGCTTCCGCTTGCCGAGCGCGATGGACAACCGGCCGCTCATGTTCGACGAGTTCACCGAGCATCTCAATCAGGTGATCTACGTGAGCGCGACGCCGTCGACGTACGAGCTGTCGAAATCGACGCAGGTCGCGGAGATGATCATCCGGCCGACGGGTCTCGTCGATCCCGAAGTCGAGGTACGTCCGACGAAGCATCAGGTCGACGATCTGATGAACGAGATCCGCAAGCGAAGCGAAGCCGACGAGCGCGTGCTGGTCACGACGCTCACGAAGAAAATGGCCGAGGACCTCACGGACTTCTTGCTCGAGAACGGCTTCAAGGTGCGCTACCTGCACAGCGAGGTCGAGACGCTCGAGCGCATCGCGATCCTGCGCGATCTGCGGCGCGGCCTCTTCGACGTGCTCGTCGGCATCAATCTGCTTCGCGAGGGTCTCGATCTGCCCGAGGTGTCGTTCGTCGGCATCCTCGACGCCGACAAAGAAGGCTATTTGCGTAGCGGCACGTCCCTCATCCAGACGATCGGCCGCGCCGCGCGCAATGTCGAGGGCAAAGTCGTCATGTACGCGGACGTGATCACGGAATCGATGGCGCGCGCGATCGGCGAGACGAAGCGGCGCCGCGAGAAGCAGATGGCGCACAACCTCGAGCACGGCATCGAGCCGAAGACGGTGCGCAAGGAAGTGCGCGACATCCTCGACCTGATCAGCTCGGGCGACGAGACGAACAACGCGAAGAAGCTCAAGGGCGACAAGCTGCCGCGCGAGGTCGCGATGGCCATGGCGAGCGACATCGAGAAGAAGATGCGTGAGTTCGCCGCGAACCTCGATTTCGAGAAGGCCGCCGCGTTACGCGACGAGCTCCTCGAGCTTCGCAAGCAGATCGGCGGCAACGAGTCGGTGCTGTTCCAGGGCAAGGCGCCGAAGATCTTCGCGCACGCGCTCAAAGAGCTCGTCGGCACGTAGTCCGCGCATGAAGCTCGTCGTCTTCGGCTACGGAGCCGTCGGGCGCGACACGACGAAATTGCTCGCCGAACGCGGCGACGACGTGCTCGTCGCGCAGCGCACCGAGCCGAAAGAGCTCCCCGCGACCGTTCGATTCGTCGCCTGCGATCTCACCGATCCGGCGGCGGTTGCCGCTGCGTGCGCGGGTCGCGACGTCGCGATCTGCACCGCGGGGTTTCCGTACGATTCGAAGGTCTGGGAAGCGTCGTGGCCGGCGGCAATGCGTGCGCTGCTCGACGGCTGCCGGCTCGCCGGAGCGCGTTTCGTTTTCGCGGACAACCTCTACATGTACGGACCGCAAACGGACCCGCTCGTCGAGACGATGCCGCTCACGACGTACGGCCGCAAGCCGCGCGTTCGCGCGGAGATCACGCGCATGTGGCAAGCCGCCGCTGCCGCGGGCGACGTTCGAGCCGTCGCGCTTCGCGCCTCCGACTTCTACGGCCCCGACGTCGCGAATTCGGTGCTCGCCGGGTACGGCGTCGCCAATCTCGTCGCGGGCAAACCGGCCATCGTTCCGTACGATCCCGACCATCCGCACGACGTCACGTACGTGCCCGACTTCGCACGCGCGCTCGTCACGCTGACCGACGCGCAAGACGACGCGTACGGTCAGGCGTATCACGTGCCGAACGCCCCGACGCGCACGCTGCGCGAACTGCTCGCCCTCGCGGCGCAACTTGCCGACGTCCCGTTGCGCCTGCAACTGTTGCCTCCGTGGTTACAGCCGGTGCTCGGGCTCTTCCAGCCGATGGTCGGCGAACTGGTCGAGATGCGTTTTCAAACGGACCGGCCGTATCATGTCGACGCGACGAAGTTCGCGGCGCGTTTCGGCGGCGGCGCCACGAGCTTCGAAGACGGCCTCGCGGAAACAATTCGCTTCTATCGGAACTGACTCGTACGCGGAAGCCGACGTTTTAACGAGCGTCTCTGTCGATGATCGGCGAGACGCTTGAATAGCTAGAGACGTGATGCTTCGATCGCTCGATCGCAAGGAGTAGCGTGACGTCGCCGGGAGGCGGTGTCTGCGCATTCGTTTTCGACGCATGACCCGTAATTAAGAACGTGCTGAAAACGAGCACGACCGAGGCACGGGCCTTATCAACTCGCACGCCGGGCGTTCTTTACCAGTGCGCCGATGTCGAGCGTCCAGACGTTCGTGCTGCCGTTGTCCCACGCTTCGATGCGCGCTTCGTCCGCCAGCGCTTGCGCGCGCGAGCGCGGGAAGTGCAGCGCCGGGCTGCGGTCGCTGCTGAAATACAGCGTGCGGCCGTCCGGTCCGAGGTCGGGCTCGTTGTCGTTACTCGAGCCGTTCGCGTCGTCGCCGACGTAACGGATGCGCTGCACGGCTCCCCACGAGCCGCCGCGGTTGAAGACGATGAACAGATGCTCCTTCGCGTCGTCCTTCGACGAGCGGCCCGAACTCGCGAGCACGAGGAACGACTGATCGGGGGCGATCTCCGGATCGACGTCCGCGTTTGCCTCGACGCTGAACGGTAAGCGTCGCGCCGCGAGATACGTGCCGTCGCGGCGCGACGAGCGATACATCTGCAGCTTGTGGCCGGTGCCGATGCTCAAGAAGTAGATGCTGCCGTCTGAGGCGACGCTCGGTTTGAAGATCGCCGGCCCGATGTTCACGGCGACGGGTAACAGCGCCGGCGCCGTCCAGCCGCTCGCCGTGCGATCGACGCGATACAGATGCGCGTACGCCTTCTTGGTGTGGCCGACGCGGCGGATCGAGACGTAGACGACGTAGCGGCCGTCCGGCGAGAACGCAGCGTGTTGATCGTTCCACGTGCCGGAAAACGCCGCGATGCGCGGCGGCGACCAGCGTCCGGCGATCAGGTGCGACTCGAGGATCGCACCCGCGCCCGCGCCGCTGCGCGTGAACAGTAGCGTCTTCCCATCCGGCGAAACCGTCGGCGCGCCGTCGTTCGCCGCGCCGGAGATCACGCCCGGCGCGAAGATGCGCGGCGGCCCGAGCAACGGCGCCGCATCGGCCGTCGCGACCGAGAGCGCGCTTGCCGCGAACGCGGCGACGAATCGAACGAAGCGTTTCATCGCGGCCGCTTCTGCGGCGATCAGTCGATGTCCGCGCTTCGCTTGACCGCCGAATCGAAGATCGCATCGAAGACGCGGACGATCGCCGCGATGTGCTCGTCGCTCGTGACGGCAGGCCGGGCGGTCGCGTAGGACGCGGCGACGCGGCCGGCCGCGGCGACGATGGCGGAGTACTGCGTGTCGTTCATGTGCGATGCGTTCGACGGGAAACGACACGCCGCTCCGAAAGACCGACCGCATGCAGCAGACCGTGCTCGCCGGCGTCGCCATGTGGTCCGTGTGGCAACCCGATCGCAACCTGTACTTCAACTCGTTCTTCGTCGCATCGCCGGACGGCAACGTCGCGATCGATCCGCTGCCCATCTCGGACACGGACGCGGAGGACATCGCCGCGCGCGGCGGGCTCGCATGGGTGCTCGTCACGAATCGCGATCACGAGCGCGACGCGCGCGCGGTCGCCGCGACGTTCGGCGCGCGGCTCGTCTGCTCGGCGCGCGAAGAGCCGTTGCTCTCGGCGCCGGCGGACCGCACGATTCAGCCGGGCGACACGTTCGCCGGCGCCGTCGTGATCGGGCTCGACGGTCTCAAGACGCCCGGCGAAATCGCCTTGCACTGGCCGGACAAGAACGCCGTGCTCGTCGGCGACGCGCTCTGGGGCAGCCCGGCGGGCGCCGTCAGACTCATGCCCGACGAGAAGATCGACGATCCGGCGCGTGCCGTGATGTCGCTGCGAGCGCTGCGCGCGCGCCGGCCGCAACATCTGCTCGTCGGCGACGGCGCGTGCATCTTCGGCGGCGCCGATCGCGCGATCTGGGCGTGTCTCGAGGCGCGCCGCGACGCGTACGTCAATCGCATCAACCGCACCGATGCCGTGTGGCGGACGTTTCAGGAAGAACCGCCGGCCTACGGCGGGACCGCGTTCGAAATCGGCG
>CAJCIN010000240.1 GCA_903970385.1 Rhodospirillales bacterium | reverse complement strand
TAGCGACGAATAACCCTTCGTCGGATCTTCGTGTCCCGTCGCGATCGTGAACGACGTGTTGTGATCGCGATGCGTGATCGGAATGCCGGCGTACGCGGGCGCCGCGATCGCCGACGTGATCCCCGGAACGATTTCGAACGGCACGCCTGCCGCGCGTAATTCGGCCGCTTCTTCGCCGCCGCGAGCGAACACGAACACGTCGCCGCCTTTGAGACGCACGACTCGCTTGCCGCCCTGCCCCAGCTCGACGATCAGCGCGGTGATCTCGTCTTGCGTGAGCGTGTGCGCGCCGGCTTTCTTGCCGACATAGATCTTCTCGCAGTCGGGCGGCGCCATTCCGACGATCGCGCTCGACGCGAGATAGTCGTACACGAGCACGTCGCATTGCGCGATCGCGCGCGCCGCTTTGAGCGTGAGCAGTCCGGGATCGCCCGGCCCCGCCCCGACGAGCCAGACTTTGCCCGTCGCCATTATTCCGAGAGTTCGGATTCGAGCGCCGTCGCCTGCGCGATGGGCGTCCGACGGCTCGCGGTCAATTCTTCCGAGCGCACGCGGAGGTCGAACAGTTCGTCGAGTTGCATCGCGAGCGTCATCGCTTCGGCATGGTTCGACGTCGCGCGATCGCGCAACTTCGTGACGACGCTGTGCAGCAATTTCGAGATGATCGTGAGCGAGGCGCCCGTGATCAGCATGCGCTCGCGTTCGGTGAGATCGGTGCAACGCGCGAAGAGCCGTTCGATCTCGCCTTCGCGGATCGACTCCGCCTTCTGCACGAGCGAGCTGACGACCGGGATCGCGACGCGCGACTGATACCAGCGCGCGAAACGCTCGGCGTGCTCCGCGATGATCTCTTCGACGAGCGGGATCGACTCGCGCCGCTTCTCGAGCGTCGTATCGATCATGTCCTTGAGTTTGTCGATGTCCGCGACGTGCACGTTCGGCACGCGCGCGACGTCGGGATCCGCATCCCGCGGAACGGCGATGTCGATGATGAAGAGCGGCCGGTCCGGTCGCGCGAGCATCGCTTCCGCGACGTTGCCCGGCGTCAACACGAAATGCGACGCACCCGTCGACGTCACGACGATGTCCGCGCGCTTGAGCGCCTCGACGAGGCCCGGAAGTTCGACGGCCGTGCCCACGCCGAGCTGCTCGACGATCTCGCGCGCCTTCGCCTGCGAGCGATTGGCGACGAGCAGTTCCGAACAGCCTTCGATGCGCAGACGCTTCGCGGCGGTCGCGCCCATCTTGCCGGCGCCGACGACGAGCACCGTCTTGCCCGCGAGCGTGCCGAGACGCTGCTTCGCGAGGTCGATCGCGGCGGTCGCGATGCTGATCGAGTCGCCGCCGATGCCCGTATTGGTGCGCGATTCCTTGCCGGCGTTGAGCGCCTCGCGGAAGAGCGCGTGCAGCGTCTTGCCGAGCGAACGCGCCTTTTGCGCTTGGATGTACGCGTCTTTGACCTGGCCGAGGATCTCGGCCTCGCCGATCAACATCGAGTCGAGGCCGGTCACGACGCGGAAGAGATGGTCGGTCGCCTGCGAGCCGAGAAGCGTGTACATGTACGACGACATGTCGTGCTGGACGTCGCCGTGGCGGAAGTTCTTGAGGAACGTCTTGAGCTGCTCGACGCCCGTCTCGTAGTCTTCCAGCTCCGCGTAGATCTCGAGCCGGCCGCAGGTCGAGACCATGACGGCTTCCCGCACCATCTCGTAGTCGCGCAGGGCCACGAGGGACTCGCCCATCTTCGACGCGGGAAACGCATGGCGCTCGCGCACGTCGACCGGAGCCGAATGATGCGAAAGACCCAGGCAGACTAACGGCATACGGGAGACTCCTCGTCCGGGAATTGGGACGAGGTTGCCACACTTTTGTCGGGGACGTCGTGCGCGCCGTCACACGGGGTTCTTCTCACCACGATATTATACCAAGGCTTTCGACGCCGCGCCTACGAGAGGCGTCACGCCCGGGCGTGAAGTGAGACGACGGCGTCCTCAGCCGCCGCGATCGTTTCGTCGATCGCCGCGTCGTCGTGCGCGAGGCTGAGAAACCCGGCCTCGAACTGGGAGGGCGCGAGGTACACGCCACGGTCGAGCATCGCGTGGAAGAACCGGGCGTAGAACGCCGTGTCGGCCGTTTTGGCGCTCGCGAGATCCGTCACCGGCTCCGCCGTGAAGAAAAAGCCGACCATCGAGCCGCGCTGACTCGACTGATGGGCGATGCCGTGGCGTGTGAAGACGTCGTCCATGCCTTCCGTGAAGCGAGCGCCCGCCGCGTCGAGCCGCTCGTAGACGCCGGGCTCGCGAAGAGCGCGCAACGTGGCGGTTCCGGCTGCCATCGCGAGCGGGTTGCCCGAAAGCGTCCCCGCCTGGTATACGGCGCCGAGCGGTGAGAGGCGTTCCATGATCTCGGCCCGGCCGCCGAACGCGCCGACGGGGAGGCCGCCGCCGATGACCTTGCCGAGGGTCGTGAGGTCGGGCCGGATGCCCTCGCGCTCCTGGACGCCGCCCGGGGCCACGCGAAAGCCCGTCATCACCTCGTCGAAGATCAGCAGCGCGCCGAACTCGTCGCACGCCGCGCGGAGCGCCGCGAGGAAGCCCGGCTGCGGGAGCACGAGGCCCATGTTGCCGACGTATGGCTCCACGATCACGCACGCGATCTCGGCCGGGTGTACTTCGAACGCCGCCCGCACCGCCGCGGCATCGTTGTACGGCAGCACGATCGTGTCGCGGGCCGTGCCGTGCGTGATGCCCGGCGAATCGGGCGTGCCGAGCGTCAGCGCGCCGCTGCCCGCGGAGATCAGGAACGAGTCGGCGTGCCCGTGATAGCAGCCGGCGAATTTCACGACCTTGTCGCGGCCCGTGAAGCCGCGCGCGAGCCGCAGCGCGCTCATCGTGGCCTCCGTGCCGCTCGAACAGAACCGGACGAGGTCGACCGACGGAACCATCTCGATCACGAGCTCGGCGAGCTCGCTCTCGGCTTCGGTCGGCGCGCCGTACGACGTGCCGCGCGCGGCCGCCTTGCCGATCGCCTCGAGGACGGCCGGCACCGCGTGGCCGAGGATCAGCGGTCCCCACGACATCACGTAGTCGACGTACGAGTTGCCGTCGAGATCGGTGAAACGGCAGCCCGACGCGTCCGCGACGAACACGGGCGACCCGCCGACGCCGCGAAACGCGCGCACGGGTGAGTTCACGCCGCCCGGGATGACGGATTTCGCCCGTTCGAAGGCGTCGAAGCTGCGGCTGCTCGGGCGGGTCATGCGATCTCTCCTCGGGTGCGAAGCTCGGCGCGAAATGCGGCGTCGTCTGCGGGCGTGTTCACGTTCGCGAAGACGAACGTCTCTTCTTCGACGCGAACGAAGCGCGTCGCGAGCGCTTCGACGACGAGCCGCATCGCGCCGCGACCGGCGCGTACGATCTCCGTACCCGTTCGAAGAAACGCCGTGCGATCGTAGAGCGCGGCGAGCGGCTCGCTGCGCATGGCGCCCGCGCCGTCGTCGTGCACCGGAACGACCGCTTCGTCGCCCGGTTCCCACCGCACCGCGAGGCGATCGACGAACGCCGCGTCGACGAACGGCGCGTCCCCGGCGAGCGCGAATATGCGTGACGATCCCATCGCGGCGAAAGCGGCGAGCAACCCCGCGACGGGACCGCGTCCCGGTTCCGCGTCGACGACGACCGGTACGTCGACGAGCGCGCGGATCTCGTCCGCGAGTTCGGCGCTCGTGGCGACAACGATCTCGCGCGACGTGTCGCGCACGTTGCGCAACACGCGCACGATCATCGGCACGTCGCCCGTCGTCGCGGTGAGTTTGCCGGGCAATCGCGTCGCGCGGCCGCCGGCGAGGATCGCGATGCCGACGTCGATCGGCACGCGCGCGTCGCTCAGGTTCTGTGGCGCTGTGCGTACGACTTCGCGAAGTACGTGATGATGATGTCGGCGCCCGCGCGCACGAAGCTCGTGAGGATCTCGTCGATCGTGCGGTTCTCGTCGATCCAGCCGTTGCGTCCGGCGGCCTTCACCATCGCGTACTCGCCGCTCACGTTGTAGCACGCGACCGGCACGTCCGAGATTTCTTTTACGGCGCGGATGAGGTCCATGTACGCGAGCGCCGGCTTGACGATCAGAAAGTCCGCGCCTTCGTCGAGATCGATCAGCGCTTCGCGCAACGCCTCGCGCGCGTTCGCCGGATCCATCTGGTACGTGCGTCGATCCCCGAACTGCGGCGTCGAGTCCGCGGCTTCGCGAAACGGTCCGTAGAATGCGGACGCGAATTTCACCGCATACGACATGATCGGAATGGATCCGAAGCTCGAACCGTCGAGCGTCGCGCGGAGGTAGCCGACGCGGCCGTCCATCATGTCGGACGGCGCGATGACGTCGACGCCCGCTTCCGCGTACGAGAGCGCGGTCCGGCCGAGCAGCTCGAGCGTCGCGTCGTTGTCGACGTCGCCCGCTTCGTCGAGGATGCCGCAATGGCCGTGATCCGTGTACTCGCAGTTGCAGAGATCGGCGATCACGAGCATTTCGGGAACGTCGCGTTTGATCGCGCGGATCGCACGCTGCACGACGCCCGCCGGATCGTGTGCGGAACTCGCGACGCTGTCTTTGAAATCCGGAATGCCGAACAGCAGCACCGCTTTGATGCCGAGCGCGGCGAGTTCGCGGCATTCCGCCGCGACGTTCTCGACCGTATAACGAAAGACGCCCGGCATGCTCGAGATCTCGCCTTGCGGTTGGCCCGGGTCGACGACGAACAGCGGCTGCACGAGGCTGCCGACGCGCACGGCGTGTTCGCGGACGAGTTCGCGCATCGCGGCGCTCGAACGCAAGCGGCGCGGGCGCTTCGTCAGGTCGACCGTGGTGCGCGGCCGCAGTAGTTCGCCGATGCTCATGCGTTTCTCCCGATCACGAAGTGCGTCACGCTCTGTACGAACGCGCCGACGGTAGCTTCCGATGCGACGACGTCCGGCGGGAAACCCGCCGCGACGGCGGCGGCCGACGATGCGTCGCCCATCGCGGCGACGATCGGCCGGGCGCCTGCGGAGCGCAGGTCCGCGAGAAACGACGCGACCGCACGCACGGAACCGCTCGACGGAAAGAGCAGCGCTTCCGGAATGCGTCCGTCGAGCGCTTGCGCGGCCGCATCGCTGTCGAGCGCCTCGACGACCTCCGCGCCCGCGCCGCGCAGCGCCGGCCCGATCGTGCTCGGACGATCTTGCGTGCGCGGCAAGAGAAAGAGCCGGCCCGCGAGCGGACCGGGCGCGTCGAGCGGCACGTCGCGTGCCGTCAGCGCGCCGAGGATCGCGTCCCCGCCGTCCGCGAGCAGGCGGTGTGCGAGCGACTCGCCGAGCCGTTCCGCCGACGCGACGTCGGCCTCCGCGACGGCGTCGCTGCCACGGACGATCCGCGTGCCGTCGACCGCCGCGATGGCCGCATCGAGATGGAGCGTCCCGTCGCGAACGACGGCGTGCGCGCCGACCGGCGCCTGACAGCCGCCGCGCAACGTGCGCAGGAACGCGCGTTCGGCGCGAACGGCGAGCTCGGTCTCGCGATGCGTGAAGATCGCGGCGATGCGGCGCGCGAGTTCGGGATCGTTCGCGCGTGTTTCGATCGCGAGCGCGCCTTGGCCGACCGCCGGAATCACGACGCCGGTCTCGAGCGGCACGGTGTACGTCGCCGAGAGGCCGAGGCGTTGCAGCCCGGCCATCGCGAGCAGAATCGCATCGTAATCGCCCTCGCGCAACTTCCGCAGGCGTGTGTCGACGTTGCCGCGGATGATCTCGAAGCGGAGGTCGGGGCGAAGCGCTTGCAGTTGCGCGCGCCGGCGCGGGCTCGACGTTCCGACGAGCGCGCCGTGCGGCAACGCGTCGAACGATGCGTACCGTTCGGAACAGAACGCATCGCGGGGATCGACGCGCGGGCCGATCGCGGCGAGATGCATGTCGTCC
>CAJCIN010000239.1 GCA_903970385.1 Rhodospirillales bacterium | reverse complement strand
ACGATCACGAGCACCTGTTTCGCCGAGATCGTGACGAGCCCGAACGTCGTGCTCGGATTCGGGACGAATTGCGGGAACGGGATCGGCGAGGGTCCGTGCCAGAGTTGCATCACGTTTTCGAGGATGAACGAGACGCCGATCGCCGTGATGAGCGGGGCGAGCCGGGGAGCGTTGCGGAGACGGCGGTACGCGAGCAATTCGATGAGCACGCCGAGCGCGCCGCACGTCAACATCGCCGCGACGAGCGTCAAGGCCACGACGCCGATCAGCAGCGGACCGTGCACTTCGCCCGAGACGCCGAGCCCGGTGAGGATCGCGAGCGACGTGAACGTGCCGAACGTGTACACGTCGCCGTGCGCGAAGTTGATGAGCTCGATGATGCCGTACACCATCGTGTACCCGAGCGCGATCAGCGCGTAGATGCCGCCGAGCGAGAGCCCGTTGACGATCTGCTGGAGGAAGACGTCCACCGCGCCGTCAGTCTTTCAACGTGATCTGCTCGACGAAGACCGGCTTGCCGCCCGCGATGCGATAGACGGACAAGATCGGCGCCGTCGTATCGCCGTTTTTATCGAAGCCGATCGCGCCGATCGGCGACGCGAAACCCTTCGTCGCCGCGACGTCCGCGAGGACGGCCGCGCGCGTCGGCACGTTGCCGCCGTTCGCCGCCATCGCTTTCTCGATCGCGGCGATCTCGATGCTCGCCGCAGTGTACGCGTTCGCGCTGTACGGTCCGACGGGCGCGTTCCAGCGCTTCTGGTACGCGGCGACGAACGCCGCGGCCGTCGGCAGCTTCGACGTCTCGGGCGCCGCGACGGTGTAAGCCACGCCGTCAGCCGCCTTCGCGGTCGACGAGAGGAACTCGGTGTCGCTGATGCCGTCGCCGCCGAGGAACGCGATCGTGCCGAGACCCGTGTCCGCCATCTGCTTGCGCAGCAGCGCGCCGCCCGTGACGGTCGTACCGCCGTAGAAGATGAGATCGGGCGAGAGCGCGTGCGCTTTCGTCAGCAACGCCTTGTAGTCGTTCTGACCCTTCGTGAGATGCTCGTGACCGAGAACCGTACCGCCGGCCGCGGTGAATCGCGCTTCGAACACGTCCGCGAGACCCTTCCCGTACGTCTCGTTGTCGTCGACGATGAACGCCTTCTTCAAGCCGAGTTTGCGCGCGTACGAAGCGCCTGCGGCGCCTTGCCGGTCGTCCGTCGTGCACACGCGGAAGAACGCATTGGTCTCCGGATGCGAGGTGCGGAGTTTCGCCGCGCCGGGCTCTTGCGTGAGGCTCGGATTGGTCGTCGCGGGACTGATCTGCACGAGACCGGCGTCGTTCGTGATCGGGATCTGCGCTTGCGCGACGCTGCTGTTGAACGGACCGACCATGCCGAGCACGGCGTCGTCCGCGACGAACGACTTCACGTTTTGCGCGCCCTGCGCCGGATCGTGTGCGCCTTGCACCGCGTCGTCGAGATCGTACGCCGCGAACGTGTAGCCGCCCGGAACGCCCTTCGCGTTCGCCTGCTCGATCGCGAGCACGGCGCCGTTACGCGTCGGGATGCCGACCGCGGCTTCGCCACCGCTGACCGGCATGTCGATCCCGATCTTGATCGTCTTCGCGGCGCTACCCGTCGACGTCGATTGCGCGCTCGACGAGGTGGACGACGACGAGCACCCGGCAAAAGAGACGACCGCACAGACGAGCGCGAGCCGGGATCGGGCGTCCGAGCGAAGCATAGACACCCGCAGTACGCCGAGTGGAGTGGCTTCCCTTTCGCCCAGCGAAGCGCCGAATATGAAGTACGTGCGGCCGTGGACGATCGCGGCGACCGTTATCGCGGCCGTCCTCCTCGTCGCCGCCGTGAGCCACAGCGTCTACGAGATCACGTCACCCGTCTGGTTCGAATGGCACGTGGTTCTGCGCAAGATCTACAGCGTCGGTGCGTTCACGCTCGTGGCCTACGCGTTACGGCGCGCCCTCGTCGAGAACGGGCGCACGTCGGTCGTGCTGCCGTGCATCCTCTGGCTCGCGGCGTACAGCGCCGCGATCGAGGTGCTGCAATTCGCGTACGGTTCCGAAGAGGGGCTCGGATGGAACACGATCGACACGCTGTGCGGCGCGCTCGGCGGAGCGCTCGCGACGATCGATCTGTGGAGCCGGCGGAGCGCTACGACGCCTTGACGGCGAGCGTCGCGCGCGCGAGATCCCCGAGCAGTCGCGGCACGTCCGGATGCGCGCCGAGAAAATCCGCGAGTTCGATCGGTATGGCGAGTTCGACTCGCGCGGCATCGACGATGCCGACGAGATCGCGCCTGACGTGCATGCCCGGCGAGAGAAAGTACGGCACGACGACGATACGATCCGCGCCGTCCGCTCGAGCGCGACGGAGCGCGTCCGGGATCGCCGGCTCCGTCATCTCGAGATAGGCGGGATACGCGCGCACGCCGAGGTCGTCCGCGAGCGTGTGCGCGAGAACGCCGAGCGCGGCGTTCGCCTCCTGCGCGCGACTGCCGTGTCCGGCGAGCACGATCGCGGTCATGCCGTGACGAGTTCCCGGACGGCCGCCGCGTTGAAGTACGACGCTTGCGGGTGGTGGATCACGATCGCCGCGGTCGATTGTTCGGGCACGATCTGGAACGCCTCGGTCAGCTCGGTGCCGAGCGCGCGTTCCGCATCGAGCAACGACCACACGATCGCGTGCTGCGAGAGATCGGGGCACGCGCCGTAGCCCCACGAGTACCGCTTTCCGCGGTCGGCGTCGATGCCGAGCTCCGTACGGATGCGGCGGTGCGTGTGCTCGGCCAGCGCCTCCGCGGCCTGCACGGAGAATCCGTGCAAGAAGTAGCTCTCGCTGTAATCGCCCGCAGCTTGCAGCGCGTCGATCCGGTGCGAGACGTCGCGGCCGACCGTGACGACTTGCAACGCGACGACGTCCGTCCCGCGGCCGTCTTCCGGCTCGCGCAAGTAGTCCGCGAGACAGAGGTGTTCGCCGCCGGCTTGCCGCGTG
>CAJCIN010000238.1 GCA_903970385.1 Rhodospirillales bacterium | reverse complement strand
GGATTCGTGTCGTCGGCTTCGACCGCGGTGTTGAGCAGCGGGCAGCCGCCCTCGAGCGCCGGTCGACGGACGACGTCGCGATACACGTCGAGGATGGCGAGCAGCCGATCCCAGCCGCGGTCGCACGTCGCCACCGCGGCTTCGATGCGCGCGAGAACGAGCTCCGCAGCGTAGTCGAACGCGGCCAGCGCGAGCGCGTCCTTACTCTCGAAGTGGTTGTAAACGCCGCCCTTCTCGAGGCCGGCCGCGTCGGAGACGTCGGCCATCGAGGCGCCCGCCACGCCGCGGGTGTTGAAAAGCGCCGCGGCGCGTTCGACGATCCGTCGCCGCGTGCGTTCGCCTTTCGTCAGCCTCGGTCGTGAGACGGCCATGCCCCAAGGCTACGCGCCGCAGCGAAAAAAGTCAACTCGGTCGGTTTTTCGGCTAGCGCGCGCGAGCGGCCCAGTGCGCGAACGCGCGTTCCAGCGCGGCCGAGGCCAGCACGTAGCGGCTCGGAGCGGCGAGCAGCAATTCGACCGGCCTCGACTCGCCGCACGTGCCGATGCGGACGACCTTGTCGATCTCGCGGTGGAACGCCGCATGCAGGCGCGCGGCGCGCGTGTATTGCGGCGTGCCGCGCATCGCCGGCGCGAGATCGTCGTGCAGCCAGAGCCCGATCGGACAGCGCGACTCGTCCAGATTCGGCAGCAGGTCGTCGAGCGTCCCGTGCACGAGCGCGGAGTAGATCTGCGTCTTGAGGCCCCGGTGCGCGCGCAACACCATCGCGATCTCGTCCTCGAACGTCTCGCCCGCGATGCGCGGACACGAGAGCAATTCGAGTTCGGGGACGACGGCGTTGACGACGCCCATCTCGTCGATCGCGAGTGTGAAGAGATAGGCGCGTTCGAGGCGCGAGAGCCCGAGCACGTCCGCGATCCGGCGCAACAGGGCCGGGGAGACCGTGATCTCCGCACCGGACTCGAGCTGGGTGTACCACGCGACGCTGATGCCGGCCAGCAGAGCGACTTCTTCGCGCCGCAAACCGGCGACGCGGCGGCGCCGCGACACCGGGAGATCGAAGGCGCTCGGCGCGATGCTCGAGCGTTTGCGCTTCAAGAAGTCGCCGAGCCGGCGGCGGCGCTCGTCGTCGGAACGATCGGGCGTTGGGTGTATGGCTAGCGCGATCGGCGCTCATCCTTCCATCGGACGTATCAGTGGGAGTCACACGATATCTGCTGGTCTGTTCCGAAACCCGTGCCGGCGTTATGCTCGCACCGTTCCGTCCAAGTAGTTTCTCGATTCGCGCTTCCCACGTCACGGGCCACTCGTCGTAGCGGCTCGCGGCGCCGGTGTCCCTTTGTCGCGCGTCGGGACGCTCAGCATAGAGAAAGTGGGAGTTCATGCCGGTCGTCGATATTCCGATGCACAAGAGCGGCGATTTTCTCGTCGATTTCGAACAGAAAGTCTTCGAGGACGTCAAAGCGGATCCGGGCGAGAAGGCCCTCGTCACGTTCCATACGGTCGCGTTCGAAGGCTCGATCGGCCTCGTCAACATGCTGCAGGCGACGCGCTTGCTGCGCAAGGGCTTCGAGACGTCGATCTTGCTCTACGGGCCGGGCGTGACGCTCGGCGTTCAGCGCGGCTTCCCGAAGCTCGGCGACGAGGCGTTTCCGGGCCATCAGAATTTTACGAACCAGCTCAAGAAATTCATGGAAGAAGGCGGCAAGGTCTACTGCTGCCGGTTCGCGTTGCAAGCGCTCTACGGACACGGCGAAGCGTCGCTCGTCGAGGGCATCGTGCCGATCAGCCCGCTCGACGTGCTCGACGTGGTGCTGCTCCACCGCAAGGCCGGCGCGTTCATCCTCGACACCTGGACACTCTGATTACGTGATCGTTCGAGCCGCGGCCGTGCAGCTGTCTCCCGTGCTGCACAGCCGCGCCGGAACGATGGAGAAAGTCCTCGAGGCGATCGCGGGCGCGGCGCGCGGCGGCGCCGGGCTCGTCGTCTTTCCCGAGACGATCGTGCCGTACTATCCGTATTTTTCGTTCGTCACGCCGCCCGTTTCCATGGGCGCGGAACACCTCAAGCTCTACGCGGAAGCCGTCGTCGTACCCGGCCCCGAGACCGAAGCCGTCGCGACGCTCGCGCGCACGCACGGCGTCGTGGTCGTTCTCGGCGTCACCGAGCGCGATCACGGCACGCTCTACAACGCGCAACTCGTGTTCGATGCGACGGGAGAACTCGTGCTGCGCCGGCGGAAGATCACGCCGACGTATCACGAGCGCATGCTCTGGGGCATGGGCGACGGCAGCGGCTTACGCGTCGTGCCGACGGCGGCCGGGCGCATCGGCGCGCTCGCGTGCTGGGAGCACTACAATCCGCTCGCGCGCTACGCGCTCATGGCGCAGCACGAAGAGATCCACTGCAGCCAGTTCCCGGGTTCGCTCGTCGGCCAGATCTTCGCCGACCAGATGGAAGTGACGATCCGTCACCACGCGCTCGAATCGGGCTGCTTCGTCGTGAACGCGACCGCCTGGCTCGACGAATCGCAAGTGGCGACGGTCGTGCCCGAAGGCCCGATGCAGAATGCGCT
>CAJCIN010000237.1 GCA_903970385.1 Rhodospirillales bacterium | reverse complement strand
TTCCGCACGGCGATACGCGCCCGTCAGCGATACCGCGATCAACACGGCCGCGGCCGCGACGATCATGAGCGCCGGGTTCACGCCGAAGATCAACGCGGCGCCGGCGATGCCGATGAACTCGGTCACAAGCGCCGCGAGATTCGTGACCAGCATCGTGCCGAGCGAGACCCAGCACCAGAACGAGCCGTAGTTCTCTCGGATCAACTGAGCGTGGCCCTTGCCGGTCGCCGTGCCGAGCCGTACCGTCATCTCCTGAACGACGTACAGCGGCACGATGAGCAGCAGCTGCAGTAGCACGAGCTTCATGCCGAACTGCGCGCCCGAACTGGCCGCCGTCGTGACGCTCCCGGCTTCGGTGTCGGCGAAGGCGACGATCAGTCCCGGCCCGACGACGGCGAAGAGGCGCACGAAAAAACGCCGCCAGGGAGGCAGCGTCGCGAGCGGTGATTTCGGTGCGGTGATGGCTGCCAAGACGGCTGATTCTCCCCGAGTGCTGCTTAGGACGCCCTCCGCGTCGTTTTAGCCCAGCCTAAGAATGCGCCCTGCCTCGGCTTCGTCCCAGGAAGCGGTGGGGGTTTCCACGCCGTTGCCCCAATATGGTCGCTCGATGGGCGAACCTCGGACCCCGCTCGAGCCGCCGACGCCGGAGCAGGCCGCTTTCCTCGAACGGGCGATGACCCAGTACGGGAAGGCGACGTATAATTTCGCTTATCGCCTCACCGGCAACGAAGCGGACGCACGCGACCTCACGCAGGATGCTTTCGTGCGCGTCTACCGAGCGTGGCGCTCGTTTTCTCCGGGGACGTCGTTCCTCTCGTGGATCTACCGAATCGTCACGAATTTGTATCGAGACGAACTTCGGAGACGAAAAGGGCGTTTCCAAGAAGAGATACCCGAAGACAACGCTCCGCAGGAATTCGGAGGGCAACGGCCGCTCGCCGTCACCCCGATCGACGACTTCGTCGATCGCCAGTTGAGCGAACCGCTTTCGAAGGCGCTCGCACAACTCTCCGGCGACCAACGCCAAGTCGTCGTCCTCGCGGACATCGAGGAATACAGCTACCAAGAGATCGCGGAGATCATGGGGTGCTCCATCGGAACGGTGCGCTCGCGATTGCACCGGGCCCGTGCCCTCCTCCGCCGCCTCGTCGAGCGCGCTCAGGCGCAACAGGAACGATGAACGACCACCTTTCGAACGACCTCCTCGTGGACTTCGTACACCGCGAGCTCTCCCCGGCCGACGACGCGATGGCGCACGCCCATCTCGCCGGCTGCGTCGCGTGCCGTGAGGCGTACGAACTCGAGGCGACGCTCACCGAAGCCCTCCGGTCGGCCGCGAAAGCGGACGAGCGCGAGTTCCCGTCGCTCGTGAGCGCGGCCGTCTGGGACCGCATCCGGCACGCGGAGCCGGGCCCTTTCGCGAAGCTGGCCGCGTGGTTGCGTCCCGCATACGCGCTGCCCGTTGCGGCAGCCGTCCTCATCGGCGGGTTCTTCGTTTCGCCGCTGGCCCACCCGGCCGCGCATCCGACGATCGCCGCGTCTTATTACCTCGAGGCGCACGCGGCGCAATCGGCGATCACGCCGCTCTCCGAACGGTCGAGTTCTCCGGCCCTCGAAACCTCGATGATCGCGCCCGGCTCGCCGCGAGGTCAGGACGACGGCGCCGCGGCGGGCGCGGTCGATGTCGTGCGCTAGGACGTTTCCGGCTGTCGCGGCACTCGCGGCGCTCGCCCTCGGATCGCTCGCCGGGAATCGCGGCGCCGTCGCCGCGTCGGCCCCGGCACCGGAACCCGTCGACCCCGCCGCGCTGCTGCGTTCGAGTCTGCTCGCCCCGACGACGACGTCGTACGTCGGTCAGGTCGAGACGGTGCGTTTCAGCTCGAATCGCGCCGCGGCCACGATCGTGAAGATCGAGCATCGGGCACCGTCTTCGACGCGACGCTGGTACGTCGCGCCCGACGCACTGTACGGCGATTACATCATCACGCGCGGGCCGGCGACGTATCAGTTCGACACGAAGCATTCGAAGGTCACCATCTCGCACGCGCCCGCGCTCGACGATCAAGTGACGCTTTCCGGCAACTTCGACAACATGCTCGCGAACTATCGAACGGTGTACGACGGAACGCAGACGGTCGCCGATCGCCCGACGATCTCGATCGTGCTCGTCAACAAGTACACGGGCGAGCGCGCGATGCGCGCGTGGATCGACCGCGACACGAACCTCGTGCTGAAAAAAGAAGAGTATCACGCGAACGGCGCCGTCGCGTCGCAGACGCGTTTCGAGGACATCCGCTACACGGGATCGATTCCCGACGAGATCTTTTCCACGCAGACGCCGAGCGGCTACGAACAGGTGGCCGGACCCGACAACGCATCGCCGTCGCCGGACGTCGAGCGTTCCATCAAGGACGCCGGCTTTTCGCCGTACCGTCCCCACGATCTGCCGCAGGGCTTCAAGATCGCGAGCGCCGACGTGGCCGAACAGAACGGCGTGCGCACCTTGCATTTCCTGTACTCGGACGGACTGCGGTCGATCTCACTCTTCGAGAACGCGGCGAACGCGGCCGCCGATTTCGGCCCGAACAAGCCGAAGACGACGCATTTCGAAGGCCACGCCGCGGACTACATCGAGGACGGGCCGACGACGCTGCTGACGTGGCGCGAGCACGGTCTCTCGTTCGCGCTCGTCGGCGATCTCTTGCTCCCCGAGCTCGTCGAGATCGCCCGGAGCGTCGTACCCTAGGGCGCCTTCAGTCCCATCTTCGGATCGGGTTTGCCGCCCGCGATCGACGCGCCGAGCGCGTTCTCGATGTCGGCCTTCGGAATCTCACCGTCGCGGATCGACTGGATGACGCCGTCGCGCCCGATGAGAACGACGGTCGGAAAACCGCCCTGCAGATACTTCTTCGCGACGTCGAGGGTCGAGTCGAACGCGACGGGATAACGCACGCCGAACTTCTGCACGAACGCGATGACGTCGGCCTGCGACTCCGGTACCGACTGATCGGTCATCGAATACGGGCTCGCCGAAACCGCGACCACGTTCGCGCGTCCGCCGTACTCGGTGTACACCGCATCGAGCACGGCCGTCTCGCGCTGACAGTGCGGGCACCACGTCGCGAAGAGCTCGAGGAGCGTCGGCTTGTTGCCGGCCGTCGCGAGATCGAACGGGCCGCCGGTCGTCGCAACGGAGAATTCGGGCGCCTTCTGGCCGACCGCGAGCGCCGCGTTCGCGGGCGCGTCCGAGGCGGCTTTCGGCACGCGCGAGGCGAGCGCGATCGCGACCACGATCACGACCGCGAGCACGCAGAACGATGCGATCACCGCGACCCGGCGACGCTTCGCGCGCGCCTCGATCTCGGCACGCGACGGAATGGTGGGGCGGCGTTCGACTCGATTCATGACGGCCTCACGCTTCGTGCTGCGGGTCGAACGCACCGCCCGCGGCGGTCTCCGAAAAGAACCGTTCGTCGAGCGACAGCGCGCCCGGCGCGCGCCACGCGATCGCCGCGGCGACGGCCGCGAGCGCCACGTCGGCGGCGACGTGCGACCACGACGGCGGCGTCGGGACGGCGGAGCCGAAGCAGCCGCAGTCCGCGGGGATGTTGCGCACGACGAGCGACGCGACCGCGCCCGCGAACACGAGGAATTGCACGGCGGCGATCGAGGCGGCGATCCGCACGAGCAGGCCGGCAACGAGATAGCCGCCGAGCGCGATCTCGACGTACGGCAACGCGACGCCGAGCGGAGCGACGATCGCGGGCGGCAAGATCCTGTAGCCCGCGATCGAGGTCGCCGTGGCGGCGGGTCCGTCGTGCGCTTTGAGCACGCCCGCGACGATCAGCAACGCGCCGATCGCGACGCGTGCGACGAGAATCAGATACGCCATGCGTCGAGCGCGTCGAGCACGCGCCGTTGGCGCGGCGGAGAGCGCCCGCGTCCGCCGCCGGGGTGCGTTCGGCGGCATCGTGCGCGCGCAACGTCGCTTCCACCGCACCGCACAACGTGGCGACGTCGTAGCCGCCTTCGAGACAATACGCGACGCGGCCCGACGCGTAGGTTTCCGCGACTTCACGGATCGTCGCGGCGAGCGCCGACGACGCGACGTCCGCGTCGACGCCGAGATCGCCGACCGGATCGCCCGCGGCGAAATCGTAGCCCGCGCTGACGACGATCAGATCCGGCCGCACGCGTGCGGCGACGGCCGGTAAGAGCCGCTGCCACAGCGCGACGAACGCTTCCGTGCCGAACTCGTGCGGCGGCAGCGGAACGTTGACGATCGCGCCGTGCGGATCGAAGCGTTGTTCCGCGTCGCCACCCGTTCCGGGATATGCCGGGAACGCATGCGTCGAAACGAACGACACGCCGTCGCCCGCCACCGCTTGCGTGCCGTTGCCGTGATGGTAATCGAAATCGACGACGAGCGCGCGGCCGCCGTTCGTCGCGACGTACGCGCGCGCCGCGACGGCCGCATTGCCGAAGACGCAGAAACCCATGCCGCGTGCCGGTTCCGCGTGATGGCCCGGAGGGCGAACCAGCGCGAACGCGGCGCCGTTCGACTCGACGGCGAGTTCCATCGCCGCGAGCGCACCGCCCGCCGCGCGGCGTGCGACGGCGAGCGACGACGCGTCGATGACGGTGTCGCCCGTCGAAAGATAGCCGGCGCGCTCGCCGACGGATGCGACGTCGCGTTTGACGCGCTCGATGTATCCGTGCGGATGGACGCGCTCGAGTTCTCCGTCGGTCGCATCCCGCGCGGGCGCGCGATCCGTCAGGCCGCGCCGCTCGAGATGCGCCGCGACGCTCGAGACGCGATCGGGCGACTCGGGATGACCGACCCGGCGCAGATGTTCCGTGTAGAGGTCGTCGTAGACGACGATCAATGCGTGGGTTTCGCCGACGCTTTCGGTTTCGGCGCGGCGGCGTTCAGTGCGGCCAACTGTTTCGTGACGTCTTTTGCAATCGGGCCGTTATCTTTGAGCAGCGGCTTGATGCGCGTGAACGCGCTCTTCGCCGCGGCCTTGTCACCCGTCGCGACGGCACATTTGCCGTACACGTAGTAGAGCACGGGATTCGCCTTCATGAACGGCGCGGCGTTCTTGTCGATCGCACCGAGCGCCTGGCCGCATTCCTTGTAGTTCTTCAATTGATAGTCCGACGTGCCGATGCCGGCGAGCGCCTGCGGCGTGCGCGCGAGTTCGAACGAGTGCCGGTACGAGTCGCGAGCGAGCGAGAATTGACGGCTCGCGCCGTACGCTTGCGCGAGGATGCCGTAGGGTCGCGGATCGTTCGGCACGGCGAGGGTCAGCTGTTTGAAGAAGCCGATCGCATCGTTCAAGCGGCCGCGCGACGCGGCGAGCTGGCCGAGGCGTTGCAGCGCCTCCGGATTGTTTTTGTTCGGACCTTCACCGAGCGTCCACTCGCGTTCGGCGGCATTGAGATCTTTGCCGATCGACGCATCGTAATCGCCGTACGCGACGTGGCCCGCGGCGACCGCGGGGTACGTCGTGGTGATGCGCTTGAGCACGTCGAGCGCCTTGTCGTTTTGCTTTTCCGCGACGTAGAGACGCTGCTCCTCGAGCAGGACCGCCACGCGCTCGTCGTCGGTCGATTCCGTCGCGAGCAGTTGCTCGAACGTCGCGACGGAGCCCGTCACGTCGTGATTCGCCGCCTGCAGGCTCGCTTTGCCGAACAGGGCGTCGCTGTTTTTCGGATCGATCGTGAGCGCCCGATCGTAGAGCTGCCCCGCGAGCGCGAGCGACTTCTGCGACACGTAGGCGCGCGCTTCGAGGTCGACCGGTTCGGCGTCTTTCGGATCGAGCTTCGCGGCCGCTTCGAACTGCGCGCGCGCGTCGTCGAACTTGCCTTCTTGCCCGAGCACGAGCCCGTAGTTCTCGAACGACCGTTTGTCCGTCGGGTTGAAAACGGTCGCACGCTTCGCGACGCGCTCCGCGTCGGCCGCGCGATTCGTCTGCAGATACAGATTCGTGAGCGTCAGGAGAATCTGCGCGTTCGTCGGCTCGAGCGTCGTCGCTTGTTCGAAGTCCGCCGTGGCTTCCTTGATGCGGCCGAGACCCTGGTTCGCCGAACCGTCGAGGTACAGCACCTGGGCGGATTTGTCGCCGAGCGAGATCAAGCGTTGCGTGACCGCGAGCGCCTGATCCGCGCGGCCTTCACCGAGATAGTAGCCGGCGAGT
The DNA here is from genome assembly GCA_903970385.1 of Rhodospirillales bacterium. Lineage (GTDB taxonomy): Bacteria > Vulcanimicrobiota > Vulcanimicrobiia > Vulcanimicrobiales > Vulcanimicrobiaceae > Palsa-1515. The sequence goes on along the minus strand of CAJCIN010000237.1, from coordinate 31,095 downwards.
TCTTGCAGCGACTCCTTGTCGTTCGGATCGGTCTTGATCTTCGCTTCGAGGCGCGGGATAGCGGACGACGGCGGCTCGGGCGTCGCCGTCGGTAGCGGAGCCGCGGATGCGGTTCCCGACGGCACGGGCGACGGCGACGGATCGCTTTTCTTCGCCTGCGCGCTTTGAAGGGTCGCGATCGAGATCGCCACCGCGAGCGCGGTTACGGCGAAGGGGCGGGCTGCATTCAACACTGAGGCTCTTTTCGGGTTACGAATGACCGGCGCGGATCTGCTTGCTGAGCTCCGGAACGATCGAGAAGAGATCGCCGACGACGAGCAGATCGGCGAACTCGCCGATCGGCACGGTGCCGTCTTTATTGATGGCGACGATGGTGGACGCGGTACGCATGCCGACTTTGTGCTGGATGGCGCCGGAGATGCCGACCGCGATGTAGAGGTTCGGCGAGATCGTCTTGCCGGTCTGGCCGACTTGATGGCCGTGGCCGATCCAGCCTGCGTCGACCGCCGCGCGCGACGCGCCGACCGAGCCGCCGAGCGAGTCGGCGAGATCTTTGAGGATCGTCGAGAACGGCTCCGGGCCGCCGACGCCGCGGCCCCCGGCGATAACCGTCGACGCTTCTTCGACGCCGAGCTCGCCCGCGGCTTCGACCACTTCTTCGTCGACCTTGATGCGATACGTCTTGCCGGCCGGCTTTTCGAGTTGGACGATCGTTCCCGCGCCGGCGCTCTGCGCGGCCTTGAACGAATTCGGCCGGATCGCCGCGATGCCGTAGTCGCCCTTGAACGCGCAACTCGTGAGGACCGTGCCGCCGAGCTTCGGCGAGACGCAGGCGACCTTGCCGCCGTCGACCACGACGTCCGTCACGTCGGCCGTCTGGCCGGCATCGAGGCGCGCCGCGAGACGGCTCCCGAGATCGCGTCCGATCATCGTGTACGGCACGAGCACGAGCGCCGGGCCGACGGCCTTCGCCGCGGCTTCGAGATAATCGACCGACGGATCGATGAAGTACGCGTCGATGTCGGGATCTTCGGCGACGTGGATGGTGTCGACCGGATACGCCTTCAGCGCCTCGGCCGCCGCACTCGCGTTCTTGCCGAGGACGATCGCGTGGACCGTGCCGCCGAGCGCGGTCGCGATCTCTTTCGCTTTCGATGCGATCTCGAGCGAGACGCGGCGCGGCTGCCCCTGGACGTGTTCGACGAAGATGATGACGTCGCGCATTATACGAGCTTTCTCTCACGGAGGAATTCGACGATTTTCGTTGCTCCGGCCACGGCGTCGGCCGCTTCGAAGATCTGACCCTTGCCGCGTGCGGGCGGCGTCTCGAGGTTCGTCACCTCGGTGCGCGCGGCGTCCGAGCCGATCGGCTTGTCGACGCCCGCATCGGCGAGCGTCTGCACCGCGATCGTCTTTTTCTTCGCGCCCATGATGCCCTTAAGCGACGGGTAACGCGGTTCGTTGATCGACTTCGTCACGCTGACGAGCGCGGGCAGGTCGGTCGAGACCTTCGCGTATCCGGTGTCGGTCTCGCGTTCCGCCTTGAGCGCGGTGCCGTCGAGATCGAGCTTCCGCACGTACGTGACGCCGGGAACGCCGAGGTATTCCGCGAGCGCGCCGGGCAGTTCGCCCGTCGTCGAATCGGTGGACTGCGTTCCCGCGATGACGAGGTCGAAGCCGTTCTTCTTGATCGCCTGCGCGAGCGCGTACGCCGTGCCCCACACGTCGGAGCCTTCCGCCGCGGGATCGCTGATCATGAGGGCGTCGTCCGCGCCCATCGCGAGCGCCTTCCGCACGATCTCCTTGCCGGATTCGGGCGCGAGCGTCACGATGGTGACGGTCGTATCGCCGCCCGCCTTCTCTTTGAGCTGCAGCGCCGCTTCGATCGCGTATTCGTCGAACGGGTTCAAAACGGTCTCGACGCCGGTGCGCACGAGTCGCTTCGTCGACGGATCGATCCGCTTTTCGGCGGTCGTATCCGGGACGAGCTTAACGGTGACGAGGATCTTCAAGTCGTGGCCGAGCCTCCGAGGTCTGAGGGCAAACTCGATGCGATTGCCCCTCCGATAACGGCGACCCTGCTTCGGACGTTACGCCGGCGCCCGGCGCTCCACGAGCAGCGCCTGGGTGCCCCCGCCGAGGTAGCCGTCCCGGTCGGCGAGCTCGAACGTGGTGACGCCGAGCCCATCCGGTCCGAGCGACGTCCGGGCATCGAGGTACACCCACTCGTCCGCGGCGTACCGCTGCAACGCGATCGAGAGGGACGGCGGGATGAACAGCCAGTCGGCAAAATCGAGCTCGTGGCTGATGCCGTTTGCCGAGTCCGCGACGATGAGGATGCGCTCGAGCGGCATCATCGGTTCGCCCGCGACGAGCGGGATGCGGGCGCGCGTCCATACGGCGGCGGGACCGGTCTGGTTCGGCCCGCCCTTCACGTAGCGCCACTCGAGTGCGTCCGCGTAGCCCCAGGTGCCGATTTCGATACCGAAGAGTTCCGGCGACGCCGCAGACGCCGACGGCGGCGGCCGTGCGGCGAGCGTGGCGCGCCGCTCGAGTTCCGGCTGTGGTTGGACGGCGATCCGCCAGACGCGCGCGATCGCTACGGCGCGCCCGTCGCGGTTCTCGAGCGTCGCCTCGAGCATCTCGATGCGCTTGCCGGGCCGCACGAGCGACGTCCGCACGACGAGCTCGTCGAGCGGAATGGGTCCGAGGAATTCGACGTTGACGCGCGCGACGCGGACGTCCGGCCGCGGATGCACGCGTTCGATCGCGTGCACGAGCAACGTCGTCGGCGGGCTGCCGTGCTGGAGCCGGCGATCCCACGGGCTCTCGGTCGCACGGGTCGCGCGATAGCGCCCGTCGCCGAGCGGTTCGAAGAAAGCGGTCAGCGACATGGGACGACCGAGACTCGAACTCGGATGCTCTCACGAGCGGCAAATTTTAAGTCTGCTGTGTCTACCGATTCCACCATCGTCCCACTTCGGTCACCCCGAGACTTTCGCGACATTCGTTTTTTTCTTCTTACGGACGTTGCATCGGTCGGACGCCGTGACGCAGCGCGAGAAAGCCGAGCAGCAGGTCGTTGCGTTCGAGTCGTCCTTCGCGTACGCCGAGCGCGATCAATGATTCCGAGAGCACGAGTGCGCCCGCCACGATGATGTCCGCGCGCTGCGGAATCATGCCCGGCAGCTCGCGGCGCTCGGCGAGCGCGAGATCCAGAAGACGGTCGATCGTCGCATCGAGGGTCTCGACGGTCAGCGTTCCGCTCACGCGATCGACGTGCGAGCCGTGATGGACGGCGGCGACGGTGAGCGGCGTTCCCGCCACGCAGCGCACCTCGGCGAGCGGGCGGAACGCGGCGAGCGGCGCGAGCTTCGCGGCGATCTCGCGGCGAGCGGCCACGGCAGCGGCGCGCGCGGTGGCGCCGGGTTCGCCGCCGCAGAGCGCCGGAAACCGCTCGGCGACGCGCACCGAGCCGAGCTCGAGCGAGATCGCGTCCGTTACGCCGGCGGCCGTCCCGATCGCGCACTCCGTGCTGCCGCCGCCGATATCGAGCACGGCGATGCGCCGGTCGCCGATAACGGCACCGTACGTCGCGCCGCGAAAGCTCGACGCCGCCTCGAGTTCGCCGTCGATCACCTCGAGCGGCACGCCCGCGATCTCGCAAAAGCGCGACGCGAACGCCGGTGCGTCGTTCGCGCGCCGCATCGCGCTCGTCGCGATGCCGGAGAGGGTCGCATCGAGTTCGCGCGCGCGTGCGACGAACGCGCGCACCGCCGCGAGCGTGCGCTCGACGGCCGCGGGCGCGAACGTCCCGTCGTCGCCGAGCCCCTCGCCGAGGCGCGTCCCGGTTTGATCGTGTTCGAGCGCTTCGAGCTCGCCGTTCGGCAGATCGCGAACCACGAGCATCCGCGCCGTGTTCGTGCCGAGCGAGATCAGCGCGCGTCGCACGCGAGTGCTAGTAGCGTTTCCCCGCCGACGCTTCGCGCGTCTTCTGGATCCGCGCGAGCGCGTGATCGTAATCTTGATTCGCGATTCCGGCGTACAGGACGTCGATGATCGAAAGCTGCGCGATGCGGCTCGACGTCGCATCGGAACCGAACGCGGTCTCCTTCGCGGCCGTGAAGAGCTTGACGTTCGAGACCTTCGTGATCGGCGACGTTGCACGATGCGTGATGCAGATCGTCGTCGCGCCGGCGTTCTGCGCGTTCTCCATCGCGTCGCAGACGTCGCGCGAGGCACCCGTGTGCGAGATGCCGAGGGCGACGTCGCCCGCGGAGAGGAGTGAAGACGACATCGCCATCAGATCGCTGTCGTTCAGCCAGACGGCGCAGATGCCGAGCTTCATGAACTTGTGATACGCGTCGAGCGCGAGCGGCGCGCTGCCGCCGATGCCGTAGATCTCGACGCGCCGCGCGCGCACGATCGCTTCGACCGCTTTCGCGAGCTCTTCGTCGGAGAGGACCTCGATCGTGTCTTTGAGCGCCTGCGCGTTCGCCTGGAACACTTTCGTCTTCAGCGCCTCGAGCGAATCGTCCGAGTCGATCTCTTCGTAGACGGTTTCGGCGGGCCCGACGAGATCGCGCGCGAGCATGATCTTGAACTCTTGATAGCCCTTGTAGCCGATCTTCTGGCAGAGACGCACGACGGTGGATTCGCTCGTCTGCGTACGCTCCGCGAGCTCGGTCACCGTGAGGTAGATCAGCTCTTCCGCATGCTTGAGAATGAAGTCCGCGACGCGTTGCTCCGCCGTCCGCAGCGAACTGTACGTGCCCTGGATGCGGATGAAGCACCCGGGAACGTTGACGGGTTCGATGCGTGGGGCATCGGGCGATGTCTTCACGCCCGGTCGTTCTACGTGGGTTTCTGTCTCGCCTCGAAAAACGCGGCTCGCCGCTTCTTGCGGATGAAATGCCGCTCCGCCGGCGCGGGGCGATCCGGTGGTGCCCACGCCTCCGTCTCTTTGAGATACGCCCCGATGCGCTCCTCGAATGCGGAGTCGACGAGTTGCGGGGCGTCTGTCAGTTCGTGGGGCGCGGGCGCGCTCGGCTCGCCGATCGAGACCACGCGATGCCGGCCGCCGTCGTCGAGCGACAGCTCGAGCATCGTGCGCCGTGCCAGACTCGCCGCATACGCCGGGCGGTGCGCCGCGAGTTCGCGGCTCGTGACGGTGCCGAGCGAGCCGTCCTCGAGACGCACGAGCGCACCGTGCGCGTGGATGTTGATGACGGTTCCCCGGATCAACGGTCCGTGAGGCCGCGCACGTAGAAGATTTCCTCGTGCGGTCCGACGAGATTGAGTTTCGCGTGGATCTCCGGAATCGCGCCGTCCGGCGTCGCGAGGCGCCGCAACGTGCGTTGCTGCTCGCGTTCGCGTCGCTCGAGGGCCGCGATCTCGGCGCGGGACGCGCCGACTTCGCGCACCATCGCGACGTTCTTCGCGCAGATGCCCTCGAATTGGATCGACACGAGCGCGAGAACGCACGACACGATCGCGAGCATCGCGATGCGGCCCGCGAGGCGCAGGATGCTCGCCGCCCGCTTCACGTCAGAGCGGTCGCCAACCGCGCGCGCGATTCGTTTTCCCACGCGCCGATCCGGCGGAACTTTTCGTAGCGCGCATCGCGCAGCTCGTTCGATTTGCGCGGCTCGAGCACGCGCAACTCCTGGTCGATCGCGTCGAGCACGCGCGCGACGAACGCCGGCGCGTCGCGATGCGCGCCGCCGAGCGGCTCCTCGATCGCGCGATCGACGATGCCGAAACCGATCAGATCCGCGCTCGTCAGCTTCAGGCGTTCGGCGGCTTCGGGCGCGCGCGCGGCATCGCCCCAAAGGATCGCGGCGCATCCCTCGGGCGACGCGACGGAATACACGGCGTTCTCGGCCATGATCACGCGATCGGCGAGCGCGATCGCGAGTGCCCCGCCGGAACCGCCTTCACCTACGATCGTCGCGACGACCGGCACGCCGACTTTCGAGAGCGCGACGAGGCACGACGCGATCGCTTCCGACTGCGCGTGCTCCTCCGAAGCGATTCCGGGATCGGCGCCCGACGTGTCGACGAACGTGACGATCGGCAGACCGAAACGCGACGCGAACTCCATCAGGCGCTTCGCCTTCCGGTAGCCCTCCGGCGACACCATGCCGAAATTCCGGCGGATGTTTTCTTTCGTGTCGCGGCCCTTTTGCTGCGCGAGCACGACGACTCGCCGGCCGCGCAGCTTCGCGAGACCGCCGACGAGCGCGCGGTCGTCGCGCAGGTGACGATCGCCGTGCAGCTCGTCGAATTGATCGAGCGCGTCGACGTAATCGCCCGCGAACGGCCGTTTCGGATGGCGCGCCATGTTGACGCGCTCCCACGGCGTGAGATTGCCGAAGAGATCCGCGAGCAGGATGCGATATTTTTCTTCGAGGTCGCGGAGATCGCTCGAGTCGCCCGTCTCGCGCTCGCGCAACGCCGCGATGCGCGCCTCGAGCTCTTGCAACGGGCCTTTTTCGCGCTCGACGATGACGTTCACAGCGCGAACTCCGGGACCGCTTTGAGCGCCGGCGCGACGCGCTTGCGATCGACCGCGTAATCGAGGAGGCGCACGAGCGTCGCGCGCAGCTCGGCGCGCGTGACGACCATGTCGATGTGGCCCTTCTCGAGGAGAAACTCCGCGGTTTGGAAGTTGTCCGGCAATTTCTGGCGCAGCGTCTGTTCGATCACGCGCCGGCCGGCGAACCCGATCGACGCGCGCGCCTCGCCGACGATGAGGTCGCTCTGAAACGCGAAGGACGCGGACACGCCGCCTGTCGTCGGATCGGTCAGGACGGTCACGAAGAGATTCCCGTCGGACATGAACCGTTCGACGGCTTGCGTCGTCTTGGCCATCTGCATCAAGGCGAGCATGCCTTCTTCCATCCGCGCGCCGCCGCTCGCGGTGAAGACGATGCACGGGAGCTTGCGCTTGCGCGCCTCTTCGAGAAGGTTCGTGATCCGCTCGCCGACGACGGTGCCCATCGTTCCGCCGCGAAAGCTGAAGTCCATCACGCCGAGCGCGACCGGGAACCCGTCGAGCGTCGCAAAGCCGGTGACGACGGCTTCCGTGAGATTCGATTTGAGCCGGTCCGCCTCGAGCTTTTCCGGATACGAGCGCTTGTCGACCCAACCGAGCGGATCGCCCGGCAGAAACTCCATCCCGATCTCGACGAAATCGCCGTCGACGAGCGTGTTGATCCGATCGTACGCGGACATGCGGAAGTGATGGTTGCACTTCGTGCACACGCTGAGGTTCGCTTCGAGATCCTTGCGATACAGCATCTCACCGCACGACGGACACTTCGTCCACAGTGCCGCGTCTTCGGCGGAAACGTCGCGATCGCGAAGACGGCGCAGCCAATCGGGAATCGCCATCAGGCGGAGTTCTCACCCGTCATCGCGCCGCTCGCAATCGTGCGGCCGCGCGACGGTGCGCCGAAGAAGCGCGTCGCGTAGAGACGCCGCAGCTGTTTGAGATAATTCGAGATCTCTTTGCCGTTCAGTTTCGATTCGCCGACGACGCGGTCTTTGAAGACGTACGGGATCTCGATCGCTCGGCCGTACTTCGCCTTCGCCGCGACTTCGAGACCGATCTTGAAACCGATCGGGTCGAGCTCGACGCCGGCGAGGGCGCTGCGGCGGACGAGAAAGAAGCCGCTCGTGATGTCGCGGATCGGCGTGAGCGGCCACGCCATCGCGCACGCGACGATCGACGTGAGCTTGCGTTTGAACGGCCAATTCTCGATGCCGCCGCCCTTCACGTAGCGGCTGCCGACGGCGAGCCCGTACGTGCCGCTTTCGAGCGCGCGGATCATCTTCGGGACGACGGTGGCGTCGTGACTGAAGTCCGCGTCCATCGCGCCGAGCAACGTCGATTCGGGCCGCGCGAAACGCCAGCCGTCGATGACGCCGGACGACAGGCCGAGTTTTCCCGGGCGATGCAGACAGCGAACGGGATAGCGATCCGCGAGCGCGTCGACGATCCCGCCCGTGCCGTCGGGCGAATTGTCGTCGACGACCACGATCTCGCAATCGATCGCATTGGCGACGAAAAGATCCGCGAGCGTCTCGATGAGCCGTGCGATTCCGCCCGCCTCGTTGTACGTCGGAATGACGATACTAGACTTCAAAAAGACGCCGTCCCATGAACCGTTCCTATACGACTATAGTAGGCTGCTCTCATCTAGGAAGACGAGCCTACAGGTCGCCGGCGGCGTAGGCGAGCGCGCTGCACGTGACGAGCGCGGCGGTTTCCGTCCGGAAGATGCGGCGACCGAGCGAGATGACGTGCGCGCCGCCGGCACGCGCCGCGTCCACCTCGGCAGCCGCGAGGCCGCCTTCCGGACCGATCACCACGAGCGCGTCGCGAACGCCCGCGAGTAGCGCCGGGAGGACCTCGCGTAGAGGTCTTGCCTCCGCGAGTTCCCACGGCACGAACGTCGCATCGAAGCCGCCGATCGTGGTGACGAGTTCCGGAAACGCGAGCGGCGCATCGACCGCCGGCACGTCGGCGCGGCCGCATTGCTGCGCTGCCGTCCGCGCGAGCCGCCGCCAGCGTTCGAGTTTCCCGTCGCGCGCGGCGTCGCCGCCGACGGTTCGCTCGCTCGAAAACGGCACGATGCGTGCGATACCGAGTTCGGTCGCCTTTTCGACGACGAAGTCCATCTTCTGGCCCTTCGGAATGCCCTGCGCGAGGGTCAGGCGTAGCGCGGCCGGTGCGGCCGGATCGACCGCGCGATCGAGCGACGCCCGCGCCGACGAACCATCGACGACGAGCCGCGCGGCGTACGCGCGTCCGGACGAATCGACGATCTCGAGCGGCGCGCCCGCGGTCTTGCGCAACACGACGAGCACCTTGCGCGCGTCGTCGTCGGCGAGCGTCGCGACGTCGCCCTCGGCGTAGACGCCGGAGACGAAGAATCGCGTGGCCCCCACGCCTTACTCCGGACGAAACGCGTCTTTGACGCGGTCGAAGAACGTCTTGTCGTCGTGCTCGGCTTCGATCGCCGCATACTCTTCGAGCAGCTCGCGACCGCGGCGCGTCAAGCGCGTCGGCACCGCAACGTGAACCGTCGCGAGCAAGTCGCCGCGCGACGAACCGCGCACCGTCGGCATGCCGCGCCCGCGAATGCGGAAGAGCGAACCCGTCTGCGTTCCGGGGCCGATGGTCAGCGGTGTGGCACCGTCGAGCGAGTCGACGTCGAACGACGCACCCAGTGCCGCTTGCGCGAAGCCGATCGCCACGTCGATCAGAAGGTCGTTTCCCTCGCGCCGGAACACGCGATGCGGCGCGATCGAAAGGTAGACGTACAGGTCGCCCGGCGGTCCGCCGCGCGTGCCGCCCTCGCCGCTGCCGGACACGCGAATCCGGCTGCCGTCGTCGACGCCGGCGGGAATCTTGACGGTGAGCGAGCGCGGACGCTCGACGCGGCCGCGACCGCGGCACGTCTCGCACGGGGTCGGAATGAACGTGCCCTCGCCGCCGCACTTCGTGCACGTCGTCTGCGTGACGAACTGGCCGAGCGGCGTCTGCCGCACGCTGCGCATCGCACCGGAACCGCCACAGCGGTCGCAGCGCGACACGAGCGTTCCCGGCTTCGCGCCCGAGCCGCTGCAAGTCGTGCATTGGCCGAGATGCGTGAACGCGATCTCGCGTTCGACGCCCGCGAACGCTTCTTCGAGCGTGATCTGCAGATCGTAGCGCAGATCGGAGCCGCGCTCCGGTCCCGCCGCGCGCTGCTGACCGCCGCCGCGTGCGCCGCCGAAGAACATGTCGAAAATATCGCCGATGCCTTCGCCGCTCGAGAAGCCTCCTCCGAAGCCACCCGCGCCGCCGCCCGCGCCATTTTGTACGGAACCGAAGCGATCGTAGTGTTGGCGCTTCGCGGGATCGCTGAGGATCTCGTACGCCTCGTTGATTTCCTTGAAACGGCTCTCGGCCGACGTCTTGTCTTCGGCGACGTCGGGATGGTATTTGCGCGCGAGGCCGCGATACGCACGCTTGATATCAGTCTCGGATGCGTCGCGATCGACGCCGAGCACCGAGTAATAGTCGGTCGGCACGGTCCCTCTAACGGAGCTCGGTGTTCGAAAGGTGTCGGCCGAGGGACGCCGCCGTCCCCGTCGCGAGCGCGAGCAAGCGCGCGTACGGCATGCGCCTCGGACCGAGGATTGCGAGCACGCCGACCGTTTCGTCACCGAAACGATACGGCACCGTGACGACGCTGCACTCCGTGATCTCGTCCGAGCCGAGTTCGTGCCCGATCTTCACGTGCGGCGCGTCGAGCGCCATCGAATCCGCGACGAGATCGTACAGCGCCTTCTGCTCTTCGATAACGCGCAAGATCGACCGCAGCTTGCGCAGATCCTGAAATTCCGGCTGGTCGAGCAAGTGTTGCGCGCCGCTCGACACGACGGCCGGCGGACCGTCGGAACGCGCCGCGTCCGCGAACGCACGGCCGAGCGTCGCTCCGAGTTCGTCCGAGACGCCCGCGTCGCGGGCGATCCGTTCCAGATCCGCGCTCGTGATCTCCCGCATCGTCTTGCCGGCGAACGCGACGTTGAGGCGATTCGAAAGCCGCGTGAGATCGTCGGCTTCGACGTCCGGCGCGTGCTCGAACGGCATCTGCGCGGCCACGCCGAGCGAGGTGACGATGATCGCGAGACCCGTCCGTTCCGTCAACCAAATCAATTGCACGTGCCGGAACGCTTGCGTGTCGCGAACCGGCGCGACGACGAACGCCACGTTGCGCGAGAGCTGCCCGAGCAGACGCGTCGTGTGCTCGATCGCTTCGTCGAGTTCGCGGCTCGCGGCCCGAAACTCGTCCTGGATCCGGCGCTGCTCGTCCGTCTGCAACGGCTCCGGGCGCATCAGCTGATCGACGTAGGTGCGGTAGCCGGCGTCGGAGGGAATGCGGCCGGCCGACGTATGCGGCTGCACGAGATACCCTTGCGCCTCGAGTTCCGCCATCTCGTTGCGGATCGTCGCCGAACTCACGCCGAGCTGATACTTCTGCGTAAGCGTGTTCGAACCGACCGGCTCCGCCGTCGCTACGTACTCGTAGACGACCGTTGCCAGAATGAAGGCTTTGCGCTTGTCGAGGTCCGGCGGCAGCGCGCGCTCCGGGACTGCAAAATCCTTAGCAGTCATTGGCCCTGAGTGCCAGCATTACGCCTTAAGGTATCAAAAGGAGGCGGCAGGGTCAAGCCGTGGGGCGAGACCGCCTCCACGGCGGCCTGCAATTCGAGCCAGTCGAGCTCTCCGATCGAGACGTGACTGACGCCGCCGTTCGGCGCGAGGACGAGCGTCACCGGGATGGGCACGACCGAGTATCGCTCGAAGATCTTCCGATCGGGATCGTCGATCGAAATGGCATCGACGCCGTGCGCCGCGAGGTACGCGGCCGCGGCGCCGGGCACGGCATCTTCCGAAATCGTCACGAGCGGGACCGCGTCGCCGTACGCTTTACGCAGCGCGGCGAACGCGCCGATCTCGGCCTGACACGGCTCGCACCACGTCGCCCAAAAATTGATGACGACGGGGCGACCGAAGAGCGCGGCGAGCGTTCGCGGCCCCGCGGGCGTCGTGTAGGTGAAATCCGGCGGTGCCTGCGCGTAACGTATCGCGGCGAGACCGGTGCCGGGCGTACGTCGCGCGCTCGCGACCGGCGCGGCGGCGAGCGACGCAAGCGACACTGCGACGAACGCGACGACGGCAGCGGCGAAACGAGACGGCATGGATGCGACGACCGTTCTGCGGGCGCGCGAGAATCTCCGGGAGGACGCCCACGCGCCGCACGAAAGTCGCGCACATGACGACGAACGATCACGCTTCCGACACGATCGAGGCGCTGTTCAAAGAACAGCGACGCTTCGAACCGCCGGCGGCATTCGCGGCGCGAGCGAACGCGAAAGCCGGCATCTACGAGGAAGCGGAGCGCGACTATCTCGCGTTCTGGTCGTCGTGGGCGGATAAGCTCGAGTGGTCCGCGCCGTACCGCGACGTACTCGAATGGAAGGAACCGTTTGCGAAATGGTTCGTCGGCGGCGAACTCAACGCGTCCGTCAACGCGCTCGATCGCCACGTGAAAGCCGGGCGCGGTTCGCGCATCGCGTTCTATTTCGAAGGCGAGCCCGGCGACCGGCGCGAGATCACGTATGCCGCATTGCTCGCCGACGTGTGCCGTTTCGCGAACGGGCTGCGCGAGCGCGGCGTCAAGAAGGGCGATCGCGTCGCGATCTACATGCCGATGATCCCGGAACTTCCCGTCGCGATGCTCGCGTGCGCGCGCGTCGGCGCGGCCCACTCGGTCATCTTCGGAGGCTTCTCGTCCGATGCGATCGTCGATCGCGTGAACGACGCCGAATGCTCGACGATCATCACGGCGGATCAAGGCTGGCGCCGTGGCAAAAAGGTCCCGCTCAAAGACACCGTCGACGTCGCGCTCGCGCAGACGCCCGGCGTCGAGCGCGTCATCGTTGCGAAACGCGTCGGCGACGCCGTCGAGATGAAAGCGGGCCGCGACGCGTGGTGGGACGACGTGATCGCGGGACAACCGGAAACGTGCGAGCCCGAAGCGATGGATTCCGAAGACCTGCTCTTCTTGCTCTACACGAGCGGCACGACGGCGAAGCCGAAGGGCATCATGCACACGACGGCCGGCTATCTGACCGGCGTGACGGCGACGCACGATCTCGTGTTCGATTTAAAAGAAGACGACATCTTCTGGTGCACCGCCGACATCGGCTGGGTGACGGGGCACTCGTACATCGTGTACGGCCCGCTCTGCAACGGCGCGGTGAGCGTCCTCTACGAAGGCACGCCCGACTATCCCGACAAGGATCGCCTCTGGGACATCGTCGAGCGCTACAAGGTCACGATCCTGTACACGGCGCCGACCGCGATCCGCACGTTCATGAAGTGGGGCGTGGAGTACGTCCAGAAACACGATCTCTCGTCGTTGCGTCTTCTCGGCAGCGTGGGCGAACCGATCAACCCCGAAGCGTGGATGTGGTATCACGAGCACATCGGCGGCGGTCGCTGCCCGATCGTCGACACGTGGTGGCAGACGGAAACCGGCGCGATCGCGATCGCGCCGTTGCCCGGCATCACGACGACGAAGCCGGGCAGCGCGACGAAACCGTTTCCCGGCATCCTCGCGGACATCGTCGACGAGGCCGGTAAGAGCGTGCCGCTCGGCGGCGGCGGCTACATCGTGCTGCGGCGTCCGTGGCCCTCGATGTTGCGTGGGATCTACGGGGCACCGGAACGCTACGTCGAGACGTACTGGTCGAAGTTCGAGCACATGTATCTCGCGGGCGACGGCTGCAATCGCGACGTCGAGGGCGACTACTGGTTCATGGGCCGGATCGACGACGTCATGAACGTCAGCGGCCATCGCATCTCGACGACGGAGGTCGAGAGCGCGCTCGTCGATCATCCCGCCGTCGCGGAAGCGGCCGTCGTCGGCAAGACGGACGACACGACGGGTCAGGCGATCTGCTGCTTCGTCTCGCTCCGCGGATCGAACCCGGGCTCGCCCGAGCTCGGCGACGAGTTGCGCAAGCACGTCGGCGACAAACTCGGCAAATTCACGACGCCGAAGTATCTGACGTTCACGCAAGAACTACCGAAGACGCGCAGCGGGAAGATCATGCGCCGTCTGTTGCGCGATATCGCGGAGGGCCGCATGCTCGGCGATACGACGACGCTCGCGGACTCGAGCGTCGTCGCGGAGCTGCAAGAACGCGCGAAGGCGGAGGCCGGAAAAGAAGACTAGGCGCCGAGCGTGTCGCCGGGTTCGCCCGGTTCGGGCGGCCCCGTCACGATGCGGCGGACGCGCTGCGTTCGCGCGAACGCACCGCACGAGCAGATGCGCCACTGCACGACGATCGCGAAGGCGCCGCGCCGGCGAAACGTCTCGCCTTCGGGCAAGCCTTCGATGAGCGTTCCGCACGCGAGGCAGCGCGGACGCTCTTCGATGGGTTTGCCGATGGGGACGAACTCGCGATCCATTCGAGGCGTAGCTCCACCTCGCGGCATCGCGTTGCCTCGCGCGCGCGGCCCTTCGGAGCCGCACTGTGAACTAGCTCACGAAGAAGTCGCGCAACTCACCGAGCGTCTTCACGCGCCGCGCCGGGGGCAGCGCCGCGACGATGCCGTCGCCGTAGCGCATGGACGCGGCGCGCCCGTCGAGCAGCACCACGACGCCGCGATCCGTCTTCGATCGGATGAGCCGCCCGAACCCCTGTTTGAGGCGGACGATCGCCGACGGAATCATGAACTCTTCGAAACTCGATAGACCCGCGGCCTCGAGCGCCGCCAAGCGGGCCGCGACGATCGGATCGCCGGGCGACGGAAACGGGAGCCGGTCGATGATCACGCACGAGAGCTGATCGCCGACGACGTCGATGCCTTCCCAGAACGTCGCCGTCGCGAAGAGCACCGCGTTCTTCGTGCGCCGAAACCACTCGAGCAGATGCGCGCGCGGCATCTCGCCTTGCAACTTCGTCGGAAAGACGATCCGCTCGCGCACGAGCGCGTACACTTCGTGCAATCGTGCGTACGACGTGAAGAGCACGAAAGCGCGGCCGCTCGTGATGTCGAGGATCTCCTCGACGAGCGGCGCGACGCGCCGCGCGAACCGCGCGTCCTTCGGGTTGCAATCCGGCGGCGCGACGAAGAGCCGCGCCTGCACGCGGTAGTCGAACGGCGACGGAGCCACGTATTCTTGCGCCTCGTCGACGCCGAGCGTGCGCTTCAAAAACGCGAACGACGTGCCCGTCGCGATCGTCGCGCTCGTGAGCACGACGCTCTGCGCGCGCCTGAACAGGGCGGTGCGCAGATACTCAGCGACGTCGAACGGTGCGGCGTTGACGGCGTAACGCCCCTCGCCGTCCGTGCGCTCGACCCACGTGATCGCTTCGTCGTCGGGCAGCGCCGTGCGATCGACCGTCGCGATGTGCGCGAGCACGCCGCGCATCACGAGATCGCGACGGCGCTCTGCTTCGGCGACGTTTTCGGAGGGACGCTTGAGCGCGGCTTGCCAGTTCGCGTAGACCCAATTCTCCAGCCGGTAGAACGAACGTTGCACCGCGGCGAGCGCGTCCGCCGCGGACTCGTTCGCCGCGAGCGGATAACGTTCGCCCGGCACGCGCGCGAGCGTCGCGGCGAGGCCGCGCATCGATTCGTCGATCTCCGCATCGTAACTCGCCGGCAGATGATACGTGCGGTGTACGCGCCGCATCAAGCGATTGATGCCCGATGCCGAGAGCGTCGCGGTGAGCGCCGCCGACGCCCACGATTCGCACTGATGCGCTTCGTCGAGAATCGCGTAATCGTAGGGCGGCAGTAACGTTCCGCCCATCGCGAGGTCGAGAAAGAACAGCGCGTGATTGACGACGACGATGTCGGCGAAACGCGCGGCATCGCGATGCTTGAAGAACCAGCAGTCGCGGAACCGGTCGCAGAACTCGCCGACGCAATCGTCCGCGTCCGCGTCGAGCGACTCCCATTCGAGCCCCGGCGGCGCGAACGGCAATTCCGCGCGATCGCCCGTTTCCGTGCGATCCGCCCAGTCCCAGATCGCTTCCATCGTCCCGCTCGGCGCGATCAGCCGTTCGCCGCGCATCCGGTCGAGCTTGGCGCGGCACAGATAATGGCCGCGACCCTTGAGCAGTTGCACGCGCGTCGGAACGCCGAGCGCGCTCACGACGAGCGGAATGTCCTTGCGAACGAGTTGTTCTTGCAGAGCGATCGTCGCCGTCGAGACGACGATCTTCTTCCCGCTGCGGATCGCCGGCACGAGGTACGCAAGCGATTTTCCGACGCCCGTGCCGGCTTCGACGAGCGTGTGCGCGTTCTCGAGAAACCCGCGCTCGATGAGTTGCGACATCTGCACTTGCCCGGCGCGAGCCTCGAAGCCGGGAAGACGCGACGCGAGCGGGCCCGACTCGGCGAAGACCGATTCGATCGATGCGACGTGCGGCGCGCTCATGCGGGCGGCAGCAGTTCCGCCTCGGTCGATTCACCCGTCGCCGCATCCGTTACGAGCGCGGCCGGCGCGCGCCGCCGCATCGCGTAGAACAGGAACCCCGCCGCGAAGCCGCTGAAGAGACCGCCGAGATGCGCGGCCTTCGAGATGAACGGCACGGCGAACGTGAAGACGAGGTTGAGCGCGAGCACCGGCACGGTCTGCGAGATCAACGCGCGGCCGGGTTTGCCCATGCGCAGACCGATCGCGAAGAGCGCGCCGAAGAGTCCGAAGATCGCGCCGCTCGCGCCGAGCGTCGGTACGTCCGGGCTGAAATACACGACGGCCAAGCCGCCGCCGACGAGTGAGATCGCGTACACGACGAACATGCGCCAGCCTCCGAGCATCGTTTCGACGAACGTCCCGAGTTGGAAGAGCGCGAACATGTTGAGCGCGATGTGCGGCAGGCCTTCGTGCATGAACGCGCTCGTGACGATGCGATACCACTGCCCGCGCTGCAGCACGTCCGGGCCGTCGAGCACGCCCGCGATGAAATATCGATTCGACTCGCTCGCACCGCCATGCACCTGCATGAACACGTACACCGCGATGTTGACGAGAACGAGCGCGATCGTGACCGGCGTATGCGCGTTCATGCCCGCCGTCTTCCGGCAGGCACGTGGTTCCGTTTCACGCTATGCGCTGACGAGATCCCCGGGAGCGGATGCCGCCGCCGGCAGCACCGTCACCATGCCGGCGAGTTCGAGCGAGATCGCGTGCCGCGTTTCGCCGACGCGCACGGTCACCGGGCCGCCGAGCGGCGCTTTCTCCAACACTTCGATATCGGCACCGGGCCGCAGACCGATCTCGGCGAGATAGCGCAAGATCTCCGAGATCTCTTCGGTGACGCCGTGCACGCGAGCGGTATCGCCCGGCCCGAGTTGCGACAGGGAGACGCCCGGGCGAATCGGATCGCTGAGATCCAGCGGCGGGATCGCGTGGCCGTGCGGACACGTTTGCGGATCGCCGAGCACGGCGACGAGACGCTCCTCGACCTTGGCCGAGATCGCATGTTCGAGGCGGCATGCCTCCTCGTGCACCTCGTCCCACGCCATGCCGAGCATCTGCGTGAGGAAGACCTCGGCCAGGCGATGGCGCCGGATGACCCGGACCGCGACCTTGAGGCCTTCTTGTGTGAGCTTCGCCTCGCCGCGAGCGCGATGCGTGACGTAGCCTTCGGCCGTCAGCTTCTTCAGCATGCCCGAGACCGAGGCCGGCGCGACGCCGAGATCGTTCGCGAGCAGCGACGTCGAAACGCCCGGCCCCTCGCGTTCGAGGCGGTAGATCGCCTCGAGATACTCCTCGGTCGACTCGTCGAAATGCGTGTGACCCGCCATATCGGTAGTAACCTTCGCTACGCCGGGTTCGTTTCCAGGCCGGCCGCGGCGGAAAGTTCGCGACGTAACGACGCCTTGCGCCGGGGCGAGGCGAAGCTCGCGTCGATCGCGTTGGCCGCGAAGCGAACGAGCGCGGCCGCTCCGCAGGCCCGCCCGGCGATGCGGTACTCCTCGTCGAGCGTCGTCGAGAAGAGGGCCGGGTCGTCCGCGTCCACGGTGCAGACGACGCCGCGCGCGTCGAGCTCGGCGATCGGGTGCGGCGATCCGGCCGCGACCGCGCCCGTCAGCCGGTTCGACGTCGGGCACAGTTCGAGCGGGATGCGGCGCGAGACGAGAAGGTCGACGACGGCCGGGTCTTCGAGGGCGCGAACCCCGTGCCCGATGCGTTCCGCCCCGAGGATCTCGACGGCGTCGCGGACGCTCGTCGCGCCCGCGGCCTCCCCGGCATGCGCGACGGCGTGCAGACCGTGGGCGCGGGCGAAGTCGAACGGCTCGCGGTAGAGGGCGGGCGGGAAGTTGGCTTCGTCGCCCCCGAGCCCGACTCCGACCACCCCGAACCCGGCCTCGGCCAGCCCGACGGCGACGCGCGCGGTGTCGAACGCGCGCTCGACGCCGAAGTTGCGCGTCAGATCGCAGATGAGGGCGACGGTCACGCCGCGCCGGGCGCCCTCGTCGTCGAAGACGGCACGCATCGCGGCGACCGTCTCGCGCACGTCGAGGTCCTCGTGGAAGAACGTCCACACCGACGGCGAGATGAAGAGTTCGGCATGCCGCACGTTCTGCGCGGCGGCATCGACGACGTAGTCGCGCGCGAGCCGCGCGTAGTCTTCCGGCCGCTGGAGGGTCTTACACACCTCCGCGAACGTCAGCAAGAACTCGCGGAACGTCGCGAACGCATACGTCGCTTCGAGCGTTCCGCGCGCTCGCTCGCTGTCGACGCCGCGTTCGGCCGCGAGCGCGCGGAACGTCTCTGCGCGCACGGTCCCCTCGAGATGGCAATGCAGCTGCACCTTCGGCAGCCGCCGCACGAGACGGCCGAGTTCGACGTCCGCGGCCGTGGTTTGGGGGTCGATCATCTCCCGCGCATTTCCGTGACGATCGGCGGCGTTCCCCGCGAGCGAATCCTCTTTGACACCGCTTGCCGCAACGTGTATACTCAGCGTCGCCCGTCGCGGGGTGGAGCAGTCCGGTAGCTCGTCGGGCTCATAACCCGAAGGTCGCAAGTTCAAATCTTGCCCCCGCAACCACATCACAGGTCCGGCAGCGTGGAAGCGCTCCGGACCTGTTCCTTTTACGATGGCCTCATCGTCCGACGCCGTGCGCCGAGCGTGGGCTTCCGTTCGGCACTGCGTCAAGACAGGTTCGACGCTGAGACCGCATCCTCGCGCCCGGCAGATCCTCGTTCCACACGAGTCGCACGACGGCGAATCCGACTGCACCGACGCCTTGATCGTCCGTTTCGTGCGGACGCGCGATGCGAAGCGCCTGGATGCGAGTGCCTGCGTCGGCAACGCTCACCGGCCGCCGTTCGCGACCTCGCTGAAAGGCTTCGGCGATTGATACGCTGGTCAAAAATGACGATCGCTCTGACCGTCGCCGAGGAGTCGCTTGTCGCAATGGAAGCACGTTCCATCGGCTTGAACGTTCGGCACGGGAATCGACGATAAACGAAGACAGAGCGAAGCGCCGAGCCGATGAATTCTCTCGAGCGATCTCTTGTCGAAGCGAAGGCCGGCACTGCCTTGGAAGTCGCCGCGTTCCAGCAGGGATATCGTCACTCGCGAGCTCGCCCGTGCGTCGCCGATCAACGGCCCAACGTATCTCTCGAGTACGTCGAGAAAATTCGAGAGGTGCGATTCGGCCGATATCTCAGCTATGGATCCGGAGCATGGCCAATAGTCCGAGCTGAATTGGAGGATGTCGAGCGATTCGAAATATGCCGCCTCGAGATTTCGATCTAGCCGTGGCCAATATTCGGGCGCATCGGGCGAAAACTTCGAGATGGCATGAGGTGGGGGCGCGGAAAGCGAGTATCTCGCTTGCCACTCGGCCGCATGTAATTGGCCGCCGATCGACCACCGCAATTCGGCAACGCTGCACATTTCGGATAGCCCGCAATGAACGCAGGTGCCGTCGATGAATTGTTGCTTTCGTGGCCAGTACAGATCGCAGTCGATCTCGGTGCCGAGCACTTGCAAGAGATCTATGAGACCTGCCGGGATGCGGATCTCGACCGCTTGCCGCCCGGTCTCGATCGGAAGCTGCAGCTCGGATTCTTGAAGGCCGCAGATATCGGTCAATCCCGCCGCTGCGGAGTGCAGCGAGCGTGACAGCTCCTCGATTTTTTCGTTGATGTCGCCACTCGAAGATGGCGAGAATTCCCACTAGCTGAAGTTTCGAGGCCGCTCGCGCTGTAGGTCCCGAAGCCGGACGTCGGTCGGCGTTAGCCCGGTGAGCCGCGTGACGTCATCCGGCGCAAACGGATCGTCCGCCGCCGCGAACACGCGAAAGGAAACGTTCTGATGGAGACGTTGCACGCTCGCCGTGCTTCGCCCGCACCACTCCCCGCACCGTCAAGCGCCGCCGCGCGAAACGAAAGTGGACGAGCCTACGGAAGCGCGCGGTGTGGCGCGATCGCGGCCCACAGGGTGCGGTGCTCGATTCGTTCGTCGGACATCGCGCGATCGATGAGCTTGTGCTTGTCGTGCGGGCACGCGCAGCGACGCACCTCACAACCCGACCCCGTATGGAACCCGACGCCGTGCGCGCAAGCCGTACAGAGCAAGAGAGATTCGAGCATTAGATTCTCCCGTGGCGCATCACGCCGGCGTCGCGAGCGAGAACGGCAACACGGCGAAGAGGCTTCGACGGGCCGACGGCACGTCGTCGAACAGCGGAAACACCGCGTCCAACTTCGCCATCTCGAACAGCCGCCGAATGTTGCCCACGCGGGGTGCGACGAGGGAGATCCGAAGATCCGGCGTGTTTTTCGCCATCCGATTCCGGACGGCCATGAGAGCGTTGAGAAACGTCGAGTCGAGATACCGCACGCGCGTCAGGTCGACGATCGTGAACGCCTCGTCACCCGCGACTTCGAGCCGGCCGAGTTCGCGCTCGACCCAGTCTTTCGCAACGATGTCGATATCGCCGTGGAACTCGATCACGCGCAGGTTGTCCATGGGACATCATCGCGCTCGAAACGTCGATCCGTCTGTGTAAATTTGACCATTTCCGCCTGGTAAGCGAACATTCGACCGATTCGAGGGATCGGGGGCCAATCGCTCGTCATATCGAATGGGTAGTACGTGGTAACCAAAAGCCGGCAGCCGACGCGCGCGGCCGCGACGCCCGTCACGCGAGACGCGCTGCGCCTCAACGCGATCTTAGCGAGTCTGCAAGAACCGGAAATCGCGCTCGTACTCGAGCGCGGTACGTTCGTGACGCTTCCGGTACGCCATCAAATCTATCGGCCCGACGAGCGAATCAAAGACGTCTTCTTCCCGCTCGATTGCGTCCTCTCGATCGTCACGCGGATGAAAGACGGCAGCCAGATCGAAGTCGGCACGATCGGTCGTGAGGGCGTCTCGGCCATTCCACTGCTCCTCGGCGCGACGACGACCGCGAACGAAGCCTATTGCCAGGTTCCCGGCGCGGCCATCCGCATGGACGTCGGCCTCTTCGACCGCTTGCAAGCGAATCACACGTTTCGCCAACTTCTCGACCGCTACGTCCAGGCGTACGTGAACATGCTCGGTCAACTCGCCGCGTGTAATCGGCTCCACAACGTGTACGAACGGTGCTCGCGCTGGTTGCTGATGACGCAGGATCGCGTCGACTCGACCGAGATCCCGCTCACGCACGAGTATCTCGCGATGATGCTCGGGACGCAGCGCTCCGGGGTCACGATCGCGGCCGGCACCCTACAGAAGGCCGGATTCATCACCTACGGTCACGGCATCATCTCGATCGTCGATCGCGCCGGCCTCGAAGGCGCTTCGTGCGAATGCTACGACGTCGCGCGTGAGCAGTTCGGCGGCCTGTTGCGATCCGTCGCGGGTCTCCGCAAGAAGGGACGATCGTAAGCGCGAGCGACCCGACACCGGGCCGCTCGCGCTACGAGGACTCCTAGTTCGAGGGTAGCAGCACGGCGTCGATGATGTGAATGACGCCGTTATCGGCGACGACATCGGCTCCGATGACGTTCGATTCGTTGATCTTTACGCCGCCGTTCGCGTGGATGTGAAGGTCGCCGCCTTCGACCGTTTTGACGTTGTGCAGTTTCGCAACGTCGGCGGCGCGGACGTCTCCCGACACCACGTGGTACGTGAGAATCTTCGTGAGCTTCGGAAGGTCGGCGAGCAAAGCATCGACCGTGCCCGCGGGCAATTTGGCGAACGCCTCATCGTTCGGAGCGAAGACCGTAAACGGTCCTTTGCCTTCGAGGGTCGTCGCGAGGTCGGCGGCATTGACCGCGGCGAGAAGCGTCTTGAACGTGCCGGCTTTATCGGCGGTCTGAACGATATTGGACATGAATCCCCAGTCTGAATGTGATTGACACTAGGTCAGTCGACAGTTCTCGACTCGGGTTCGTTCCCTCGGGCCGGTTCGCGGCGGTCAGGTGCCGCTCGCGGCGCAGTAGTCCGACTCCGCCTTTACCACGTCGGGATCCGGTTTCGACCCGTCCTCGTGCGAGTACGTGATCGCCGCAACGCCGTCCAGCATCGGCACGAGAAGGCGATTCATCACGATCTTGTGCGCGTCGGGCCCGACGGTGAACTCGACGACGTGTGCGGTCTTGCCCTGGCACGGCAGGTCCTTGTCGACGGCCGGCTTGATCTTGTTCGTCGCGAGGTTCGTGTGGATCGCGCCGAGCGAATCGTCGTACGACTGCGACGTGTGGAGAAACGTCAGGCTCGTCGTGGTGTCGCCCGGCACGTGCCATTGCATCACCGGGCTCGCCGTGGCGGGGGCGTTCTGGTCCGGAGGATTCGCACGCCAACCGGCCGGCGCGACGAATGCCGGCGGAGCCGCAAGACAAGGAGCCGCGGCGGTGGCGAAGAGTACGGCGGCCGTCATCGTGATTCGCATCCCCGCCGATGCGCCGCGTGCGACCGCGGCTCCGTGCTGTGCCCGGTAAATCATGAGCCCTCCGATTTATCCACTCGTCGGCATAGGGCGGCGGGTCGGCTACCCGTAGCGGCCGGTGATGTAGTCTTCCGTGCGCTTGTCGCGAGGCCGCGTGAAAATATCTGACGTCGTGCCGACCTCGATCAGCTCGCCCAGCAAGAAGAACGACGTGAAGTCGGAGATGCGCGCCGCTTGCTGCATCGAGTGCGTCACGATGATCACCGTGTAATCTCTTTTGAGCTCGCCGATGAGATCTTCGATCTTCGACGTCGCGATCGGGTCGAGCGCCGACGCCGGCTCGTCCATGAGGATCACTTCGGGTTCGACCGCGAGCACGCGCGCGATGCACAAGCGCTGCTGCTGACCGCCCGAGAGATCGAGCGCGGAGCGGCTGAGCCGGTCTTTGACTTCGTCCCACAGCGCGGCGGCGCGTAAGCTCTTCTCGGCGATTTCGGCGAGACGCTTCGGATTTTTCTCGCCGTGAATCTTCGCGCCGTAGACGACGTTTTCGAAGATCGACTTCGGAAACGGGTTCGGCCGCTGAAAGACCATGCCGATGCGATGCCGCACCGTGACGGGATCGATCGACGGCGCGTAGATGTCGACGCCGTCGAGCGTCACCTTGCCCTCGACGCGCGCGCCGGGCGTGAGGTCGTGCATCCGGTTGAGCGCCCGGAGAAACGTCGACTTGCCGCAGCCGGACGGGCCGATCAGCGCCATGACGTGACGATCCGGCACGCTCAGGTTCGCGCGCTTCATCGCCTGGAACGTGCCGTAGAAGATGTCGAGATTCTCGATCTTCATCTTGTCGGCGAGCGCGGGCGCGGCGGCCGGTTGCGATTGGATCATCGAGCCTTCCCGGTGAAGCGCAGGGTTAGCGCGCGCCCCACGACGCGCGCGACGACGTTGAACACGAGCACCATGACGAGCAGGACGAGCGCCGAGCCGTTGGCGATCCGATCGACGTCGGGGACGAGCGCCTCGCGATGGACTTGGTACAGTCCGACGGCGAGCGTTTCCGCCGTGTGGAACGGATTGACGTCGTACGCGCTGCGACCGTACGAAACGGACGCGCCGGCCGTGTAGATCAGCGCGGCCGTCTCGCCGAAGATGCGGCCGGAGACGAGCACGACGCCCGTCGTGAGCGGACCGATCGCGCTCGGCAAGATGACCTTGAGAACGGTCTGCCACTTCGTCGCACCGCAGGCCATCGATGCCTCGCGATACGTGCCCGGAACGCCCGCGAGCGCTTCTTGCGTCACGCGCATCATCGCCGGCAGATTCAGCAGCGTCAACGTGAGCGCGCCGCCGAGCGCCGTGAAATGCCAGTGCAACGCAGAGACGAAGACGAGCAGACCGAAGAGTCCCATCACGATCGAGGGGACCGTCGCGAGCGACTCCGCGCTGAACTGCACGATCGCTTTGAAGCGGCCGCCGGCCGAGTACTCTTGCAAGTACATGCCCGCGCAGACGGAGATCGGCACCGTGAACGCGAGCGTGAGGATCAACACGTAGAACGAGTTGAAGATGAGCGGCCCGATGCCGCCGCCCGCCGTGCCGGCGGTGGGCGACCCCGTGAGGAACTGCCACGAGATCGAACTCGCGCCGCGGTAGAATTCGAAGCCGATGAACAGCAGCAACAGCAGCACGACGAGGCTCGACGCACCCCAGAGCGCGGCCGTCGCGATCCGATCGACGATGCGGCGCGAACGCGCGTTGCTGCCGCGCAGACGCGCGACGGCGGGCTGTGCGATCACCGCTTGCGCCACTACGTCCGGCGCCGGAGCGCGAGGCGGATCAAGAGGATCAACCCCATCGAGATCAGCAGCAGCAGAAACGCCATCGCGAAGAGCGCGTGCTTGAAACCGCTACCGTCCGGCGCGTCGCCCATGTCCATGACGATCTCGGACGTGAGCGCGGCCGCCGGTTTCAGCAGCGACGTCGGCAAGATCGCCGCATTGCCGAGCACGAGTTGCACGGCGAGCGTCTCGCCGATCGCGCGCGCGACGCCGAGGATCACCGCGACCGCGATGCCGCTCGAGGCCGACGGCAGCAAGACTTTCGTGATCGTTTCCCAGCGCGTGGCGCCGAGCGCCGCCGATCCCTCGCGGAGGGAGTTCGGGACGACGCGCAGCGCGTCTTCCGAGAGCGAGATCACCGTCGGCAGGATCATGATGGAGAGCACGATGCCGGCGGCGAGGAGACCGTCGCCGTCGGGGAGATGGAAGACCGTCGCGATCGCGGGCACGAGCAACGTCAACCCGAGCCAGCCGTAGACGACGGACGGGATGCCGACGAGCACCTCGATCGCGGGCTTGAACGCGGTCGCGACACGCTTCGGCGCGAGCTCCGAGAAAAAGACGCCGATCGCGACGCCGAGCGGTCCGCCGATCGCGATCGCCATGCCGGTCGCGACGAGCGAACCCGCGATGAACGTGGCCGCCCCGTAGTGTCCGCCGAACCCGTCCCAGTCCGTACCGAACAAGAACTTCAGCGGCGAATAGTGATCGCCCCAAAAGAGACGCGTGCCGTTGAAGGCGAGGAAGCCGAGAATGAGCGCGATCGCGATCACGAAGAGCGCGCTGCACGACATGAGGACGACGAGCGCGATGCCCTCGTCACGATGTGCCTTGCTGGCGCGGACCCCTACCATCCCGACCTATCGTCCCCTTCGGCGAACACGCGTCTCGAAACTAGCGGTTGTTTTCCGTGACTTTCATGTCGCGGATCTGGATGTAGCCCGTCTTTTTAAACACCGCGGTGTCTTCTTGCAGGAACGCGATGAACTTCGCGATGTCCTTCGAGGGCGGACCGTTCGTATAGATGTGCTCGTACGACCAGAACGGATATTTTCCGGTCATCACGTTGTCTTCCGTCGCGGCAGCGCCGTCGATCGCGAGTTCGCTCACGCCCGACGCGTTGTGCGTCCCGGAGAACGAGGCGTACGAAACGGCGCCAGCCGTCTGCGCGACCTTCTGCACGACCGTGCCGGTTGCGTCCTCGGTCAGCGTCGGCGGGAGCGTGTCGATCGAACCCATGAGCGTCTTCATGAAGACCGCACGCGTCCCCGAGCTCGCCGGGCGGTTGATGACGGTGATCTGCTGGTCCTTACCGCCCACGTCTTTCCAGTTGGTGACCTTGAGCGTGAAGATATCCTGGACTTGCTTTTTACTGAGACCCTTGACACCCGCTGCCGGATTGACGACGACCGAGAAGCCGATCACGGCGACCTTGTGATCGACGAGGCCGTTCGTGCCGTCGGGAGCGAGGATGTCGGAATCGCCGAGATCGACGGCCTTCGAGGACACGAGCGACAAACCGGTGCGCGAACCGCCGCCCGTCACGCTGATTTTGACGTCGGAGTTTTTCTGCTGATACTCGTCCGCCGCAGCTTGAACGAGCGGTTGCAGCGCGGTCGAGCCGGCGGCCGATATCGACGTATCGGCGAATGCGGCCGAGGGCGCGATCGCGGCGGCGAGTGCGATGGCCGCAAGGCGTGCGGACCTGGACATGGGAGAACCTCCTGATGTGCGTTGCAATTCGCGTCGACGACATGCACGCGGCCTCGATGGTCGCAGCCGCAGCATAAGACCGGTTTAACGGCGCATTAAGGAGCCGTTAACCTTCGTCGGACATCGCTCGAACCGAAACGTCCGGCGACGTCGAACAGTATCCGCGCTCGACCTTATCCTTGCGTTATCATCGTCTTAAGACGGGCTCGAGCGCCCGGCGCCGAAGCTTCGAGCGTGCGCGAACACGTCCGCAGCGGCACGGAGGCGGTCGACGGCCTGCGGGGCATCGCGATTCTGCTCGTCCTCGTGTACCACACGTACCTGTTCTCGTGGTTGACGCCCGAGTTCGCGGCGTTCGGCATCCAGTGGCCCGTGGACGTGTACGCGCGCGACGGCTACCTCGGCGTCGACCTCTTCTTCGCCATCAGCGGCTTCGTGCTCGGCTTCCCGCACGCGCTGCGTGCGCTCGGTGCGGACGTCCGCGTCGAAGGCCTTCGCGACTTCGCGCGGCGCCGGTTCGTCAAGATCGCCCCGTCGTACGCGCTCGCGCTCATCGCGACGCTCGCCGTGTCCGCGGCATACCTCGACCGCAAGGATCTGGCCGTCAACGCACTCACGCACGCGCTGTTCGTGCAGAACGCGTTTCCGACCGGGCTCGGCAAGGCGAACTCCGTCTTCTGGAGCCTCGCGATCGAGATGCAGTTCTACCTGATCTTCCCGCTCGTCGCGCGCGCGTTCCGCACGTCGCCCTTCGCAACGGCCGTCGCGCTCTGCACGATCGCGTTCGTCTACCGCCACGCGGTTTCGACGTGCTGCCTCGGCGACGAGACGATCGTCCGCGAACTGCCGGCATATCTCGACCTCTTCGCGTGCGGCATGTTCGCCGCGTACTGCGTCGCGTACGTGCGCGTTCGTCGACTGCGCGTTCCGGCCGCCGTCTTCACGCTCGGAGCCGCGCTCTGTGCGTACGGGGCGTTCCGGCTCATGCAGTCGGCCGACACCGTGCAATACGTCGCCCTCGGCCCCCAGCGCTGGGATCTCATCGGCCGCACGTTCGTCGCGATCGCGGCGGGCGGTCTCATCGCGTGCTCGTGTCTCGCGCTACGCGCGTGGCGCGTCGTCCTCGCGAATCCGTTCTTCGTCTTCTGCGGCGTCGTTTCGTACAACGTCTATCTCTGGCACACGCTGTTGATGATCTGGATGTGGCAACACGGCGTGCCGCGCGCGGCGACGCCGAATCCCCACGACGATCCGCATTGGAAGACGGTCTACATCGCCTCGGGTTGGGCGATCACGTTCGCGGTATCGACCGCGGTGACGTACTTCATCGAACGTCCGTTGCTCGGCACGATCAAGCCGCAAACGTTCGCATTCAGGTGGTCTCGCCTGCGGGCAGCGGCCGGGCCGCCGGAAACACGCACGTTACCGTCGCGCCGCGACCGAACTCCGAGTCAGCCGTGACGGTGCCGCCGTGCGCCTCGACGATCTGCTTGACGATCGAGAGACCGAGCCCGGTACCGGTCGACTCTCGCGCGCGACTGCGGTCCACCACGTAGAACCGTTCGAAGACGTGCGGGAGATCGTTGTACGGGATGCCTATGCCGCTGTCGCGCACGACGAGCGTCGCACTGCCGTCGTGCGAGAGCACCCGGGCGACGACCTCGCCGCCGGAGGGGGTATGCCGTAGCGCGTTGTCGATGAGGTTCACGAAGATCTGCGCGAGACGGTCCGCGTCGCCGTTGATCCGGACTTCCTCGCCTTCGAAACGCAGCGCGACGCCGAGTTGCGCCGCGCGCGGCTCGAACGTTCTCAGGATCGTCGTTCCGACGCTCGCGAGATCGACGAGCTCGCGGCGCAGTCGCAGCTGACCGGATTCGGCACGGGCGAGCTCGAGCAGATCTTCCACCAGCTGCACCATCCGGTCGACCTCGCGTTTGATGCGCGGCAGGAAGATGTCGATCGCTTCGATGTCGCCGTCGTTGTCGAGAATCGTCTCGATCATCAAGTTGATCGACGAGAGCGGCGTGCGCAGTTCGTGCGAGACGCTCGAAATGAAATCGCGGCGCGTCTGTTCCAGTTCGTGCAATCGCGTCT
Source organism: Rhodospirillales bacterium (assembly GCA_903970385.1). GTDB lineage: Bacteria > Vulcanimicrobiota > Vulcanimicrobiia > Vulcanimicrobiales > Vulcanimicrobiaceae > Palsa-1515. The sequence goes on along the minus strand of CAJCIN010000237.1, from coordinate 2,973 downwards.
CGTCGCTCGCGATCACCAGCGCCCCGCGCGAACCGTCGATCGGCAGCGTCGCGACGGTGAGGACGCGCGTGCCGGCCGGGCGGTTGAGCGAGATCCGGCCGCGTGACGGTTGGCCGTCGAGCGCTTCCCGCACGCGCCGGTCGAGATCGAACGACGGCACGACCTCGATGATCGCGCGACCGAGAACGGGCCGGTTCCCGACGTCGAAGATGGCGCCCGCGGCTGCATTGATCGAATCGAGGCGGCCGCGCCCATCCACCGTCACGATTCCGACGGTCAACGAGCGGAGTAATTGCTCGAAGCGTGAGTCGGAGGCGATCTCCGCCGAGCCGTCGTCCGCGACGACCCCGTCGAGCGCGTTTCCTCGCGTCGCGCGACCGAGCACGAACCCGAGCGCGACGGCACACGCACCCGCGACCCATTCGAGGAGCATCGTTACGATTCGAACCGAATAACGTTGCCGTTATTCTTTGAACATATAGCCGCGGCTGCGGACCGTGATGATGTGGAGCGGATTGTTCGGATCGATCTCGATCTTCTCGCGCAGCCAGCGAACGTGGACGCTGATCGTCTGGTGTTCGCCCTCGAAATCGTAGCCCCACACTTTGTCGAGCAGCGTCTGTCGCGTCACGACGCGGCCGCGATTCTCCATGAGCACGTGGAGGAGGCTGAACTCCTTCGGCGCGAGCGAGACGGTACGGCCCCGCACGATCAGCGACTGGCGCGACGGATCGAGCACGATGTCGGAAACCGAGATCGCGTCGCTGCGCACGGTGCCTTCGCCGGACGGCTGGCGGCGCAAGCGCGCTTTGACGCGCGCGAGAAACTCGTGCAGAGAGAACGGTTTCGTCACGTAATCGTCGGCGCCGAGTTCGAGCGCGAGGACTTTGTCGATCTCCTGATCGCGCGCGGTCAGCATGATGATCGGAACGCCGCTCGTCTTGCGGATCTCCTTACACGCCTCGATGCCGTCGAGCACCGGCAACATGATGTCCATGATGATGAGATCCGGGCGTTCGCTCGCGGCGAGCGTGATCGCCGTCCGGCCGTCGCCGGCCGTCGCCACGGTGTAACCGTTGCGTTCGAGATTGAAGCGGAGGGTCTGGAGGATGGCCGACTCGTCGTCGACGATCAGGATGCGTTTCGGGCCCGAGGCCACCATCTGGAATCCTTACCGGCACGCGGAACGGGACGTTCCGAAGAGCGCCGCCGCGAACACCATAGCGCACCTGCCCGCCCGGCCGCAAGCCGGAGGCGGTTCAACCGAGCGCTTCGATCTCGGCCGGCGTGGACGGCTGATCGTCGAAGGACGGCACGTCCGCGCGGACCGTCGCTTCGAACGAGACGGCGAGCCCGAAAGTGCGTTCGAACAGATCGGCCTTGAACGCGGCGGCGGCCATCTCGCCCGCGACGTCTTGCAGCGCATCCAGAACGAACGTGACGCTTCCCGGACCCTTACGCGCCGAGACGCCGCCGACGACGCCGAGGTGACGGCGGTCGAGCCCGTCGGCGATGCGCAGCAGCGCCGCGAGCCCCTCGATCTTCGTTCGCATCGCGGGTGTGGCGTTCGCCCACTCGACGTGCGTCGGCTTCGGCGGCGACTTCCGGTGATACCGCACGAGCGAGGCGATCGTCTCGATTTCCTCCGCGCGCCAACCGGGAAGCCCAGCGCTCCGGACGACGTACGCGCCGTGCTTGTGATGCGCGCTCACCGCGATCGCGCGGCCGACGTCGTGGAGCAACGCCGCCGCGAAGAGCAGGTCGCGATCGGCGGGCTCGAACCGGTGCAGGTCGACCGTGGCGTCGAAGATCTGGACGGCGAGCGCGGCCACGTGCGTCTCGTGGACGTCCATCTGGCCGAAACGGCGCGCGAGCGCGTGCGCCTCGTCGAAGCGTCGCGACCGCTCGTCACCGACCTTGCGCGCGACCGACAGATTGCGCTCGAGGTAATCGACGACGATGCCCTCGCGCAGCGCCCGTTCGCTCACGACGAGTTCTTCGCGGCCGAGCAGCTCCATGATGGTGACGACGATCGTCGCGCCGGCGACGATGATGTCGCTGCGGCGCGGATTCATGCCCGGCAATTTGCGGCGCTCCGCCGGCGACAGCTTCGCGAGCGTCTGCTGTAAGGCGCGCAACCGGTCGAGCCGCAACACGTACCCGTGCGCGCGCTGCGACGGCAGGCCCGTCGCGGCGGCATCGAGCGCGGCGAGCCCGAGCACCGTTCCCGACGTGCCGATCAGCGTGTCGAAGTTGTAATCGGCGAGTCGGACGGCGACGGGCGCGAGCGTTTCGCGAACGAACGCTTCGAGCGCGCGATACCCTTGCGCCGTCGGTGCTTCGCCGACGTACTCTTCGAACAGTCGCAAGCTCCCGATGCGGACGCTGTGCAGAAAATACGCACGATCCTCGTCGCCGACGATGAACTCGGTCGAGCCGCCGCCGATGTCGAAGATGCACGCGGTTTTGCCGGCGAGCGGAAAGCCGCGGCTCACGCCGAGATGGATCAGACGCGCTTCCTCGACGTCGCCGAGCACCTCGATCTCGATGCCGCTCGACGCGCGCACGGCCGCGACGAATTCGCCGCCGTTCGACGCTTCGCGCACGGCGGACGTCGCGACGGCGCGTATGTCGACGGCGCCCGCGGCGCGCGCCGACGCCGCGAATCTCGCGATCGCCGCGACGCCGCGCGCGACCGCTTTCTTGCCGAGGTAGCCGCGCACGAGCGCGTCGCCGCCGCCGAGCCGGACCATCTCGCGCGCTTTCAAAATCGTCCGCGACGTTCCGAAATGGGGATCCAATTCGACGACGATGAGATGGATCGAGTTGGTCCCTACATCGATCGCGCCGAGCAGCATCGGTGCTGTGCCTACTGTGCCGGTCGAGACCCCACCTTCGGTCGCGTGGCCGCAAACGCGCGGCGGAGCGCGTCGGCGGAGCGGTCGATCGCGTCGCGTGCGACGTCGAACACCG
>CAJCIN010000236.1 GCA_903970385.1 Rhodospirillales bacterium | reverse complement strand
AGCTACCAAACGGTCATCGTTTCCGACATGCGTGCCACCCTCTCGGCAGCGCGTATGTCCGGCGACGCGCACGGCACGACGCTTACCCTCGGAACGAACGTCTTCTACGACACGATCTAAGCGCTCCGGTCTCGGCAAAAGCACGCGGGTCGACCCGCGTGCTTTTGCGCGCGCGCTTGCGCTTGCCATCGGCTGTTCGGCCGCAACTGCGTGCAGCACACCTGCACGATCGTCAACGTATTCGGAGCCGCCGATCGTTCGAAGCGAAAGGGGCGTCGCTTCGCTCGGTTTGTCGGCGCGTATCGACCCGCGTACGCTCGGGCCGACGTTCTTCTACCATTCCGACGCGCCGCCGTATGCGACGCATGGAGCCCCGACGCTCGAGGTGAGACCCGGCGACAGCATCCGCGTGGCCCTGCACAATTTGCTTCCGCCGATCCTCTCGGACGATGCGCACGGTCTACCGGATACGACGAATCTGCATTTTCACGGGCTCACGTTATCGCCGAATGCTCCATCGGACGACGTGCTGACGACGCTGCTCATGCCGCTCGCACGAACCACGTATGACGTGCGCGTGGCAGCCGATCAGCCGCCGGGCATCTACTGGTATCATCCGCACCCGCATCACGAGACGAGTTGGCAGGTCGGAAACGGCATGGCCGGCGTCATTCTCGTCGACGGAATCGAAAACGTCGACCCGGCTCTCGGCGGTCTACGGCAACGCGTGATGGTGTTGCGCCAGGTCTACCTGCACCCAGATAGCGACGAGGCTGCGATCGCCACTCGCTTTTGCGGCTTTAAGAATCTTTCCACAAAAAACAAGATCGACTACCTTCTCGCGCATCGTCTCGTGCGCAAGAGCGATGACGACGCGAAGACCGTCGTAACGCTGAACGACCGGCCCGCCGGCTCGGTCGCGATCGACGTCAAGCCGGGTGAACGTCAGTTGTTCCGCGTCGTCAATGCGACGTCGATGCGCAACCTCGATCTCGCGGTCGACGGCGAGCGGCTCGAACTCATCTCGCAAGACGGCGTTCCCGTTGGCTATTTACCAGGCAGCGAACGAACGCAATCCGTACCGGACATCGTGCTTCCGCCCGGCGGTCGCGCCGAGTTCGTCGTGACGGGGCTCGACCATGCGACGACGCTGCGCTCGCGCGCCTTCGACTCCGGTCCGAAGGGCGACAAAGATCCCGCAGTGGAGCTCGCCACGCTCGATCCGTCCGCGCCCCCCGACGCCGTCGAGAATCGTCTCCCGATGCCGAGCGTCGCCGTGAAACCGCCGCACGACTACTACCGGACACCTCCGACCGCGCCGGCGCAACATAGAACGGTCGTGCTCGCAGAGAACGCCGACGGGTCGCGCTTCTTCATCAATCGCAAGTCGTTCGACATGCGCGATCCCGCGATGTTCGTCGCGAAGAGCGGCACGGTCGAGGAGTGGACGCTCCGCAACGAGAGCGAGGAAGTGCACACGTTCCACACGCATCAGGTACACTTCATCGTCGAGAGCGTGAACGGCCGGCCGATTCCCGAGCGCGAGCGAGAGTGGCGCGACACCTACAACGTGCCGTACGCGCGCAACCACGTGCCCGGCAGCGCGAAGATCCTGGTCGATTTCCGCGATCCCGTCGTACGCGGCACGTTCGTGTTCCACTGCCACATCCTCGACCACGAGGACGGCGGAATGATGGCGAAGGTTCGCGTAGAGGCGTAACCGTGTCGTTCGATTTCAAGCCGCTGATCGACGTCCTGACGCTCGCGATCGTGGCGGCGGGTTCCGTTGCGGCGCTACGACAGCTCAAGCTCAACCGTTCCGCCAATCAGTTGAAGGCCGTTCTCTCGATTCAAAGCGATTTCCGGAGCCCGGATCTGCAGGCCGCGTTCTTGGACGTCCAAGCGAATCTCACGAAACGTCTCGAACAGCCGGACTATCGCGCGGCGCTCGAAGCGCGCGGCTTCATCGATCCCGTCTCGCATCCTGAAGTGACCGTCTGCAACTGGTTCGAGGGCGTGGGCGTGACCGTCAAGTACCAACTCGTGTCAGAAGACGCGTTCATGGATCTCTACGGTCGTTTGGTCGCGTACTATTGGGATCGCACGTCGCCCGCGATCGGCTTGATGCGGCGGACGCGGGGTCGCACGCAATACCCCAACTTCGAATTCCTCGCGATCCGCGCACGCGCGTGGATCAAAAAATATCCCGAAGGGATTTTTCCAAAGACGCACGTCCGCGAATCACTCGATTCGGTTTGGGCGGACGAGGCGTAACGACACCGGAGCTGGCGCACGCCGACGATGACGGCCGCTAAGACGGCGATCGGCGAGAAGAGCCCGGCGACCGCATCAACGGCTTTCCAGAAAATCTGCGTGCCGAACTCTTCGGTCATGCGTCTGGTTCGATCGCGGAGACGATGCTCGCCGCAAGCGGCGCGGTTAGTCGTAAATAAATATGCCGAGAGCCAGAATCGAACTGGCGACACCAGGTTTTTCAGACCTGTGCTCTACCGACTGAGCTATCTCGGCGTGGTCGAATCTCCGACCGTCGCTGATTCAGCCCGGCGTGTTCGTTTCCTTGAGGGGCGCCCGTTCGGCACGGCCCATGTCGAGCCCGAGCCTCGGTGCCGGTCGACACGGGCAGTTCCCACATATGGCCAGAGAGCCAGCCGTTTTGTTCGTCATTTGTCACAGAGCGGAGGTTATGCTCGGTTCGGTGCGTCCGGTGAATGGTGCCGCATGCGCGTCCTCGTTCACGAGCCTCGTCAGCCAGCTGCCGCAACTCAGCATCGGAACACCGCGGCCGCTCTCACCCGCTAGGAGAGTCTATGACTACGAAACGTTTGGCGTTCGCGCTACTCGCGGCAGCGGCATTCGCCGGTTGTTCCGGAGGCGGATCGAAGGGTCCGATCCCGAGCGTGGGCCAGGCACAGGACGCGGTCTCTCGCATGACGGCCGACGCCGTGGCGGCGACGACCGGCTCGCTGCCGGCCCCGACCGCTCCGCCGGATGCCACCGGCGTGACGAATACCGTCCCCGCCCCGCCCACCAAGGGCTGCCGGACGGGAAACATCTACAATATTACGGTCGTCGCCCCTACGGGCGACAACGTCGCGTTTACCGTGTTCGAGCCCGCGCAGCTGTGCGCCGGAAAAACGTATCCGCTGGTCTTCCAAGCCCCGGGCTGGTCCGGAACGCGAACCACGACGCTCGGTTCTTCGGCACCCAGTTCGACCGCCGGGCTCACCGTCGGCAACAATCTCTCGGAGCTCGTCGCCGCCGACTACGGCGTCATCAGCTTCGACCAGCGCGGCATGGGCGGCGGGACGACCGGCAAGATTCGATCGATGGATCCCGATTTCGAAGGCAAGGACTATCTCTCGATCTTGGACTGGGCGCAAGCGCGGCTCACGTGGCTGAGCTACGCGCCGACGCTCGACGGCAAGGACAAGCACGAGCCGGTGTACGGCTCGATCGGCGGCTCCTACGGCGGCATGTATCAGATGATGCTGCTCAACATCGACAAACGCCATCGCCTGCGCGCGATCACGCCGAACATCACGCCGAGCAACTTGAACTTCTCGCTCTATCCGGGCGGCGTCATCAAGACGCTCTGGAACAACGAGCTCTTCGCCACAGGCTCGAAGTTCAACAGCAACAATCCCGGCTTGACCTACGACCCGTTCCAGATCGAGACGTTCGAAAGCGGCCTCGCGACGGGAACCGAAGACAGCTATTCGCACGATTACTTCGGCTATCACAGTGCCGACTATTTCTGCAACGGCGACAGCATCGCGACCAACGGCGGCCCCGGAACCTCGCCCGAACTCGCGCCGACGCGCGAGACGCCGAAGGTGAACGCGATGGTGTGGATCGGCGTTCGCGATACGCTGTTCAACTTCAACAACGGGTATCACAACTATTCGTGCCTGCAGCGTGCCGGCGGCGACGTGCGTCTGCTCAGCTATCAGGCCGGCCACAACTCCGCGCTCGACGGCACCGTGCCGCTGGTTCCGGACCCGTACGTCACGCTGTTCTATCCCTCGGGCGATTCGGTCGATTCGCGCTGCGGCAAAACGCTGAGCGAGGATGCCGCACAACTCGCATGGTTCAATCAATACCTCAAAGGCGAGAAGAACGCCGCGGCCGGCATCCCGACGCAACCATGCATCTCGCTGTCGGCAGGTGACGCCATCACGGTACCGGCCGTTCCGACCATCACGGCCGGGACGAGGACCACGGCGTACAACATCGGCTCGATGACGCTCGTTGCCGGCGTCGGGCTCGACGTTCCCACGGCGACCACGCTCTACACCGCGGGCGCGAACGGCGACGTCGAACTCGGCATCCCGCACGTGCGCATCAACGTCGCGGGCGTGGACGGGATCGTGACCGGAACGCCGATCGTCTTCATCGGCCTCGGCATCAAACACGCCTCGAATCCCGCGGTGTGGGATCTCATCGACAACAACGTCCTACCGTTGCGCGGCGTCGGCTACTACGACGTCGACATGATCGGCGGCGGTGCGCGCCTGCAACCGGGCGATCAACTCGGATTCCTCGTCTACGGTCTCCAAGATCAATACGCGGGCGACGGAAACGTCAGCGTCGCGTCGCCGGCGGTCGTGCCGGTGAACATCACGGGCACGGTGTACGTGCCGAGAATCGGCGCGCAGCCGGCCAACATCTAGCGACGCGAACGGCGACGGCGAGCGCTTCCGGATCGGTTTCCGGGAGCGCTCGACTTTCGAGCGGCTCCGCGCGTTTCCACGAGGGTCGCGTGCGTTCGTCGATCGCTCGTGAAAGAACACCCGACGACGACGATCGACGTGCTCGACAAAGACGCTGATGATGTCGCCGGACGAACTCGATCGCGCCGTTGCCGCCTCTTACGGCCGCGGGGTCGCCGGCGGTGACGTGTCGCCGGACGCCTGAGCGTTCGCGCCGTCCGTCACGAATGCGGCCAGTTGCGCGCGCGAGCGAAACCCCATGCGTGCGAACGTGCGCGTGAGGTGCGTTTCGACGGTCTTCACGCTGACGCCGAGCGCGAGCGCGATCTCGCGGTTGCCGAGACCGGCGGCGACCGCTCTCCCGATCTCTCGTTCGCGTTCGCTCAGCGGCGACCGCGACGTCAGCCGCGATACGCGGGGACCGCGCACGCCGCAACGCTGCAACAGCGCGCGAGCCGCGGCCGGATCGCCGGACAGCGCGAACGCCTGGGCTTGTAACAGCGGCCAGCCGAGTGCCTCATAGCGGCGGACCGACTCTTCTGCCGCGCGCCGCGCATCCGGCGCGCCGTCGCGCGATAGCAAAATCGCCCGTACCATCGCAGCCGTCGCGGCGGCTCCGGAATCGCCGGGCCGTGCGCTCCCGACGATCTCCTCGAGTCGTGCGTGCGCGCGACTCGAACGAATGTGCCGCGCGGCCAGCGGCAGCATGAATTGCGCCGCGTACAACGTTTGCAATCCCTCGAGCGCGCGTTCCAGCAGAGCGGCCGCGTCGTCCATTCGTCCGAGCGCGATCCGGCAGGCGGAGGCCGCGCCTGCTGCGAGCGCCACCCGATTCGATTCGATCCCGCTCTCGAAGGCGGCCACGAGCGCGTCGTCGGACGCGAGCGACACGAGTTGCCGATCGCCGCAATCGAGGCCGATGTACGGAGCGACGATCGCGAGATTCGAACGTTGATTCGTGTCCTGCGAATCTTCGAGCGCGCGGTGCGCTGCGTTTGCCGCACCGGGAACGTCGCCGTAGAGATAACGCTCGAAGGCCTCGACCGCGTCGATGTACTTGTGCACCGAGTGGAGGCCGTGGCTCCGGCAGAAATCGCGCGTCGACGCGATGGCCGCAGCCGGCGCTCCGGGATCGTAACCCGTGTACGTGGCCGTCAACGCTCGCGTCAACAGCGAGTGCGCTCGGTCGATGGCTTCGCCCGCTCGCGCTCTCGCGTCGAGCAGATCGAGCGACTCGTGCAGTCGTTCGATGTCGCCGACGGCGGCGTGCGCGTTCGTTTCCAGGAGGAGCAAACTCCAGACATCCGAGCCGCCGGCTCGGGCGCGGCCGTCTGTTGCGAGCAAACGCTCGCGCCAGCGACGTACGCCGCCACCGCCCAGATCCATGAGGATCGGCCACCCCTCGACCAAGAGGGACTCGACATCGCTCAGATGCTCGTCCTGCTCGCGCAAGAAGGTCGAGAGACGCTTGCGAGCTTCGACTTCGCGTCCGGCGTAGACGAGCCGCCCGGCGATCCGTCTCACGATGTCCGTTGCCTTATTATAGCGGCCCGCAGCGAGCTCGTAAGCGAGTGCGCGCTCGTAGAAGTCGAGCGACGCCTCATGATCGCCCGCGATCGACAAAGCGCCGGCGATTCGAACGCAGAGCCCGCTCGCGCGATCCGAATCGCTCGTGAACGAAAGCGCGCGTTCGTAGAATTTCGCCGCGTCGGCATACGCGTACACGGCCATCGCACGATCGCCTGCGGCTTCGTTCGCGGGCAGCGCGCGTTCGCCGTCGCCGGCGTTCCACCAATGATATGCGATCTCGTCGATGGGCCGCTCCGCGTTCGGCAACGCTTCCAGTTCACGTGCGATGCGGGCATGGAGCGGTCGCCGCTCGATCGTGAGGACGCGCGCGTTGATCGCTTCGTGCACGAGCGCGTGCCGAAAGCGAAACGTGGACGGCGTGTCACGCTCCTCGACGATGAGGTGGCAACGATGCGCGGCTCGCAGAACACGCGCGAGGTCCTCGGGATCGCTCCCGACGAGCGTTCGCAGGCGAGCGACGTCGAAACGGTAGCCGATCACCGCCGCGATCGCGATGACGTCGCGCGCTACGGGATCGAGGCGTTCGAGCCGTTCGTTCGTCAACGCGCCGATCGTCGTGTCCGCGTGTGAGTCGGAGCCCTCGACGAGCCCGCGCAGCAGCTCTTCCGCGTACAGCGGATTTCCCTCCGCGCGAGCGACGATCTCGCGTAGCTGCTTCGGCTCGAATCGGTCGGCGGCGGCAACCGCTTCGAGCGTGTCTCCGAGGATCGCGTGCACGTCGCCATCCGGAAGCGGCCCGAGCACGATCCGCCGCGTGCTCGGAGCTCGGCCGATGTGCGAGATCGCCGCTGCGAACGGCACTGTCGTCGCGATCTCGTCGTCGCGATACGTCCCGACGATCAGCAGACGCGAGCGCGCGATGCGATCCGAGATGAACGCGAGAAACTCCAGCGTCGCCGCGTCGGCCCAGTGAAGGTCTTCCACGCAGAAGACGATCGTGCGTCGCTCCGAGAGCCGGTGAAGGGTCGATTCGAGGGACCGGAAGAACGTGCCGCGGTCGAGAGCGGCGTGCGCCGACGCGTCGACGGTGAGCGCGGCCGTATCCGCGACCGCGTAGACGAGATCGCGAATCGGTTCGAACGTCGCGCCTCCCGCGGCGAGGCATTCGGTGCGCACGACCAGAGGGGTACGCCCGCGGCG
>CAJCIN010000235.1 GCA_903970385.1 Rhodospirillales bacterium | reverse complement strand
GAACTCGAAGCGCGGCTCGTCTGTCCGATCCGGCTCGGCGGCGACATCGCGGGTTACGTGTGGATCATCGAGGGCGATGCGGCGCTCGCGGATCTCGATCATCGCGCGGCGGAGCACGGGGCGCTCGTCGCGGCATTGCAGATCGCGCACCAGCGCGACCTCGCGCAAGTGGAGTCGCGACTCGGCTACACGTCCTTTCTCTCCTTACTCGAGGCGCCGGCCACGACGCCGCAGATGCTCGAGCGCGCGCAGCTGCTCGGCTTCGATCCGGCCGTGACCTATCGCGCGGGCATCGCACGGCTCGACGAAGCGCTGCCGCTCGCGCGCGAGGCCGTCGCCCGCCGGGACCTGTTCGTCGAGCGCCTGCGCCGGCATCTCGTGTCGCTCGGCGTCGAACGGCCGATGCTCGGCGCCGCGCTCGATCGCGTTCCGTTCCTGCTACCCGCGGACGTCCCGGTCGCCGACTTCGCGAGCGATCTCGCCGGCGAACACGTGAGCTTCGTCTTCGGGCGGCTCGCGGCCGGGACGGACGGCGCGCGGTCCAGTTATCGCGAGGCGCAAGAGCTGCTCGGTTATGACGGGCTCGGGCGCGTCGCCGCGTACGAGGACGTCCTCGTGCCGCGCGTGCTACTCGGCGACGCACGCGCGCGCGAAGCGTTCCTGCGCGATCTCTTGGCGCCGCTCGAGGGGCGGAAAGGGGGAGCGACGCTGCGGGAGGCGCTGCTGCGCTACGCCGATTCGGGCTTCGCCTTCCGGCGTACCGCGCTCGCGCTCGGCATCCATCCGAATACGCTGCGTTATCGGCTCGAACGCGCCGCCGACCTCACGGGACTCGCGCTCGACGACCCCGACGTGCGCTTCCGCCTCCAACTCGCGGCACGTCTCGTGCGTCTGCGGGCCAACCGTTCGGACCGAACGCACAAAGACGGCGAAGGAACTTAGGTCGGCCGTACGTGGCCGCTCTAGACACGCGGAGGTAGACTAGACGGCAACAGACTTCCGATCGCGCCTTTGGCGCGACCGGTTCTTCCGCGTTTGGAGTGAACGTTGGTTACCGCACGTATCCGCCGCATCGCCGTCGTCTTCGCGGCATCGTTCGCGCTCCTCGCCGGTCTGATACCGGCGGCCGGCATCGCCGGGACGACGGGCGGCTTGCGCGGACGCGTCGTCGACGAGGCGACGAAAGCGCCGCTCGCGGGCGTCACGGTCGCGGTCAACTCGCCGTCGCAATCGGCCTCGACCCGCACCGCGGCCGACGGCACGTTCAACTTCCTTTCGCTCGCACCGGACACGTACGTCGTCTCCGCGGAGCTCGCGGGCTTCGACTCCGCGTCGGCGGCCGGCGTCTCGGTGTTCGCCGATCAAGTGCAGACCGTCGGCACGTTCGCGCTCGCGAAGACGCTCAAGACGATCGGCAACGTGCGCGCGCGATCGTCGAGCGCGCTCGTGCGTCCCGGCACCACGAGCGACGTCTACTCGATCAACGCCGCGGGCGCGGCGGCCGCCGCCGCGGTCGGCGGACCGGGCGGTCTGAACCAAGCCTACAGCGCGATCGCGACCGTTCCCGGCGCGAACGTCCCGCAGGGTCAACAGGGCTGGAATCAGCTCGTCTACATCCGCGGCGGCGACTACAGCGACGTCTCGAACGAACTCGACGGGATCCCGGTGCAGCGCGACTCGGACTACGCACCGATCACGACGCTCTCGAGCCTCGGCCAACAGGAAGTGCAGACGTATACCGGCGGCACGCCGCCGTCGGCCGAAGCGTCCGGGCTGTCGGGCTACATCAATCAGGTCATCAAGACGGGCTCGTATCCCGGCTACGAGACGGTCAGCCTCGGTCTCGGCGCGCCGACGTTCTACCACAAGTTGAGCGTCGAGGCGAGCGGCGCGACGTCGAATCGCAACTTCACGTATTACGTCGGCTTCGGCGGCGAGAACCAAGACTATCGCTACTCGGATCAATTCAACGGCGCGGGCGTGCCGCTGTTCTTCTATCCCCTCGCGATCTCGACGGGCCTCAACGGCAGCGTCTACGACGGCAGCGGCCCGACGTATTTCTCGGACGGACAGAACTACGCGATCGCCCACACGTCGGAGCGCGACACGATCGGCAACTTCCACGTCTATCTCCCGCACAAGAGCGGCGGCCTCAAGGACGACATCCAGCTCCTGTACGTGACGAGCGACATCCAGAGCGCCTTCTACAGCTCGGTGAACGACCTCGGCGGTCAGAACTATCTCGCGAACGCGGTAGGCACGCCGACCTACGAGGACACGACCGTCTACACGGGTGCACTATTCGCACCTCCGAACGCGGCGAATATCGGTTACGCCCCGTCACCGTCGAGCCCGTCGCACGTTCCCTTCGAAGGCGTTATCCCGAACAACGAACGCGACGCCGACGATCACAACGCGTCGATTCTCAAGCTACAGTATCAGAAGAACTTCAGCTCGAGCCAATACCTGCGACTGTACGGATACAGCGAATACACCGACTGGTTCCTCAACGGTCCCGTCAGCGCGTACCTCACGTACGGCGGCGAACTCCAAGATTACGAAGTCCATGGTAACGCCTTCGGCGCGACCGCGCAGTACGTCAACCAGATCAACGCGCAGAATTTATTGACGTTGACCGGATCGTACAACACGCAAAAGCTCGAAACGTACGACGGCAATAACTACTCGAGCTCGATCACGACCGACCTCGTCGACAAGAAGGGAAACTGCTACAGCCCGTTTACGGGTTTGTATGCGGGTTGCTACGCGCCGATCTATAATGCGGACGGGAGCACGAATAACTTCGGCAGCCTCAACGAGTATGGATTCACCGGAGCCCCGGCTCCGGGCTTCCCCGGATCGACTCTATCGTTACCTGCGGCACCGCCGGCCGGCTCACCGGCAGCCGTAAACGGCGCGACGAATTTGGTCACGAACGATGGCCGAAACGCGCAGGTCGACGAGATCACCCCGTTCTTCAGCGCCGTCTCGCTGGCAGATCAATTTCATCCGAACGAGAAGACGACGATCAACGCTGGCATCCGCGTCGAGAACTTTAATTACCGCCTCGACGACACCGTGTCCGACTACCCCGCGCGAGCGTTCTGGTATGCGGCGTACAACCGCGAATTCACGACCGACGGCACCGAGTGCGCGGACGCCGATGGAAACTCCGTCAATCCGCTAACCGGAGCCTCGGTGTGTCCGGCCGGCACGAATGCGAATCTCGTGAACTCGAGTCCGCGCACGGTGAGCTTCACCGCCTACCAACCGCGCCTCTCGTTCACCTACAGCGTCGACCCGGACGTCGTGCTTCGCGGCTCCTACGGTCGCTACGCGGCGCCCGCGCCAACGTCGTACCAGCAGTACAACGTCGTACAGCAGGACTCTCCCTCGTTTCTCGGCCAGTTCATTCCCTACGGCTTCAACACGCCGTTTCACGACGCGCGGCCGTCGTACTCGAACAACTACGACTTCTCGGTCGAGCAGCATTTCAAGAATACGGACATCTCGTACAAGCTGACGCCGTTCTATCGCTCGACGCAGGATCAGCTCGCGAACATTCCGATCGGCGCGCAGGGCGTGCTCGACGGACTCAACGTCGGGCGGCAGCGCAACTACGGCGTCGAGTTCGAGATCCGCAAGGGCGACTTCGATCGCGAGGGCCTCTCCGGCTCGCTCAGCTACACGTTCACGCGCAGCCGCGTGAAGTACAACAACTTCGGCGGCGGCACGAACAACGAGATCGACAACCTCAACCAGACGATCAAGAACTACAACGCGTACACGAAGGCGTGCGCGAGCGGAACGAACGCCGCGCAGTGCGGCTCGACGTCGACGGGCGTCGCCGCGGCGGCGTGCTACACGGCGGCCGGCACGCCGGATCCGACGTGCGCCGGCGGGAGCATCGCGAATCCATATTACAACGATCCGCTGCAACCGCTCCTCGATCGCAACGGCGAGTACACGCCGTACGACATCCTTCCCGCGCCCTTCCAAGGCGCGAACGGGTACGAGACGCCGGACGTCGCGACGATCGTGCTCAACTACAAACACAAGAAGTTCGCGTTCACGCCGAGCGCGACGTACAGCTCCGGCTCGTTCTACGGTTCGCCCCTCACGTATCCCGGCTACGATCCGCTCACGTGCACCGGGACCACGACCCCGACGAATAACGTCGCAAATACGCAGACGTGTTCGAACTATCTCTTCATTCCCGACAAGTACACGGGGAAGTTCGACAGCTTCGGCGCGCTGCGCGAACCAACGCGCTTGACGCTCAACGCGCAGTTCTCGTACGAGGTCAGCCGCAACATCAAGGTCACGCTGACGACGACCGGCATCGAAGACCTCTGCTTCCAGCGCAAGTATCCGTGGGACAACGGGTCGACGTGCGTCTACGCGCAGCTCGCATCGAACCTGCTCGCGCCCGCCGGCAACTTCGTCTCGGAGGCGGAGACGCCGATCCAATTGCGTTATCCGTACGGCAGCTGGTACAACAACTCGCAGACGGGATTCGTCGGCCAGAAGCTGCCGTTCAACGCGTTCCTCAGCGCCGACATCCGGCTGTAACGGCGTGAGACGCGCGTCGTTCCTGCGCGGTGCCGTTGCCGCGAGCGCGATCCCGAGCGTCGTGCCGGCGACGCGCGTCCTCGCGGCGAACGCGCGAACGCCGCGGATCGCGATCGTCGGTGCGGGCATCGCCGGACTCTCGGCCGCGCTGACGTTACGCGATGCGGGCGTCCGCGCGACCGTGTACGAGGCGCAACACCGCGTCGGCGGGCGCATGCACTCCGAGACGGCGTTTTGGAACGACGGTCAGACGAGCGAATACGGCGGCGAGCTGATCGACTCCGATCACACGACGATGCAGGCGCTCGCGAAGCGCTACCGGCTCGCGCTCACGGACGTGCTCGCCGGCGTGCCGCGCGCGGCGCAGCAGACGATCTTCGAGCGCGGCGCGTACTATCCGGAACCGTCGCTCTTCCACGATTTCCGGCCCGTGTACGCCACACTCCGCCGACAGATCGCCGCGGCCGGACCCGTCACCACGTTCGATCGCTCGACCGCTGCGGGGCGAGAGCTCGACGAGATGAGCTTGAGTGCCTGGATCGAGCGGTTCGTGCCGGGCGGGCTGCGCTCCGACGTGGGCACGTACATCGAGTTGCAGTACGTCGCCGAGTACGGCATCGACGCGCACGCGCAGAGCGCGCTCAACATGATCTACTGGCTCGGACGCCAGCCGCACTACAACGACGCGACCGGCGAATTCGTGACGCTCGGACCATCCGACGAACGCTACCACATCCTCGGCGGAAACCAGCAGCTGCCGCGTGCGATCGCGGCCGACCTCGGGCCCGAGCGCGTGCTGCTCGGCCACCGGCTCGAGGCGATCGCGCGCCGCGCGGACGGCCGCATCGCGCTGACCTTCGCGACGAACGCGGGCACCGTCGTCGAGACGGTCGACAAGGCGATCGTGACCGTGCCGTTTTCCGTATTGCGCGGCATCGATCTCGGCGCGGCGCACTTCGACGCGCGCAAGACGGCCGCGATTCACGAACTCGGCTACGGCGACCATTCGAAGCTGATCGTGCAATTCGACGAGCGGTATTGGCGCGGCGCCGGCCCGTGGCCGGGCGAGAGCAGCGGCGACCTGACATACGACGGCCCGTTCGTCCAGACGTGGGAAGCGTCGCGCGGGCAGCGCGGCCGCTCGGCCTTGCTCGTCGATTTCGCCGCCGCGACCGAAAGCGCCGCGCTTCACCCGCCCGCGCCGTACACGACGAGCGCCACGCCGGCGACCGCGGCGTACGCGAAAGCGTTCGTCGACGAACTCGAACGCGTGTGGCCCGGCGCGCGCGCGCATTTCACCGGCAAGGCGACGCTCAGCCACGTGACGGCCGATCCGTTCGCACGCGGCAGCTACTCCGGCTGGTTGCGCGGCCAATACGTGCGCATCGCCGGCTACGAACGCGTGCGCCAAGGCAACGTCTTCTTCGCGGGCGAGCATTGCTCGGTGATCTTGCAAGGATTCATGGAGGGCGCGGCTCGCGAAGGCGCGCGTGCGGCGCGCGAGGTCCTGCACGACGTGGGGAACGCGGCCGTCGCGTGAGCGCTACCGTCGCGCCGGGGCTGCGAGCGCATTGCCTGAACGTGTGGGAAGTGCTCGCCCAATCGATCGCGATGCTCGGGCCCACGATGACGCCCGTGCTCATCGTGCCGCTCATGTACGCGTCGGCCGGAAACGCGAGCTGGCTCGCGTACGCGTTCGGCTCGCTCATGCTGCTCGCCGTCGCGCTCAACATCCGCGAGTTCGCGTCGCGCTCGAGTTCGAGCGGCTCGATCTACACGTTCGCGGAGCGCGCCTTCGGCGTTCGGGGCAGCCTCCTGTGCGGCTGGTCGCTGCTGTGGGCCTACGCGCTCGTCGGCGTGGCGGGCATCACGGGGTTCGCGGTGTTCTCGAACGCGCTGCTCGGCGCGGCGGGCGTGCACACCGGATCGTACGTTCCGCTCGCGTGCTGCCTGCTCGTCGCGTTCGCGCTCGGATATCGCGACATCCGGCTCTCGACGATCACGCTGCTGTTGCTCGAAGCGGGTTCGGTGTCGCTCATCGTCGTGCTGATGGCGCTCGTGCTCGCGCGTCACGGCACGCTGTTCGATGCGGATCAACTCTCGCTGCGCGGTGCGACGCTGCCGGGCATCGGTCTCGGCGCGGTCGTCGCGATCTTCTCGCTCGTCGGCTTCGAGAGCGCGACGTCGCTCGGCGAAGAGGCGCGCGATCCGTTGCGTACGATTCCGACGGCCGTCATCGCGAGCGTCCTCGTCGCGGGCGCGTTCTTCGTCGTCTGCGCGTACGCGGAGGTGCTCGGCGCACGCGGTCTCGCGACGCCGCTCGACAAGCTCGGCACGCCGCTCGACGCGCTCGCGGATTCCGTGCGGGCGCCCGCGCTCAAACTCGCGATCGACGCGGGCGCGCTCCTGAGCTCGTTCTCGATCACGCTCGCGGCGCTCAACGCGGGCGCGCGCATCGTGTTCGCGATGGGTCGCGACGGGCTCTTCGCCCCGTCGCTCGCGCGATCGCACGCACGCTTCCAAACGCCGCACGTGGCGCTCGCCGTCTTCTCGCTCGCGTGCCTCGTCGTCGGCATCGGCATGCTCGCCGCCGGCCTCTCACCGATCGATGCGTTCAACGATACGGCCACGCTCGGATCGTTCGGCTTCGTCGCGATCTACGCGTTCGTCGCGCTCGGCGCGCCGCTGTATCTGCGCCGCCGCGGCGAGTTGCGGCCGCGTCACGTCGCGGTCGCGGCGGGAACGCTCGCGCTCCTGATCATCCCGGCCGTCGGCAGCGTCTATCCCGTTCCGCCGGCGCCGAGCCTCTATTTCCCATACGTGTTCGCCGCGTACATGGCGCTCGGCGCGCTGCTGCTGTGGCGGCGCGGGCGCGGGCCTCAGGTGCCCTTGGGCGCTCCGAGATAGAAGATGTACTTCGCGAAGAACGCGGGCGTGGTCACGAGACTGTTCGGATCGCCGTAGACGAGATAGATCTCGCTGCGCCCGCTGCGGCTGAGGAAATGCAGCGCGGCCGTCACGTTGCTCGCGTTCAGCGGCGTGAACTTCGGCGGTGCGAACGACACGGGTAATGCCGGCCCGATGATGCGGCGGACGCCGAGATCGAACTGCGTCTCCTTGTTCGCCTGATAGTCGAGCGACGCGCGTTCGAGCCACTGGGTTCCGCTCGTCTCCGCACGATACGCGGTGTCGTAGCTGCTGCGATCTGCCTCGAGCGTTACCTTCACCTTCGGTAGCACGGGAAGCGTCGTCAGATACACCGACGCGACGAGACGGCCGTGATAGTACGGACCGGCATCGAACTGCACGTAGCTCGGCGTCGTCGTCGCATACTTGTATCCGACGAGCACGCCGCTTCCGTCGAAGGGGAGATACTCGTTCGCTTCCGTCCGCACGGCGGTCTCGCTGTAGAAGGCGTGCACCGTCAGGAGGTCGCTGAAGTCGACGTTGACCTGCGAGCCGAGATCGTTTTGGGACGGCAGACGCGCGTGATTCTCGAAGTCGGCGAGGTACGTGTTGAACGACAGATCGTGGAGGATCGTCTTCGCCTTGAACGGGATCGTCTCGTTCAGGTAGAGCTGCGGTCCGGTCACGTCGTTCTGCGCGACGTACGCATCCGCCGGCGCGAAGTCGGCCCCGAGATGTTGCCAATCGAGCACGCCCGTCGTCGTCGCGGTCGCATAGAAGACGCCCGTCTGATAGTACGTGCCTTGGCGCGAATCGGCGACGTCGGTTCCGCTCTCGGTGCCGTAGTCGAGATACGCGCCGATGTGCGAGTGCTGGTTGAGCGCTCCCGCCGCGAGCGAGCTGACCTCGTCGCGGAAGCCGCCGCCCTCGTTCACGGTGACGTTCTGCACGCTGACGCCCATCGCGCGATAGGTGTTCGACGCGAAGTAGTCGAGCGTTTCGGCGCTGTCGTCGCGCCGGACGCCGACCGCATCGAACGCGGCGAACGTCAGCGGCCCCTGCGTGCCCTCGGCCGCGTACGCATCGCGATACGTCGGAATCGACGGCGTGTACAACAGCTGCGGGCAGTTGGTGCACGAGAACGTGTTGTTGAACGACTGCGCGGCCTGCGTGAAGAACGGCCGCACTTCCGCGTAGGACCGCGGAAACGCCGTCGGAGAGATCGATTGCTGATCCGTTTCCACGTTCGAGTAGTCGGGATGGATCGACGCGAGGAGCGACGCCGTCGGGCTCACGGGCAACGCGAAATCGGCCCCGACGCGCGACGTATCGCCGCCGTTCGCCTTCGTCGTCAGTTCGCCGAGACCGTAGATCTGCGCGCGCGGGCGCGGACGCGTCGTCGTCGTGCCGGCCTCGTTCCCGATCCCGTCGAGCGTTCCGAAATACGTCGCGTCGCCGAAGTTCGATTGGTGCTCGTCGTACGCCCACACGTCGAGCGCGTTCGCGTGGACGGTCGCGCGGAAGAGTTGCGCGCGCCACGTCGTGCGGCCGCCGCTGCGGATGATGACGAGCGGGATGCGCAACGTCGCCGTGTAGCCGCCCGTGCGCCGCACGACGGCCGCATCCCACGACGGCGTGTACGCACTGTTCTCGCTCGACGTCTGGTAGCGCGCGCCCGCGGGATTCGCGTAGAAGACGTATTGGAAGCCGAGCGGACCGTTCGGCGAGAGCGCGACGCCGACGTAATCGTCGCCCGTGACTCTCGAACCGTTCGTCGTCGTGGACGCGACGATCGGCTCGCTCTGCGTGACGTCGAACGCGAAGACGAGCGCGCCCGCGATCTGCGCGACGCGAACGGCCGTCGTTTCGTCGGCGTTGCGCCGATTCGTGAAGTCGCTGCCGAGCGAGACGCTCGCGGCCTGCGACCACGCGTCGCCGATGCGGCCGTCGATCGCGGGCGCCGCGGGAAGCATGGGAACGGCCGCCTCCGGGAGACCGGCGGCGACCGCGGCGCGGCTCGAGACGACGATCGCAACGAGCGCGAATGCCGATAGGAAGCGGACGATCACGCGGAATCATACGGCGCATCGCGGCCGATGTTTCGGGTAGAGGAAGTGTTTCGCGGGGCGAGGCAATCGACGTCGATGCGCATTGCACGCCTTCTGTTGCCGGTGCCGCTTTCGTGCGTGCTCGCGCTCGCGCCGGCGGCACGCGCCGAAGCCCCCGGGACGGGCGTCGTCGAACGGTCGGTCGCGGATCTCGGCGGCGCGCTGCGCGCCGGGACCACGACGTCCGTAGAAATCACGCGCGCGTATCTCGCGCGCATCGCCGCGATCGACGTTCGCGGCCCGGCGCTGCACAGCGTGATCTCACTCGCGCCGCACGCACTCGACAATGCGCTCGCATCAGACCGTGCGCGCGCGGCACGCGGTGCGCGCGGCCCGCTCGACGGCATCCCGGTGCTGATCAAGGACAACGTCGAGTCCGGCGACGGTACCGCGACGACGGCCGGTTCGGACGCACTCGCCGGGAACGTGAGACGCGGCGACGCGCCGCTCGTGAAGCGCTTGCGCGACGCGGGCGCGATCGTGATCGGTAAGACGAACCTCTCGGAGTGGGCGAACGCACGATCGTCCGCGTCGATCAGCGGCTGGTCCGCCGTCGGCGGTCTCGTCAAGAATCCGTACGCCCTCGATCGCAACGCGTGCGGTTCGTCGTCGGGCACCGCGGCCGCGATCGCCGCAAGCCTCGCGGCCGTCGGCGTCGGCACCGAAACGGACGGTTCCGTGACGTGTCCGTCGTCGATGAACGGGCTCGTCGGACTCAAGCCGACGGTCGGCCTGATCTCGCGCGCGGGCGTCGTGCCGATCTCGCACGTCCAAGACACGCCGGGGCCGATGGGGCGCAGCGTCGCCGACGTCGCGGCGTTACTGACGGTGATCGCGGGCAGCGACCCGCGCGACCCCGCGACACGCGACGCCGACGCGCACAAGACCGACTACGGGGCAGGGCTATCGACCGCGTCGCTCGCCGGCATGCGGCTCGGCGTTCTCGGCTTCGCGACCGCCGCCGCGAGCCCGGCCGTCGACGCGGTCTTCGCGCGGGCGGTCGCCGTGTTACGCGCGCACGGCGCGACCGTCGTCGAATTCGCCGCGTACAAACCGGACCCGCGTCTGGGCGCGGCCGAGAACGCAGTGCTCGACACGGATCTCAAGTCCGATCTCGACGCGTATCTCGCCGCGACGCCGGCGACCGTGCGCACGCGCACCCTCGCCGACGTGATCGCATTCGATCGGAACGACCCGCGCGAGCTCGCGCTCTTCGGTCAGGACGCGTTCGAGAAAGCGGAAGCGTCGCGCGGGCAACGCGATCCGCGCTACCTCGCCGCACGCGCGCTCGCGCACCGTCTCGCGGGACCGGACGGCATCGACCGGCTCGTCGTTCGCGAAAAACTCGACGCCTTGATCGCACCCAGTTTCGGGCCCGCATGGCGCACCGACACGGTCGACGGCGACAACGGCGGCGCGGGCGTTTCGTCGCTGCCCGCGGTCGCGGGCTATCCGCACCTCACGGTGCCGATGGGTGCGGTGCGCGGCCTGCCCGTCGGCATCTCGTTCATCGGCCGCGCGTGGAGCGAGCGCGCGTTGCTGCGGATCGGCGCGGCGTACGAGCGGGCCTCTCGGGCGCGCCGCGCGCCGCGCTACCTACCGAGCGTCGAAACCGGCACGGACGTCGCACCGTTGCTCGCACCCGCGCGCACGCGCTGAGGCGTAAAGCGAAGGCGAGGAGACGCCGCCCGGGGTGCGGCATTACGCCGTATGCTCGGAAGCACCGCCGCCCTCACCGCACTGAACAAGATGCTCTTCAACGAGCTGACCGCGATCGATCAGTACTTCTTGCACGCGCGCATGTTGCGGCACTGGGGACTGCACGAACTCGGCGACATCATCTACAAAGAATCGATCGGCGAGATGCGGCACGCCGACTGGCTGATCGAGCGCATCCTCTTCCTCGACGGTCTACCGAATCTTCAGGATCTCGGTAAGCTGCGGATCGGCGAGAACGCCGAAGAAGCGCTGCGCAGCGATCTCGATCTGGAGATGATCGCGCGCAACGACACGGCGGCCGCGATCACGTTATTCGAAACCGAAAAAGATTACGTCAGTCGCGACATCGCGACGAAGATCCTCATCGACTCGGAAGAGCACGTCGATTTTCTGGAGCGTCAACTCGATCTCGTGAAACAGCTCGGGCTGCCGAACTACCTTCAAAGCGCGATGGGGCCGATGCCGAAACAGATGGAGTCCGGAGCAGACGGCTGATGTCCGGGCCGCACTGACCGCAGCGCGGCGACGCGTCGCACTCTTCGTACACGTCGCTCACGGTCGAGGCGCCCGCGTTGATGGCGGAACGGATGCACGCTTCGTTCAGCGCGTTACAGAGGCAAACGATCATCGGGGCGATCCGTCCGTACGGCGAGTGTTAGGTCATCCTAATATCGCCCCTCGGGATACCTACTCCTTTCGCTTCGAACGCCGAATGCTGAGATGAGCGCGGATCGAGCGCGCCGGGCACCGGGCGCGACGACGGGTCTCGCCTTCATGGTGCTGCTCGGCGGCCTCACGATGTTGCCGCCGCTTTCCATCGACGTCAGCCTGCCGGGACTTCCGTCGATCGCGAGCGCCTTGCGAGCTTCGGGAGGCGCCGTGCAAGCGTCTTTGTCCGTCTTCATTTTCGCCTTCGGAGCGGGCCAGCTCGCGATCGGTCCGCTATCGGACCGCTACGGCCGGCGGCCGGTCTTACTCTTCGGCCTCGCGCTCTTCACGCTGGCCGGCGTCGGCTGCACCGTCGCGACGAACGTGCCCGTCCTGCTCGTCGCGCGCTTCGTCCAAGGCGTCGGCGCGTGCGCGGGGACGGTCGTCGCGCGCGCCGTCGTGCAAGACGTGTCGCGGGAACGGGCACGTGCCGCCACGTTGCAAGCGTACGTCACGGCGTTGAACGCGCTGGCGCCGACGATCGCGCCGCTCCTCGGCGTCGCGATCCTCGCCGTCACCGGCTGGCGATGGCTGTACGGAGCGTTGATCGCGATCGGAGTCGTCCTCTTCGCGGCGGTCGCGTTGCGTCTGCCGGAAACGGCGACCCTTCGCTCGGACGGCGCGATGACTGCATATCGCCGCGCGCTCGCGCTACCGCGCACGGTGCCTCTCGCGGTCTTCATCGCGTGCGCGTTCGGAGCGTACTTCGCGCTGATCGGTGCGTCGCCGTTCGTGCTGGTCGCGCAGATGCATCTACCCCGCGGCCTGTACGCCGTCGCGTTCGCGCTCAACGCGCTGGCGGGTTTGTGCGGTTCTCTCGCGACCGGACGTCTCGCTCCGCGCATGGGCGCCGAGCGTGTGTTCGCATTCGGCGTCGTTCTCGGCGCGGCGGCCGGCGTCGCAGCGTGCGTCGCCGGCGTCGTCGACCCGGAGCCGCTCACGTTCGTCGCGACGTTCGCCGCCGTCGCGTTCGCCTTCGGCATCTCCGCACCGAGCGCGTTCGCGGCCGCGCTCGCCGATGCGGGACCCGACGCCGGGCTGACGGCGGGCGTTCTCGGTGCCGCGCAGATGCTCGGCGGTGCGGCCGGCAGCGTCGCGGCGGCCGCACTTCCGTTCGTCCCGTCCGCCTCGACCGGAATCGTCGCCGCCGTGCTCGCGGCCGGCGCTGCGGCGGCGTACGTGTGGTCGCGGTGACGCTACGAGGCGAGCTTCGGGCGGCGGAGCCGCATGCCGCCGCCGCGCCACGCGGCGAACGGGACGCCGAGCGCGAGGCCGCCGACCTCGATCGAGCGCGTCACCGCGTCGGATTGCGCGATGTCGACGGCGATGATCGCCGCGAGTGCGGCGGCGCCGAAACCCGGCACGGCGATGCGCTGCCAACGCGAGACGTCGTCTCGCGCCGACAGCAGCCGGATCGCCGAGAGCGCCGACAGACAGAACAGCGCGCCGAGGAAGACCGACGTGCCGTCGAGTACGAGCGCGAGCACGCTCGCGGCGGTCGGCCAGAAGCCGGTGACGAGCGTGAACGCCGTGACCCCGATGAAGACGAGCACGAGCGAATTCGTCGGCATCGACCGCGCGTCGAGACGGCCGACCGCGCGCGGTAAGACGCCGTCGCGCCCCATCGCGTACACGCTTCGCGAGAGGTAGAGCACCGTGGTCCACAGCGTCGCGGCGGTCGAGACGAGCACGGTCGCGACGATCGTCAGATGCCAGACCGGGCCTCCGAGGCGATCGGCGACGTACGCCATCGCGTCCGTCTGATTCGCCGTGAAGCCGGCGACGCTGCCGACGTGGAGATAGGCCGCCATCGCGAGCAGCAGCACGGCCGTCGTCGCGAGCAAGGCGTAGACGCCGCCGCGGCCGGGCGTCTCCGGCGGCCCCGTCGACTCTTCCGAGGCGGCCGCGGACACTTCCCAGCCGTCCGTCATCCAGATCGCGAGCACCATCGCGCTGACGATGCCGACGGCCGGAGAAGGCAGCGGGACGCGCGCCGCGGCAGCGAGATGCTCCGGCGCGGGATGCACGACGAGCGCCGCGATCGCGCTCGCCGCGACGACCCCGAGTTCGGCGAGCAAGAAGATCGCGGTCGTGAACGCCGTCGGGCGCAAGCCGAAATACAGCAGCAGCGTGCTCGCGGCGATCCAGAGCGCGCCGACGATCGCGTCCCACAGCGGCGACGTCGCGAGTTGCGGCGCGACGAGATCGAGCGTGTACGTCGCGGCCGGCAGCGCCGTCGTCATCGTCGCGAAGTAATTCGAGAGCAGCAGCAGCCACGCCGCGTAGCTCCCGGCTTGCGGGCCGAACGCGTTCGCGATCCAACTGAACGACGAGCCCGCGTTCGGCATCACGCGCGAGAGCTGAGCGAAGCTGATGGCGATGCAGAGCATGATCGCGGCAAGCAGCGCGAGCGCGAGCGTCGCGGCGTCGCCGGCCGCCGCGACCATCGGCCCCATCGTCGCAGCGAGGCTGTACGCCGGACCCATCGCCGCCGACGCGAGGACGGACACGTCGAAGAGTCCGAGCACGCGCGGCAGCGCGCGCCGCGGAACGGTGGCGCTCACTTCGTATCCGGTTGCAGCAGCGAATGACGATATCCGAAGACGGCATAGACCGCCGCGCCGACGGCGAACCACACGACGAAACGCAACCACGTCGCGCCGCCGAGCCCTTCGATCATGAGATAGAGACACATCGCGAGACCGATCGTCGCGACGACGGGTCCGAAGGGCGCGCGGAACGGCCGCCGGACCTCCGGTCGCACGTAGCGGAGAACGAGCACGCCCGCACACACGATCGCGAACGCCGACAGCGTGCCGATGTTGACGAGCGACAACAACTTGTCGAGCGGAACGATGCCGGCGAGAAACGCGACGATCGTGCCGGTCGTCACGGTCGTGATCAGCGGCGTGCGCGTGCGCGGATCGATGTGCGATACGATGGACGGCAGCATCCGATCGCGCGCCATCACGTAGAAGATCCGGACCTGGCCGAGCAGCGACGTCAGCATCACCGTCGTCGTACCCGCGATCGCTCCAGCCGTGACGATCGCGACGACGATCGGATTGTTGCCGCCGCGTTTGACGGCGTCCGCCATCCCCGCGTTCGGATCGATGTGCTGCCACGGTACGACGCCGACCGTGACCCAGGCGATCGCGACGTACATGACCGCGCCGATGGCGAGCGACGCGATGACGGCGAACGGCACGTCCGTTTCGGGCCGCTTCGCTTCTTCCGAAGCGACGGTCACCGTGTCGAAACCGATGTACGCGAAGAAGACGAGTGCGGCACCGCTCACGACGCCGTGCAGCCCGCGCGGAAACGCCGGATGGAAATTCGCCGGATGCAGCGCACCGCACAGCGCGACGACGAACACGACGATCGCGACGACCTGGACGTACACGAGCGCCGTGTTCACGGACGCCGACTCCTTGATGCCGATCGAGATCAGCGCCGTGATCGCGAGGATGACGAGCACCGCGAGCACGTCGACTTGACTGTGAGCGAGATCGAGGCGTCCGTTCGTGACGGCGAGGTTCGCAACGCGCCCCCACGCGGGTAAGGTCACGCCGTAATCGCTGAGAAAAGCCTGCGCGTAGCCCGACCACGACGCGGCGACCGGCGCGGCGCTGATGCCGTATTCGAGGATGAGATCCCAGCCGATGATCCACGCGACCGCTTCGCCGAGCGTCGCGTACGCGTACGTGTACGCGCTACCGGCGATCGGCACCATCGACGCGAGTTCGGCGTAACAGAGCGAGACGAACACGCACGCGAGGCCCGAGAGCAAGAACGACGCGATCACGCCCGGTCCCGCTTCCGCCGTCCCGGCGCCGACCGTCGTGAAGATGCCGCCGAGCATCGTGCCCAAGCCGACGCAGATGAGGCCCGGCTTTCCGAGCACGCGCCGTAGCGCGGGGCCGCCGGCAGTCCGCGCGCTGTCGTACGGTTGACGCGCGAGCAATCGCCCGAGGACGTGGTTCAAGCAGCGAGATCGATCACGCGCGGCGCGAGCGCGAGCTCGCCGAGGAGACGGGCGTAGTCCGCGGGCGTGACGTCGCTCCAGGCCTTGCCGGCGAGCGCGACGAGCGCCGCTTCGACGACGTTCGTCCCGAACGACCGTCCGCCGAAATCGGGCGTCGTCGTCACGAGGCGCTCCACGCCGCGCGCGCGCAGCTCGTCGACGTCGCGCGCGGTCACCGTGTTCGTCAACACGAGCTTGCCGTCGAGACGATCGGGCATGAACTGCCGCATGAAATGGAAATCGCCGGCGATGATACGCGCCTCCGCATAATACTCGGGATACTTCGGCTGCGGCGGCCGGTCTTGCTTCTTGCCCGTTGGATAGAAGAATTGAAACGGCAGCTTACATGCGTCGGGAAGGTATCGCTCGGCGAGCGCTTCGAACTCGGCGAGGCCGCGCACCGGCTTGTCGAGATCGAGCGCGAAGATGAAGTCGCCGAAGAGCACGTCCGCGCCGGCGTCGACGAGCGCCTGCGCCATCCCGAACCGATCGAGCGCGCTCACCATCAGCACGTTCGTGCCGGCGAGCGTGACGCCGAGTTCGTCGTGCAGAAACCGCACGGCCTCGCGCTCGAGCGTGTTCTTGAGCCCGCTCCCGTCGACGACCGGCGTGCGTTCGACGGCCGCGAGCAGCCGCAAACCGTCGCGCAACGCGTAGCGTTTCGCGCCCGCATAGAGATACACGTCGATGCCGCCGAGACCGATCGCATCGACCGTGCCGTCGAGCTCGCGCAACTTCCGCGTGGCGCGATCGATCGAGCCGTCCATGCCGATGCGCTCGAGCTCGAATTCCTCGCCGAGCAGACGCACGCGGCTGCGGTGATCGCGCGACGACGAGCCAAGCGACACCGACACGACGCGCTTCACGCGCCGGCCCGGACGATCTCGGGTTCGCAGACGATCGGGAAGTTGACGGAGTTCGCGATGAAACACGCCGCGTGCGCGTCGTGGTGCAACTCGCGCGCGCGCTCGAGGCGATCGTCGTCGACGACCACGCGCGGCCGCAGCGTCACGAGCGTGAACGCGCCCGAGCCGCTCGTTTCCGTCATCGTCCCGTAGGCCGAATCGGTGTACTCCACCACGGCGAGCCGGTCGAGCGCGCAAAACGCAAGATAACCGAGCATGTGGCACGATGCGAGCGCCGCGACGAGCATCTCTTCGGGGTTGTGGAGCGTCGCGTCGCCGCGGAAAAACGGGTCGGCCGACGCGCGGAGCGCGGGCTTTCCCGCGAACGCGAGCTCGTGTTCGCGCGAGAACGCCGCATACGAGCGCGTCGGGCCCGCGGCCGCGCCGGTCCAGCGGAGATCGACGACGTAACCGTGCTCGCGCGCGCTCACGCGAAGGTCCGCAGGCGTTCGCGAGCCGCGGCCTTCGTCGCCGCGATCCGCGCGGCGTCGATCTCGACTTCGAACGCACGCATGCTCGCGAGTTCGAACCCCGCGCGCGTCGCGAGCGCGTCGATCTCGCGCACCTTCGCGAGATCGATGCCACGGCCGAGCGTGTACGATTCGCGCCGCTCCTCGAGCGCCAGCACCATCGTTTCCGACATGCATGCGAGCGCGGTGCCGCCGGGCAAGCCGAAGTTGAACTGCAAGCCGGGCTCGCGCACGCGGGCGAAGCTCGGCGCGCCGGGGACGCGCATGTTGCCGCCCTCCGTCACGAGCACGTCGGGACGCTCGACGGCCACGCGACGGCCGACGTCGTGCGGCAATGAGAGTTCGCAGACGACGGCGCCCGTCTGCAGATCCGCGGGCTCGATCAGCTCTTGCGTGCTGCTCGTCGCCGTCAACACGAGGCGCCCGCGCGGCACGGCTTCGCGCACGTCCGTCGTCGTCACGATCTCGCATGCGACGCGTTCGCGCACGTCGGCCGCGAAGCGTTCGAGCCGCGTCCGATTGCGCGCGACGAGCACGACGCGCGCGACGTGCGGCGCGAGCAGCTCGACGCACGCCGAGCCGATCGAGCCCGTCGCGCCGACGACGACCGCGGTCTCCGTCGCGAGATCGATCTCCATCTCGTGCGCGCCGCGCAAGAGGCTCCGAACGCCGGCGGCGATCGTGAGAGAGTTGCCCGTCGTGACCGGAATCGGCGACCGTTCCGCGAGCGTGATGCCCGCATCGCCGACGACGCCCGTGAACGCGCCGAGCCCGACGATCTCCGCGCCGAGGCCGGCGCCGAGGTCGATCGCGGCCAAGATCTTGGCGTACACCGTTTCGCGCGGCAGCGCGAGCATCGTCTCCGGCATGAACGGTGCGGCGACGAACCACCCTTCCGTCTCCCGGCCGTCCGGCGTGCGCACGCCGGTGACGTGCGCCGCGACGTACGCCGGCATCCACTCCATGATCTTCGCGATCAACGGACGGCCTTTGCCGACGGCTCCGGGTTCGTACCGCACGACGTCGTCGAACGACGTCGGGTGGATGACGAAGGCGAACTTCACGCCCGCGTCTTTCGGAGCCCGTGCGCCCGTTACCGCCGCGCCAGGTTCCGCGGTGTTCTCCGGGCGAAGGTCGGTCGATGATCGAGGCGTCGCACCTTCCCGCCGTCGCGGAGCTCGTCCGCATCCCCTCGCCGGCGCCCGCGCCTCAGGCGCTCGCTCACGACGGCGAACATCTCTGGATCGGCTCGTTCGAGACGAGCCGCATCTACGGCCTCGATCCGATCCACGGAACGGTCTTCGAACAGACGAGCGCGCCCGGCCGGCCGATCGGCGCGACGATGCTCGGCGACGAAATGCGGTTCGTGATCGCCGACGGCGACACCGACGATCGCACGATCCGGCGCTACGTGCCCGGACACGGTTTCAAATCGAGCGACGTGCTGCCGTGCCCGGACGCGACCGGTTCGTTCCTCGCGTACGACGGCACCGATCTGTGGCTCTCGCAGCGGCATCTCAGGCGCGTGCATCGGCTCGACGCGCACGGCGCGCCCGCGCGCACGATCGACGTCGGCAAAGAGATCATCGGGCTCGCGTGGTCGGGCGAGCGGCTGTACTGTTCGCTCTGGCTCGGCTCGAAGACCGGCCGCTGCCGCATCGGCTACGTCGTGCCGTCGTCACCCGCGCCCGCACTCGTCGTCGTCGCGACGCTGCCGTTCGTCGGCGTGTCGCTCGCGTGCGACGGCGAGCGGTTCTGGACGAACGATTTCAAAGCGAACGAAATCGTCGCGTACGCGATTCCCGCGGCATGATCCGCTCGCTCGTGGTCCGCAACGCGCTGAGCGCGGTGCTGTTCGTCGTCGCGACGGTCGGCATCGTCGTGCAGATCCACAACGTGCATCAGGGCATCGTCGGACCGGAGACGCGGCTCGTCCTGATCTGCTACTTCCTGATCGCCATCTACGCGCTCGCGTCGATCGTCGTGCGCTGGCGCGGCATCGGAAAGAGCGGCCGCTGACGCGCGGTTTGCCGCGAAGCCTGATCCCGCTCTACGGCATCACGTTTCTCGACATCCTCGGCTTCACGATCCTCATCCCGCTGCTGCCGTTCGTTGCGAAACGCTTCGGCGCGCCCGACGTCGTCGCGGGCGCGCTCGTGACGACGACTGCCGTCTGCGCGTCGCTCGCGTCGCCGCTGTGGGGCGCGCTCAGCGATCGCTTCGGACGCAAGCGCGCGCTCCTCGGATCGCAACTCGCGTCGTTCGTCGCGTACCTGACGATCGCGCTCGCGGGCGGACTGCCGCTGCTCTTCCTCTCGCGCGCGATCGAAGGACTCGGCGGCGGAAACCTCGGCATCGCGAGCGCGTACGTCGCCGACGTGACCACGGACGAGCAACGGCCGCAGGCCCTCGCGTTCGGCACCGCCGCGTTCGGCCTCGGCTTCGTCGCGGGCCCGATCGCGAGCGGCGCGCTCGCGCACTTCGGCTTCGCCGTGCCGTTTTTCGTTGCGGCCGCTCTGCAGGCGATCAACGTCGCCGTTACGGCCGCGCTGCTGCCGGAATCGCACGCGCCGCGTGCGACGCGCACGTCGTTCACGGACGTCCGCATCATGACGCGCATCCCCGGCATCGGGAACGTGCTCGCGCGACGCTTTCTCTACATCTTCGCGTTCACGAGTTTCTTCACGACGTTCTCGCTCTATCTCAGCGAGGTGTTCGGGCTCGGACCGGGCGGCGCGAGCGCGCTGCTCGCCGTCGCCGGCGGCGCCGGAGCGGCGGTGCAGATTCTGCTCGTCGGCGCGATCGCGAAACGCTTCGGGAGTCGCAAAGCGCTGCTCGGCGGATTCGTGCTCGGGGTCATCGCTTACGCCGCGATCGGCGTCGCGAACGGCATCGCGGCGTTCGTCGCCGCGATCGTGCTGTGGGCCGCGAGCGGTTCGCTCCTGCGCCCGGTACTCGACGCACGCATCGCGGAGCTCGCACCGCCCGAGCGGCGCGGCACGATCCTCGGCTTCGGCGATTCGCTCGACAACGTCGCGCTGATCTTCGCGCCGACGCTCGGCGCGGCCGTCGTCGGAATCGCGCCGCGCCTCGCGGGCGTGATACCGGCGCTCGCGCTCGCAGTCGGCGCGGTGCTCACCGCACGAGATCACGCTTACCGAGCATGTTGATATATACCGATGGTATATTGCGATCATATGCTCGAACATGCTAAGCTGCCCTCATGATCCGCATTTCCATGCTGATACCGGACGCCGAGCTCGCGGAAATCGACGCAGTCGCTACGCCGAACCGAACCGCTTTCATGCTGGCTGCCACGCGCGAAGCGGTCTCGAAAAAGAAACGGCAGCAACTCGATGATGAGATCGCACGCTGCCTCGAAGAGTCGGCTTCAGAAGATCGCGCGCTCGCCGACGAATTCTGCGCGACGGCCGCCGACGGTCTGTGACTCGCGGGGACATCTATCATTTCGCCCTCGATCCAACGGTCGGGAGCGAAACGCGGAAAACACGTCCGTGCGTCGTCGTCATGAACGATCCGCGCGATGCGTCGCCCGTGACGATCGTCTGTCCGATCACGGACGCGAACGGACGGCCCGGCAATCTCTTGAATCCCGCGGTGGCAGCCGGTGTGGGCGGCCTTTCGAAAGATAGCAGAGTGTCTTGCAATCACGTGCGGACGCTCGACAAAGCTCGCACGCGCGCTCATCTCGGGACGTTACCCACCTCGGTTATGCTGGAAGTCGATCGCGGCCTTCGCGCCATTCTCGGACTCTAGGCGGTGCGGCGGCGCTCCGGTACGCGGGATTGCGCTTCCGCTTCGCGTTTGAGCGCCGCAAGCATCATCTCGCCGTTCTCTCGCACCTTCTTGTGCAGCGTCGGCCCGATCAGTTCGGCGAGCGTCGGCACGCCGAAATCGTAGTCGATGCCGAGCTTCACGAACGTCGCGCCGTCGCGCTCTTCGAACGTCCACGCGCCTTCGAACGTATCCAGATCGCCCTCGAGCAATTTGTAGTCGACGCGTAGCGCGGCGTCGTCGAAAACGTCTTCCTCGACCCATTCGATCGGCGCCTCTTCGACGAGCGTCTTCCAGCGCGAGACGATCCGGTCGCCGTGACGCTCGAGCACGGTCACGAGCTCGACGTCCGGCATGAACTCCGGAAAACGCTCCTGATCTTTCGCGAGCTCGTAGACGACGCGCGCCGGCGCGTGCACGACGATCGTGCATTCGACGTACGGCACGCTACGCGATCTCGCTCGCGCTCGTGCCGGCCAGCGTGCCGAGCCGTTCGTATGCGACCGCGACGCCGGCCCGTAACGCGGCGAGCGCCGTGTCGATCTCGCCGGCCGTGACGATCAGCGGCGGTTCGAGCCGGATGACGTTCTGCGCGTTGAGCGTCCACGCGGCGGTCACGCCGCGTTTGAGCATCTCCGGGATGATCGTGCCGCCGTAGCCTTCGCTCCGGAGTTCGACGCCGAGCCGCACGTACGTGCGCCCCTCGCGTTCCTCGAAGGTCCAGCTGCCTT
>CAJCIN010000234.1 GCA_903970385.1 Rhodospirillales bacterium | reverse complement strand
GTCGCGGCCGCCGCCGGGGCGGACGGATCGATCGCGACCTTACGCGGACGGCCGCGTCTCCGCGGCGCTTCGGGCGCCGCCGGTTCGGCTGCGGGCGCAGCCGAGCCGAGCGCGAGTTGCGTCGGTTCGACGTCGTCCGCTTTGCGGCCCCGACGCGTCGGCTTCGCGACCTTCGCCGGGACCTCGGGAACGCTCAGGCTCTTCGGCGGCGGCTCGACCGCGACGTGACCCGCCTTGCGGTCCACGCGCGCGATCGCACGTCCCGGTTCCGGC
This sequence comes from Rhodospirillales bacterium, assembly GCA_903970385.1. Classification (GTDB taxonomy): domain Bacteria; phylum Vulcanimicrobiota; class Vulcanimicrobiia; order Vulcanimicrobiales; family Vulcanimicrobiaceae; genus Palsa-1515. Next base: position 20,659 of record CAJCIN010000234.1, on the reverse strand, counting down.
GGTGCGGTCTCTCCGGTCGGTTCGGCACTCCCCGTGCCGTCGACGCGGAAGATGTGCCGGTCGGGCACGGACGGGCGGGTGACCGGCGCGCCGGACTCGTCCGTCGCGGCCGCATCGCCCGCGGCTCCGCCGCGGCCACGCCGGCGACGGCGGCGACGGCGCTTGCGAACCGTGCCATCGTCCGCGAGGCCCGGTGCGGCACCAGCCGCGGCTGCGGGCTCGGCACCCTCGGGCGCCTCGTCCTCGAAGTCGTCGTCCGCTTCGCCGGCTGCCGGCGCGCCCGAATCCGGGACCGCGGTCAGAGCCGCCGTTCCCGGCGCCTCGCCCGCTCCGCGACGTCGACGGCGACGGCGGCGGCGGCGACGGCCGTCACCCTCGGCCGGGCCGCCGTAACTCGCGAAAGCTCGGCCTTCGCCGTTCGGATCGACGGCCGCATAGTCGGGCACCGCGTGCAGCGGCGTGACCGTGGCGAGGGGCGGCGCGCTCGGGGTGTGCGCCCGGACTTCCGCGTCTTCGGCTTCCGCTTCGGCCGAGGTGGAGATGCCGAGCGCCGGCCGCGCGCCGATGCCCTTCGCGGCTTCCTCGGCGAGCTCGCGGAGTTGTTCTTCCTGTTCCGCGGGCGTGAGCGGCTTCGCGCGGCCGCGACCGCCGCGCCGGCGGCGCTTGCGATCCGTCTGCGATTGATCGGCGACCGCGTGGCGCGGCTCCGCGAGGATCGTGCCCTCGTCGTCGATGTCGATGACCTTGATCTTGATCGTCTCGCCGGCCGCGTTCGACGCGTTCTCGACTTCGACGAGCCGGTCGCCGACGATCGCGAGCGCGGAGGTCGCGATCGGCAACCGCGCGTGCACGAGATCGACTTCGAGTTCGTCGCCCACGCGGACGTTCGGCGGCGGCGATTTCGCGGCGGCGACGTCCGGCAAGCGTTCGATGCGCGTCTTCTCGGGATGGAGCGCGGCGTCGACGCGCACGGCGATCGTCGTCTCGAGTTCTTTCTCGAGGCCGGCGAGTTCGTCCGCGTACCAGTACTCGATCTGCGCGCCGACGGTCGGCGCCGAGATGACTTCCATCGGCGACGTCGCGCCGTTCTTGTGTTCGTGACCGACGCGGCGCAGTTCGCGGAACGTTTCGATCGCGACGGATTCCGGCGACATCACGGTGCCGAGCCCGACGCACGTCGGGCACGCGCCGCGCAGCTGTCCGGAGAGATCCTTGCCGACGCGCTTGCGCGTGAACTCGAGCAATCCGAGCGCGGAGAACGACTGGATCGTCGTACGCGTGCGATCGCGCTCGAGACCCGCCTTGAGCGTTTCGATCACGCGCGTTCGCGCGTTCTCCGTCGACATGTCGATGAAGTCGCAGACGATGATGCCGCCGATGTCGCGCAAGCGCACCTGACGCGCGATCTCGGCCGCCGCCTCGATGTTCGTCTTGACGATCGTGTCTTCGAGATTGCGGCCGCCCGTGAACTTACCGCTGTTGACGTCGATGACCGTCAGCGCTTCCGTCGTTTCGATGACGATGGAGCCGCCGGAGTGCAAGTTGACCTTCGGACGCAGCAGCTTGTCGACTTCTTCGTCGACCTTGAAGTCCTTGAAGAGCGAGCGGCCGTTGTTGTAATACTCGATCCGTTCGACGTACTGCGGGCCGAGCAGGCGCATGAAATCGCGCACCTTCTCGAAATCCTCGCGATCGTCGATGAGCACTTTGTCGACTTCCGGCGTGATGAAATCGCGCGCGGCTTTGAAGACGAGATTCATGTCTTTATGAATCAGCGACGGCGCGGGCGCGCGCTTGTAGCTCTCGAGGATGCCGTGCCACATGCGGATCAACACGCCGAGATCCGCGATCAATTCCGCTTGGCTCACGCCCGACGCCGCGGTCCGCACGACGGTCGCCATGCCTTCGGGGCGGATCATCTTCATGATGTTCTTGAGGCGGTTGCGCTCGTCGGCGCTTTCGATCTTGCGCGAGACGCCCGAATATTTACCGGTGGGCATCAGGATGAGGTAGCGGCCCGGCAGCGAGATGTTCGTCGAGATGCGCGCGCCTTTGAGGCCGCGCGGCTCCTTGACGATCTGCACGAGGACGTCGTCGCCCTTGCTGATTTTCTCCGTGATGGTCCAGCCCGAGCGCCCCTGCGTGATCTCGACGTCGCCGATGTTGAGCGGCGTCTTGTTGATGTCGTCGACGTAGAGGAAGGCATTGCGGCCGAGGCCGATGTCGACGAAGCTCGCTCCCATTCCGGGGAGCACGTTCATCACTTTGCCTTTGAATATCGAGCCGATGACCTTTTCTTCGCGTTCGAAGTAGATCTCGGCGAGCTGGCCGTCCTCACGGATGGCGACCCGGTTTTCCCACGGGTCGCTCGAGATGAGGATCTCTGTTGGCACGTCGTTGCCTTTCGATCGGGCGCCACAAAAAGGGCGCCGCATATGACCTCGATCGCGACCGAAGCGGATTCCCGCGGCACGACCAAAGCGGAGTACCGATCTCGTGGCTACGTGCGCGGCCGGAACCGGCGCGCACGCAAAAATTTATGATCGGATGGGGCCGTAGTTAGGCGTGGGGGGCTAGGCGCCCTGCGCGTCCACGAAGCGCGCGAGTTGGATCCGCGAGGTGAGCGAGAGCTTCGCGTACATCGAGGTGAGATATTTCTCGACGGTCTTCTCGGAGACCGACATGCTCGCCGCGGCATCGCGATTCGATTTACCCGCGGCGATCAGCCGCGCGAGCTCGCGCTCGCGCGCCGTCAGAACCTCGATGCGGGCGCCGCCGGGAGTTTCGGCGGGCACGGACACGATCTCGGCAAGCCGGCGAATGCCCGCGCCGTGGCCGATGCGGCGGTAGTGCGCGAGCGCGTCCCGGTCGGCCGGCGAGCAGGGCCGCGCGCGCCGCGAAGAGCGGCCAGCCGAGGCGCTCGAACTCCGCCGCGGCGACTGCGGCGTCGCGCGCCGCCCCCGGCCCGTCGCCGCTTTCCCGCGCGAGCTCCGCATCCAGAAGCGCGAGGGCGGCCGCGGCGTACGCATCCCCCGCTACGCCGTCCGCGAGCAAGGGCCGCAGCGGCCGCGCGAGGTCCGGCGCGAGCTCCGCGATGCCGAGGATCGCCGGCGCGAGATCGAGCGCCGACCGGATCTGCGCCGCAGCGTCCTCGAGCATCCGGCGGCCTTCCGCCCGGCGGCCGAGCCGCAGATATCCGGCGGCGAAGGTCACCGAGAGGCGCACGAAGCCGAACGTCTCTTGGCGCGCGAGCTCGGCAACGAGCGCGGGGTCGAGCGTCGCGCGCAGCGCGTCGTCGTCGCCGAGCGCGAGCGCGAGCTCGGCGTTCACGATCGCGACGACCCAGCGGCACGACAGCAATTGCGACGGCACGGCGCGGCCGAGCGCCTCGCGCGCCTCGTCGAAGCGCCCCGCGCAGAAACGCGCGTAGGCGAGCGTGAGCGGCACGTCGTTGACGGTGGACGCACTTTCGGAACTCGCGACGGCGGCGCGCGCGAGCAGCGCGTCCGCATCGCCGAGACGGCCGAGCGAGATCGCTTGCCACGCCTGATCGGCATAGGAATAGCGGACGAACGCGTGGGCGTTCATGGCCGCGTAGACGTCGCGCGCGAGCGCGTAGTGCGCGTTCCACGCGGCGACGTCGCGCGACGTCGCGGCGAGGTACGCGCTCGCATGGTGGTATTCCGCGACCGGAAGCGATCCGGGCGCGAAGAGCGCGACGTCCACGCAAGCGAGCACGGCACGCAAGCGCTCGGGATCCTGTTGCTGGATGAGGTGCAACGCGCTGCGCAGGTAGAGCTCCGCGCGCAGGCGTTCGTGCTCCGGCGACGTCAGGAGCGCGATCGTTTCCTCGAGCAGACGCAGCGCATCGTCCATGCGTCCGTCGTTGACGAGCATGCCGGCGATCAACTTGCGCGGGCGCACGAGCAGCGCCATGTCGTTCGCGCGGAGCGCATAGCGTTCGACGCGCGCGTATGCTTCGAAGGCGCGCGTCTTCTCCTCTGCGAGCGCGAGGATCTTGCCGAGTTCGAGCGTCGCGAGCGCGACGCGTTCGCCCGCATCGCCGTACGCTTCGATCGCGCGCTCGTACCAGCGAACGGCTTCGCCGTACGCGAGCGCCGCACGCGCCGCGCGGCCGGCCGCTTCACACGGCTCCGCCGCGAGCTCGCGCTCGCCGGATTGCCAGTAGTGATACGCGATTTCGATCGCACGCGACGCGGCGTCGGGTCGTGCGGAGAGCGCGAGCGCGATCTTGCGATGCAGCGGCCCCGCATCGCTCGGTAGCAACTCCGCGTACATGGCGTCGCGCGTCAACGCGTGACGGAACGCGAACGAACGCGGATGACCGTCGACCGGATCGATCAGCTGCATTTCGCAGAGCCGCCGCAGCGACGCGCCGCGTTCCTCCGGCGATTCGCGTTCCGCGAACACGTCGTCGAGCACGTCGAGATCGAAGCGCCGTCCGCAGAGCGCCGCGGCGAAGAGCAGCCGGCGTTCGCGTTCGCCGCAGTCCGCGAGCCGCTCCGACACGATCGCGTGCAACGTCAACGGCACGGAATCGCGCAGCGCCGGAACCGACGACGCGGCCCGATCGAGCTCGTGCCGCGAGAGCTCTTCGGCGAACAGCGGGTTACCGTCGCTCCGGCGCACGACGTCGTCGACGACGAGCGGCGGCAACGTCTCGCCGAAATCGAGGGCCGACCGGACGAGATCGGCGAGCGACGACGCGTCCATGCGCTCGAGCTTCACGACGCTCGTCGACGGTTCGCGGAGCAGCCGGCCGAACGCGACGAAGTTCGGATGGTGCGGGCCGATCTCGTCGTCGCGATACGACGCGACGAACACGAGCCGTTGCGTCGCGGCGCGCGTCGCGAGCGTGCGGAGCACCGCGATCAGATCGGGGTGCGCCCACTGGAGATCTTCGATGATGACGACGGTCGCGCGTCGCGCGGCGAGACGCGCGAACGCCGCGATCGTCGCGGCCAGACGCGCGGCGGGCGACTCGAACGGGCGCGGCCAGACGCCGTCGTCGTCGAGTTCCGCGAGCACGTCGTCGAGCGGGTCGAGCGGATTCTGCGCGAACTCGCGGCACTCGGCGATCGCGCATCGCGCGCGCGTCACCCGGACGAACTCGGCGATCAACCGGCTCTTGCCGATGCCCGCCTCGCCGCCGACGAGGATGACGCCGCCCTTCATGTCGGCCGCCAAACGCCGCCGCGCGACCAAGTGATCGAGTTCCGGACGCCGTCCGACGAACTTTCGACAGACGACGCGCCGAGATATCATCTCATTGCGAATTTCAGTGCGCGGACACGCACCCCTCGCTCCACGCCTGGGCCGAACGACCAAGGCAAGGGTCCGCTAGAAAACCAGCCGGTCGCGTTGGAGGTGGATGTTGAGCATGATGCCGATCGCCGCGAAATCGGTCAGCACGGCCGTGCCCCCGTACGACATGAGGGGCAGCGGAATGCCGGTGATCGGCATGATCCCGACCGTCATCCCGACGTTGATCGTGATGTGGAACGCGAGCATCGCGACGAGACCCGCGGCGAGCAAGAAACCGAAACGGTCGCGCGCCGCGAGCATCGCGCGCACGGCGCCGAAGATGATGACGGCGTAGAGAGCGAGCAGCCCGATCTCGCCGAGATAGCCGAACTCCTCGCCGACGACCGTGTTGATGAAGTCGCGCGAATGCTCGGGAACGAAGTCGAGCTGCGTCTGCGTGCCGCGATACAGGCCCTTGCCGAAGAGCTCGCCGCTGCCGACCGCGATCTGCGACTGGTTGAGATTCCACCCGGCGCCCTGCGGGTCGGCGTCGGGATGGAGAAACACGAGCAGCCGGTTCCGCTGGAACGGGCGGAGCACGAGGTTCGTGCCGACGACGACCGCGCCGATCGCCCCGAGCGCGGCCGCGTAGATGCCGAAATACCACGCCCGCGTCACGCCGAAGAACAACTCCGCGGAGAGGATGGCGACGATCACGAGCGACGTTCCGAGATCGGGCTGTTTGAGGATCAGCAGTGCCGGCACGGCGACGGCGCCGATCGTGACGCCCATCTCGCGCCAGCCGAACGTCGTCGCCCGCGCGACGAGCGCGGCGATGCAGATCGCGAGGATCAGCTTCGCCGGTTCCGACGGCTGGAATTGCACGGGCCCGAGATTGATCCAGCGTTGCGCGCCGAGCGCGCTACGGCCGCCGACCATCACGAGCCCGAGCAACAGCAGGTTCGCGATGTACAGACCGAACGCCCAACGTTGCCACTTGTGATAGTCGATCGCCGCGAACGTCGACATGACCGCGATGCCGATGCCGATGTAGATCAGTTGTTTGCGCCACTCGCCCGACGCATCCGGATCGTGCAGGTCGGCCGAGTGGATGCACAGGACGCCGAAGAGCGAGACGAGCACGGCGGCCGCCACCATGGCCCAATTGAACGACGTATACCAGGGACGTTCCACGACGTCTCCGGCGTTCGCCGCGACGCTCCGGGATGCCCTAGGCTTGTGCGGTCGTGTTCATCTGCTGCACGGCGCCCTGTTGCTGGGCGTTGCGCTTTGCCGCCGCGTTCGCTTTGCGGCGCCGGCGCCGGCGACGTGCGGCGTTCGAGGCCTTGACGGCGGCCGTCGGCTCGGACGCCATCGGCAGTTCGAGCGCTTGCGGTTCGGACGCGGGGACGCGCTCCGACACGACGGCGGCCGGCGCGCGCGGCGCGGGCGGGCGGACGGGATCGGGCGAGGCGGGCGCCGGCGGGGGCGGAGGCGCGGCTTCGTACGGGACGCGCCGCACGCCCGTGATCGGCACGCTCGCGAGCATGGCGAGTTCTCCCGCTCGCTGTTCGAACGTCACGTCGGCATGCGCGCGATCGATCTCGACGTAGCGCGAGATCACGCCGAGGAGATCGGCCTTGAGCGCCTCGACGACGTCCGGCGCGAGCGACAGATGGTCGGAGAGGAGCACGAGTCGCAAACGTTCTTTCGCGGTCGCGCCGGACGGCTGCGCCGGCCGCAAAAACTTGTTGAAGAAGTCGAGCACGTTTATCCGCGTTTCCCGAAAAGCGAGCCGAGCTTGCCGATGATGCCCGTCGACGGCGGCCGGACGTCCGGCGCGGGCAACTTCTCGCCCGCGATCTTCGCCGCGATCGTGCGATACGCCGCGCCCGTCACGGAGGTCGCGTCGAGCGCGAGCGGCTCGCCGCGATTCGTCGCGACGATGACGTTCGGTTCGTCCGCGATCACGCCGAGCAGCGGCAGCCGCAGGATGGCGTTCACGTCGTCGACCGAGAGCATCTTGCCCTTCTTGACGAGTTGCGGGCGCAGGCGGTTGACGATGAGTTCCGGCCGCCAGTCCGTCGGCAAGAGCCCGACGACGCGATCCGCGTCGCGAACGGAGGAGACTTCGGGCGTGCAGACGACGATCGCATGCTGCGCGCCCGCGACCGCGTTCTTGAAGCCCATCTCGATGCCCGCGGGACAATCGATCAGCACGTAGTCGAAGCGCGCGCGCAACGTTTCGACGAGCGCGACCATCGCCGCGGTATCGACGTCTTCTTTCTCACGCGTCTGCGCGGCCGCGAGCAAAAAAAGCGTTTCGCTGCGCTTGTCGCGGACGAGCGCCTCGTCGAGCGTCGCCTTCTCCTCGAGGACGTCGAGCAGATGGAATTTCACGCGGCTCTCGAGCCCGAGGACGATGTCGAGATTGCGCAGGCCGACGTCCGCGTCGACGAGCACGACGCGCGCGCCGCGCGCCGCGAGTGCGGTGCCGACGTTCGCGGTGGTCGTCGTCTTACCGACGCCGCCTTTGCCGCTCGTGACGACGATCGCGCGACCGAGCGGTCGCACGGGAACGGACGCTTGGGACGCTTCTTCGAAGGCTTCCATCATCGCTTCATCCCGCTTTCCACAGCGTCTTGAGCCGGCCGATCAGGCCCGGCGCTTCGAGGTTCGTAAAGGCGACGACGTCGCCGCCGAGGCGCCGCGCGATCTTGTCGTAGATCGTCGCGAGGCGCTTGCTCTCGTCGAGCACGATCGGCTCGCCGCGATTGGTCGTGTCGATCACTTCCTCGTCGTCCGGCACGATGCCGAGCAACTCCGCCGAGAGGATCTCGCACACGTCCTCGACCGACATCATCTCGCCCGACTTGACCATCTCCGGGCGCACACGATTGACGATGACGCGTAACGGGATGCGCTCCGCGTTCAACTTTCCGACGACGCGATCGGCGTCGCGGATCGCGCTGACCTCGGGCGTCGTCACGACGATCGCCTCGGTCGCGCCCGCGACCGCGCTGCGAAAGCCGTGTTCGATGCCCGCGGGACAATCGATCAAGACGAAATCCGCGCTCTCGGCGAGCTCGACGATCACGGCTTTCATCTGCTCTTCCGAGATCGACTCTTTCTCGCGCGTCTGCGCCGCCGGCAGCATGTGCAGCGATTCGAAACGCTTGTCGCGGATCAACGCCTGGCGGAGCTGACAGCGGCCCTCGATCACCTCGACGATGTCGAAGACGATGCGCTTCTCGACGCCGAGCACGAGGTCGAGGTTCCGCAAGCCGATGTCCGCGTCCACGAGGACGACGCGTTTGCCGCGCTTCGCGAGCGCCGCGCCGACGTTGACGGTCGTCGTCGTCTTTCCGACGCCGCCTTTGCCGCTCGTGATGACGATACGCCGGCCGCTCACGGGCCGATTCCGATCTTCGCGTACGGCGCGAGCGCGATGCGATCGCCGTCGACGAACGCGACCTCCGGCTCGTGCTCCCGAACGGGGTTCGGATCGTCGGCCGCGATCAGCGTCGCGATGCGCAGCTGCGTGGCGGCCATGTCGAGCGCGAAGATGCGCGCCGTCGCGTCGCCCTGCGCTCCGGCGTGCGCCGTGCCGCGGAGCGCGCCGAACACGACGATGTCGCCCGAGGCGACGAGCTCCGCACCCGGATTCACGTCGCCGACGACGACGATCGAGCCGAGCTGCGTGAGGGCTTGGCCGCCGCGCAAGGTGCCGCGGTGGTAGAGCGTTCCGGGCGCGGCCGGCACCGCGGCGACGACCGGGGCCGCGCCGGCGGCGGCGACGGGCGCGAAGGCCGGGCGCGGCACGGACGTTTCCCCGCGCGCACGGCGATTCGCGATGTCCGCGCGGGCACCGGCGAAATCGGCGTCGAGCGAACGCGCCTTTTCGGTGATCTCGAGCAAGCCGGCGCGCGCGGCGCGCTTGCGTTCGAAACTCGCGACGTTCGCGCGCGGCGGCTCGCCCAAGAACGCGAGCTCGTGGCGCTCCGCGAGCGGCACGAACGCCTCGCTCCCGTGCACGCCGCGCAGCGTTATCCCATAACCGCGCACCGCCTCGATGAAGCGGCGCATGCCGCCGTCGTCCGGCGTCTCGCCGTCGAAGATGGCCGTCGCCTGACTTCCGCGATAGAAATCCGGACGCTCGGCGAGGCGCTCCGCGATCTCGGACCAGGCCTCGTCGAAAGGTCGCCCGGCGAAAACGAATTCGAGGCCGGCCGCGGTTCCACGTAACATTCGCGACTCGTTGCTACGCGCGAAACCGGCGACCTTTCGACATCCACACGGGCTCCACAAAAATCTCTTCTTATTCACAAGGAGTGTGGATGGATCGAACGTCGAACGCTCCGCCATGTCTTTGCGCCGCCGCATCTTCCACGGCTCGCTCGCTCTTTCGCTTTTGACGACGGCCGTGCCGGCGGCGCCCGCCGGGGCGACGTCGACTTCGGCCGAGGTCCAGCAAGCCGCGGGCGAAGAGAAGTCCATCCTCAACCAGTACAACACCGTGACGGACCCGTTGCTCAACGCGTGGGTGAACGGCGTCGGTGAAAAGGTGTGGGGCCAAGTCGCACGGCGCGACGTGCCGTACAACGTCAAGATTCTCGACGCGAGCGACATCAACTCGTTCACGATCGGCGGCGGCTACATTTACGTCAATAAGGGCCTGCTCGACTTCGTGCAGTCCGACGACGAGCTCGCGGGCGTCATCGGCCACGAGACGGGCCACAACGAACGCCGGCACACCGTCACGCTCCCGGCCAAAGCTCAGGCACTGAACCTTCTGTTCGGCGTCGCGTCGCTCTTCTCCCCGATCATCTATCGCTTCGGTCAGATCGCGGAAGCCGGCATCATCGCGAAGCAGCAGCGTTCGGACGAACTCCAAGCCGATCAATACGGTCTGTTGCTCATGACGCGTGCGGGTTACGATCCCGAGGCGATGCTCTCGTTCATGCAGCATCTCGGCGCCGCCGAAAACGACCACGACAGCGCCGTCGACAAGTATCTCGCCGATCACCCCGGCTTTCCGACGCGCGTGTCGCATCTCGTCGGCTACGACGAACTGAACCCGCTGAAGCGGACGAACGACGAGTTGCTCGCCGAAGCGCTGCACGACCAGGACGAGGCGCGATTCAACGTCGCCGCGGCGAAGTACGCGCGCGTCCTCAAAGCCGAGCCGAGCAACACGATCGCGCTGCTGCACATGGGCCAAGCGCAGATCGCGCTCGGCGAGACGGGCAAGGGCGAACAGACGCTCGGCGAAGCCGCGCAGTCCGGCACCCCCGAGACGCGCACCGCGGCGCTCTCGAGCATCAAGGCACTGCGCCAGAGCGAGCAACGCTTCGCGCTCGGCAAGCCGAGCCTCGCGCCGCTCCGCGCGGAGCTCGCCGACGTGCAGACGCGCGAGACGCAGGCACAGGCGGCGCTCCAGTTGCGTCGCGACGCGGGCCGCGATCAGCTCAAAGCGGTCAACTCGCGCATCCAGAACATCTCGTACGGCATGCCGGATCTCAGCCGCGTTCCCGTTCGCATGGGCGGCCGGCTCGAATCGGTGCTGAAGAACTTCGGCGCGATGAGCCGCGCGATCGACGCGTCATTCTCGAAATCGTCGGCGACGATCGCGGGCGTCGGAACGCTCGAGAAAAACAAAGAGAGCGGGCTCGTCAGAGAAAACGACGAGATCCTCCACGAGCTCGCCGCACCGTTGCAGCTCGATCCGGTTCCCGTCACGTCGCTCGCCGTGCTCCCCGCGTATCCGCGGATGTTCGACGACCTCGCGCTGACGGACGGCGACATGGTGCGCGCGCTCGACGCGAGCCGCTCGTCGCTCGCGCTGCTCGACGTCGCGCTCGGCGACCTCAACGATTTCATCAACCGGTTGACCCGGTCGCAGCTCGATTTTCAAGGCGACATCTCGCAGTCGGATTACAACGCGCTGACGCCGCTCATGCAGAAGTCCGCCGACGGCCTCAATCGCGCCGCGATCGCGGGTTCGCAGGCGGAGCAGCTCTTCAACCTCGCGCGTTCGCGGCAGTTGCAGACGCGCATCACGATGCTCGGCATCGGCTACCCGCAGGATCGCTACGCCACGTTGCAAGACGCGCTCAAGGTGCGCGTCAAGAACGACGCCGTGCCGTTCGAGACGATGCTGCACGACGACCTGACGCCGGGCGAAGTCGCGGCGGCGTCGATCGTCGCGGCCGATACGAACACGACGACGAGCGCGGTCATCGACGAATCGGTGAGCACGCATCGCCGCATCGTCGACGTCGCGAACGCGCGCGGCATGAGCTCGACCGCGCTCGAGATCTTCCTCGGCCTCGTGTATCTCGACTACACCGACGACGCGGTCAAAGAAGCGAAGGGTCACTGATGGCGGCCGTCGCCGCCGATCTGCTCACGCTCGTCCGCAAACGCGTCAACGTCAACGCCGTCCACTCGGACGCGCGTAAGCCGTTCCGCTTTCTGCTCTGCGGCGAACCCGCGCTCGTCGCCGCCTTCCGATCGCTCTTGCTCGCAGCGCGCGAGGACGCGAACGTGCCGCTCGACGCCGCCTCGACCCTCGAGACGGTCGACCCGCTGCGGCGTACCACGCTGATGGGCCCGGACATCCGGTGTGCGATCTTCTTCGGCCGTCCGGGCGACGGCGGCGAAGCGACGGCGGATGCGTTACGCGCGCTCGGCGTCCCCGTCTTCGCGATCGTCGTCGATCCGGCCGTGGTCGCACCGTCGGGTCCGGCGTCCGCGCCGCTCGCGGGCGAGATCGCCGAGTACGTCGTGCCGCGACTCGATCGCGACGCGTTGCGCGGTCGCGTGTTCCCGCACGTCATCGACCGCTGCAAGGGTGTCGAAGTCGCCGTCGGCCGGCGGCTGCCCGCGATGCGCGAGACCGTCGCCGCGAAGCTGACCCGCGATGCCGCGTCGTCCGCGCTGAAGATGGCGGCCGCGAGCGCGGTCGTCGATCACGTTCCGTTGCTCGGCATCGTTCTCGGCGCCGTCGCGTCGGCGGGCGACATGGTCGCGATCACGGGCATCCAGATCGTCTTGATGTTGCAGATCGGCGCGACGTACGGCAAGGATCCGGACGTACAGCGCATCTGGGAACTGCTGCCGGTCGTCGGCGGCGGCCTCGGCTGGCGCGCGCTCTCGCGCGAGATCTCCGGCTTCATTCCGGTCGCGGGCGTCGCGATCAAAGGCGCGATCGCGTACGCCGGCACGATCGTGGTCGGCGAAGGCGTCGGCTTCTTCTACGAGCACGGCCGGCACATGACGGCCGCGCAAGCGGGCGTGCTCTACGAAGAAAAGAAACGCGCCGCGCTGACGTTCGCTCGCGATCTCGTGACGCGGCTCCGCTCGAAGTCTTAGGGCGCGTCCCCGCGCGAACCCGCCACGTGGACGAGTAGGTCGTCGTCGCTGAGATGCTCGAAGTTCGCGGAGAGACGCGGCCGGATGACGCCCGCGATCTGCGTCGCGAGCGCGGCGCGCGGCGCGGCCGAAAGCGTCGGCCGACGTTCGACGTACCGTAGCACGAGCTCGCGTTCCGCGGGCGTCAGTTCGCGCGTCAACACGTCGTCGCGCTCGCCCGGCACGTCGTACTCCGGAAGCGCTGCCGTTCGCTGCGTCGCGCCGTCGCGCACGACGATCGTGCCGGCCGCGAGGTCGCCGAGACGCCGGTTCATCGGCGAGAGCAGCGTCGAGATCGCGGAGAGCAGATAGAAGCCGAGGCCGAACTCGAGCATGCGTACGACGTTGCGGATGACGGCCGCGGTAAAATCGACCGGAAAGCCGCCGTCGCGCACGACGCGAATGCCGACGAGCCGTTTCCCCGGCGAGCGGCCCGCGAAGCGCCATTCGAAAACGATGAAGTAGCCGAAGAACAGCAGAAATCCGGCGAAGATCGCGATGCCTTCGAGGATGGCTTGGGCGATTTTGACGTCGGCCGGCGTCGAGATCTTGCGAACGTGCACGGGCGAGCTCGACGCGAACCACGCGAGCAACAGCACCGCCGCGATGACGACGCCGAACTGGATCGCCATGTCGATCGCGACGGCGATGAAGCGGCTCCCGAGACCGGCGAGCTCGTACGAGAACGCGACGCTCTCGCCCGTGGCGACGTCGACCTTACGTTCCACGCGGCGTCCGTGCGTTCGTGAACACAGTCGGTCGCTGCGGGAAGGCCCGCGTCGAGTCCTGCGTAACATGCGCGCGATGCGGGAGCGAACGTTCGTCGCACGGCGCGAGGGCGGGTGGAAACGGCTCGACGCGCTGCTGGCGCGTCTCGAGAGCGGCGGCCTGCGCGCGCTGCGGCCGGAGGAGCTCCAGGAGCTCGCGTTGCTCTATCGCGCGATGACGAGCGATCTCGCCGCGGCTCAGACCCGCGGCTATTCGCCGGAGCTGCTGGCCTATTTGAACCGCGCGATCGCGCGCGCGTACGTCTACGTCTACGGCGGCAGCGCGCGCTCGGGCTGGTCGCGCGTCGCCGCATTCTTCGCCGTCGAATTTCCGCGCGAGGTGCGGCGGTCGGGTCGCATCCTGCTCGCGACGACCGCGCTCTTCGTTGCGGCGTGGATCGTCGCCGCGTGGCAGGTCGGGCGCGATCCGACGAACGCGTACGCCTTCATGTCGCCCGAGGCCATCCCCGCGATCACGAAGAGTCTGCACGACTCGAACTTCGCGTTCGATCGCGCGACGGCGCCCGCCGTGTCGTCCGAGATCATCACGAACAATATCCGCGTCGCGATGGTCGCGTTCGCCGGCGGCGTCGTATCGCTCGGCGTCGTGACGTTATGGGCGATCCTCAACAACGGCTTGATGGTCGGCGGCCTCGCGGCGCTCTACGCGCAGAAGGGCTTCGGCAGCGATTTCTACGCGACGATCGCGCCGCACGGCGTGATCGAATTGACGTCGATCCAGATCGCGGGCGGCGCCGGTCTGCTGATGGCGCAGGCCGTGATCGCGCCCGGCCGATTGCGCCGCATCGACGCGCTCAAGGCGAACGCGCGACGCGCGGGCGTCCTCATGATCGGCGTCGCGGCGCTGCTCTGCGTCGCGGGCACGATCGAGGCGTTCGTGACGCCGCAGCGCACGACCGAAACGTTTCGTTTCGGCGTCGGCGCGATCACCGCCGTCGCGCTGATCGCGTATTTCGGTTTGTGCGGCCGCACGCGGCGCGGCGCGACGTCGCACTCACGATAGCGCGTTCGCGCGTCGCGGTTCTTCGTCGCGCGCCGGAGTGCGGGCCGCTCGCCGCACCGCGAGCTGCGACCGCGAGAACACGCCCAATTTTCGAAAGATCGACGCGAGATGCTTCTCGACGGTTTTCGGCGAGACCGACAGGCGCTCCGCGATCGCGGCGTTGGTGAGGCCGGTCGCGACGAACTGCGCGACGGCATCCTCACGCTCCGTCAGCGGCCACGCGCTCGCGGCCGGCGCGCCGGCGTCGGGCGTCACGTAACCGGCGGCCCCGCAGCGCCGGTACAGGACGTACGCCTCCTCGCATTCGCCCGCGAGATGACGCGCGTGAGCCGCTTCGAGCGGAAAGCCGCGGACCTCGAACGACTCCGCGGCCGCGCGATATCCGTCGCGCGCCGCACGTTCGTCGCCGGCACGTCGCGCGATGGCCGCGCTCGCGAGCGTCGCGGCCGCGCCGCCGTCGCCGTCCGGCGGATCGAGCCGGCGTGCGAAGAGCTCGAGCGTCGCGAGTTCGAGCGGTGCGGCGTGACGCAGCGCCGACGCGAACGTCGCATCGTACCTCGGCGACGGGTACGGCAGATCGCGGAACGCCGCGAGCACCGTCGCCGTTCCGTCGTCGAAGCCGCGCGCGATGCGCCACACGCCGTACGCACCGGCGAGGAGCCGAGCATCGTAGCGCGACGGTTGCAGCGCGATGTCCCGGCAGGCGCGCGCGATCGAAGCGTGCGAGACCGTCTGCTCGACGAACGAATCGTCGCCGAGGGCGAGCGCGAGCGCCGGCGCGATGCGCGCGACGACGGAGCCACCGAGATAGTCGCGGTCGCCGCTCGCCGCGACGAAACGATCGCGCGCGAGATCGAGACGTCCGCGCGAGAGGCGATACGCCGCATCGAGCGCGCAGAGATACGTGACGTAGCGTTCGAAGCCCCAATCGTTCGCGAGCGCCGATCCGCGCTCGAGCGCGCGTTCGACTTCGACGAAGACCTCGAGGCCGAGTCCGGCGAGCGCCGCCGACGCGAGCACGCCGACGATATTGTACGCGTCGACCGACGGATTCTCGTGATACGGCGCGAGCGCGATCAGGCGGCGATACGCGGCGCGCCAATCGCGGGCGTTTCCATGATACGCGGCGCGATGGATCTCGGCGCGAACGACGTTCTGCTTCGTCAGCGATAGCAGATTCTCGGCGTCCTCGACGCGACCGAGCGGATCGACGGCCGAATCGATGAGACCGAGCTCGGCGCGCACGCACCCGATCAGCCCGTACACGCTGTCGCGCGTCAAGCGCCGGATGTGGCCGGCGTTGGCCGAGACGTATTCCAACGCCGCTTCGTCGCGACCGGCCAGATCGCTCAGGCTGAATCGCTCGCAGATGATCTCTTGATGCAGGCGCGCGGCATCGACGTAGTCGGCACGCTCCGTGCGAATCGCGAGCGCGCGCTCCCACAAACGTACGGCCTCCCGCGGATTGCCGCAGTAGTTGACCGGAAACGCGAGACTTTCCAGGAGACGCGCGCGATCGACGTCGTTCGTCGCCGCCGCGAGCGCGCGTTCGAAACATTCGATGCTTTCGGCGAACCCGCCGAGCGACCACGCGACGTTCCCCGCGCGCTCGCTGTAGCGCAGGGTGCGCACCGCGTCGCCGGCGGCCGCGGCGTGTTCCGCGAGCGCGTAGAGACGGCTGAGATCCGCGTCGTCCGTGCCGTCGTGCCCTTCGAGCGTCTCGAGGATGTGGAGGTGCAGTTGACGGCGATCGTAGCCGAGCAGATCGTCGTAGATCGCCTGACGCGTGAGCGCGTGACGGAAGCGGAGCCAACCCGACTCGCGCGCGTCTTCGATGACGATCGCGGCATCGCGAGCGCGCTGCAACGCCGGCAGAATCGCATCGACGCCGGTTCCGAGAATCGCGGCGAGGAACGCCGGGTCGAAGCGCAGCCCGAGCACGGCGGCGCCCGCGACGATGCGCCGGTCCGATTCCGCGAGACCGCCCAACCGCCGGACGATCGTGCCGCGTATCGAGATCGGGAGCCGCGCGTCGGACGGCCGCCCGACGGCGAGCGCATCTTTGAGGAGCTCCTCGGCGAACAGCGCGTTGCCTTCCGACCGCTTGACGATGCGATCGATCGACGCGTCGTCCATCTGCGCGCGGCCTTCGAGAGCGAAGCCGATGAGCGACCGCAGCTCGCCCGTGCTGAACGGCTCGAGCGCCAACCGGTGCACGGTCGGTTCCCGTTCGATGCGCGTGAGCGCGTTGAGGAACGGCCGATTGTTTTCCATCTCTTCGGTGCGATGCGTCGCGACGACGAGCAGCCGCGTGCCCGCGACGCGCGGCGCGAGGTACGCGAGAAATTCGAGCGTGGACGAGTCGGCCCAGTGCACGTCCTCGAGCAGCACGATCGTCGCGCGCTTCGATGCATAGCGCGTGAGGATCGCGACGAGGCCGGCGTACAAGTCGGTTCGATCGAGCGGGTCGAGTTCCGAGCGAAGGACGGGCGTCGCACTCCCTGGCGCCAGCCGCATCAGCGCGCGGCGCGCGACCGGCTCCAGATCCTCCGGCTCGCCGAGCGCGAGCAGTCCTTCGAGGATGCTGCGGATCGGCCGCAACGGTTCGGCGATGTCTTCCCTGCACTCCGCAACGGCGAAATTGCGCGTGCGGCGATGACCGAGGCGTTGCACGAACTGCGCGGTCAGGCGCGACTTTCCGATGCCGGCTTCGCCGCCGACGAGCACGAAGGCGCCGTTGCTCCGCGCGAGCGCGCGCCTCGCATCGTCGAGCGCCTCGAGTTCGACTCGACGCCCGATGAAGACGGGACACGTTACCGGAAGAGCGACCATGACAACCCGCGCGAGAGAGATCGCGATTCCGACGTCGCGTTCCGGCTCATACGCTCAGCCGGAATGACGCCCCTCCGGAGCGCGGCGACTTCGGCTTCCCGCGCGGGCGCTAGAGAACGCCGCGGGCCTTCACGTCGAGGTAGGCGTCGATCAGCGCGAGCGTCAGCCGCGGCGCCGGGACGTCGACCACGATCACGCCGCGGGCGCGGAGGATGGCGATCGCCGTCGCGCGTTCGTCCGCGAGCGTCATCGCGACCGACGTGCGATACGCGTCGCGGGCGGTCAGCGGCGTCGCGTCGAGCGCGGTTTCGATCGCCGCGTCGTTCATCAGCACGCAGACGACGACGTGGCGCGGCACGAGCGTCGAGACGGCCGCGAGGATCGCGGCCGACGTGACCGGGTCGAAGATGTCCGTGAAGAGCACGAACATGCTGCGCTTCGACTGACGCCGGCGCAGCGCCGCGAACGCCGTCTCGTAGTCCGGTTCCTCGAAGCGCGGCTGCAGGTCGTACGACGCGCGTGCGAGCGCGCGATAGTGCGCGGAACCGCGGTGCGGCGCGACGTCGACGAGCGTGCGCGCGGCGAACGCGACCAAACCGACGTTGTCGTTCGCCGTCTCGGCGACGCGCAACACCGAGAGCGCGGCCGTCACGGCGAAGTCGAGCTTGCGCGCGCGACCGACGCGCGGCGTCATCAGCCGTCCGCAGTCGAGCGCGACGATGACGTTCTGGCTGCGCTCGACGTCGTATTGCGCGACCATCATGCGGCCGCGCCGCGCGGTCGCCTTCCAATCGACGAGCCGGAAACCGTCGCCGGGCGCGTATTCGCGCAGGCTCTCGAAGTCGCTGCCCCCGCCGCGCAGGCGCATGCGCCGTAAGCCCGCCTCGACGAGCGTGCGGCGCTTCGCGAGCGATCCGCTTCCCTCCACGGCCGAAAGATCCGGCATCACGCGCGCGTCTTCGCTCGCTGCGGTGCGATACCGGCGCCGCAGCAAGCCGATCCGGTTTTCCGCCCACGCGTAGAGCGTGTCGAACCGCGCGAGACCGCGTTCGCGCGGACGGCACGCGAGCGTGACCGACGTCTCCGCGCGTGCCGGGACGGACGCGCGGACGGCGGCTTCCGCGAAATCGACGATCGCGACGGGCGTCTCGATCACGCCGACCGCGATCGGGATGCGCGCGCGATTGACGACGTCGTACGTGAGTTCGGCGTCGCGTGCGAGCGCGAGCGGCGGGACGGGCCGGCGCACGACGCGCAACGTCCCTTGCGTCGGCCCGAGCGCGACGTCGGCGGCGATCGCCGCGACGAAGATCGCGACGCCGGCGTACAACGCGCCGAGCAACGCGGGAACGACGCTCGCGATCGCGAGCAGCAACGCGAGGAACAGCATGATCGCGATCGCGCGCGACGTCAACCAGATCGCCGGGAAGACCCGCTTCACGGGTCGCTCGGCACCTCGACCTGGCCGAGGATCCGTTCGACGACGCGCTCGGCCGTCACGCCTTCGATCTCCGCCTCGGGACGCACGATGACGCGATGCGCGAGCACGAGCGGCGCGACGCTCTTCACGTCGTCCGGCGTCGCGAAGGCACGGCCTTCGATCGCGGCGGCCGCCTGCGCGGCCGCGAGTAACGCGAGCGTCGCGCGCGGGCTCGCACCGAGTTCGAGATCGGTCGACGCACGCGTGCGCGCGACGATCGCGTACACGTACCCCTGCAACGACTCGGCGACGAAGATGCGGCGCACCTCCGCTTGCGCGGCGGTCACGTCGTCCGCCGTCGCGACCTGCACGACGCCGGCCGTGCCGAGGTCGCGTGCGTCGAAACCGGCCGCGCTGCGCGCGAGCAGCGCGCGCTCTTCCGTCTCGCTCGGATACGTCGTGCGCGCGCGCACGAAGAAACGATCGAGCTGCGCTTCCGGCAGCGGATACGTCCCTTCGAACTCGACGGGATTCTGCGTCGCGCACACGACGAAGAGACCCGGTAGCGGCTGCGTCTCGCCGTCGATCGTGACCTGCCGCTCCTCCATCGCCTCGAGCAACGCCGACTGCGTTTTCGGCGGCGTGCGATTGATCTCGTCCGCGAGCAGCAGACTCGTGAAGATCGGGCCTTTGCGCAGCGAGAATTCCGCCGTCTGCGGATTGAAGACCGTCGTGCCGACGACGTCCGCCGGCATGAGGTCGGGCGTGAACTGGATGCGCCGGAACGGCGCGCCGAGCAACGCCGCGAACGTCCGGACGAACAGCGTTTTCGCGGTGCCGGGAACGCCCTCGATCAGGATGTGGCCGTTCCCGAGCAACGCGATCAAGAACGCGTACGAGGCGCGTTCGTTTCCGACGATCACGCGATCGACGCCCTCCGAAAGGCGGCGGGCGAGCTCAGGTGCCGTGACGGCCATGCGCGGCGTAGTCCTTTCGCAGTCGTTGCGCGAGCGCGATGCCGCGCACGAGGTTCGCGTCGTTCGGGTAGCCGTTCGACGTGACGGCGAGCATCGCGCGATAGTCCGCGCGGGATGCGCCGTCCAGGAGATTCACGATGTCGTCCGGCGTCGCGCGGTCGCTCGCGCCGAGCGCGCGCGCGATGGCGCGCGTCGTCGATGCGGCGGCGTCGAGCGACGCTTTGCGCACGGCGTTGCCGCGCTCGAGCAGCGACGACAGCGCGTCGACGAAGTCGGCGCTCGACCGCTCGCGCCGTTCGATCGGCACGATCGGCGGCCCGAAACGCACCGCGGCGCCGGCGAGCGCGATGACGATCGCGGCGAACGCGAGACCGATCGCGAACGCGAACGCGCGCGGCACGACCTGCCACCATTGCGCCTCGACGATGTAGCCGTGCGGCGTCTCGTCGAACGCGACGGTCCCGTTCGCCCGGCCAGGCGCTGCGAGCGCGTAGCCGAGACGCGCGCGATCGGGCGTGCCGATGCCGTCGTTTCGCAGCAGCGCTTCATCGATGAGCGCGGTCACGCGCCCGCGGCCGAACGCGTACGTGACCGCGAGCGGGCCGCGCCCGTCGTCGACGAGCACGTCGAAGCGACGCTTCGACGGTTTCCAGCGAAGATGCGTCTCCGCGCGAACGCGCCGCACGTCGTCGCGCGCGATCTGCGCCGCGATGAACGGCGCGTGCGCCCGTCCGGTTTCACGCGTGCTGAACGGCAGATGCAGCAGCCCGTTCTTCGCGGCGACGTCGTCGCGCCCGACGTACAGCAGCCGGCCTCCCGCGCGCACCCACGCTTCGAGCGCCGCGAGATCCGCCGCGGTCGGACGCACGGCGCGCGGATCGAAGTCGTACGGCTCGACGTACGCGAGCGTGTCGATGCCCGCGCCGAGGAACGCCGGCCGTCGCTCGAAACGCGCGACGCG
>CAJCIN010000233.1 GCA_903970385.1 Rhodospirillales bacterium | reverse complement strand
CGGCGTTATCGAGCGCGGGATCCGCGGAGCGCGCGATCGCGACGGCCGTCACGCCGCCCGTCGCGGTGAGATCGACGCGCACGTCGACGTCGCCGGTCGCGCCGCGCTCGCGCGCGAGTTCCGGCACCTCCGGCTCGACGGCGGTGACGACGCGCGCGTCCCGCTCGGGGACCTCGCACGCGGCCTTTGGCGTCGGCGTCGGCGTCGGCGTCGGCATCGCCGGCTCGTCCGTCGGGATCCCGGCGCCCGATCCGCCGTCGTCGATCGGCCGCGTCCGGTCGCCGCCGTCGCCCGGCGCGAACGTTCCCGCGGCGACGACGTTCGGCGTGCGCGGCGCGTCGCGATGCGGCGTCAGGTGCGGGACGTTTCCCACGTGCTTCGGTGCGGGCGCCCGCCGGAGCGGACGCGCCGGCGCAATACGACGCGGTGCGACCGTCGGAGTCGGGACGGGTCGCGGCGTCGGCGACGGTCGCGGCGTGGCGATCTCGATGATGAGGGGGCCGGCACTCGGCTCCGGCAACGCACTCGCGCGCGCGACGCGGACGAGCGGCGCGAGCGCGAGATGCAGCGCGAGCGAACATCCGAGAGCGGTCCCGAGACCGAACCGTACGGAGAGGCGGAGGCGGCGCGATGACGGCATACCGCACGAACGCGCGTGACGCCCGCGCGTGACGGCGGTTCAGCCCTCGATCTGCGCGATCTCCTCGGGCTTGAGCCGGAACGATGCCGCGCCGATCACGCCGTCGACCTGCTCGGGCGAGCGGCCGCCGACGATCGCACCCGTGACGACGGGGTCGCGCAACGTCCACGCGATCGCGACTTCGCCGGGCGATCGTCCGTGCGACGCACCGACCGCGCGAAGGCGCTCGACGAGTTCGAGGTTCCGCGTCAGCTTCGGTTCCGTGAAGTCGGGGCTCTTCGAACGCCAGTCGTTCGCCGGTAACGATGCGGCGCGTTCTTTCGTCATCGCGCCGGACAGCAATCCCGACTGCATCGGTGCGTACGCTATCACGCCGATGTTCTGCTCGCGACAATGTTCGAGAATGCCGCCCTCGACTTTTCGTTTCACGAGCGAGTACGGCGGCTGCAGCGAGCCGATCGGCGCGATGCGCTCGGCGCGGCGCATCTCGTCGACATCGAAATTCGAAACGCCGATGTTCCTGACTTTCCCGCTCGTTTTGAGTTCGAGCATCGCCGACCATGCTTCGTCGATGTCGGCGATCTCATCCGTCGGCCAGTGGATCTGATAGAGATCGATCGCCTCGACGCGCAAGCGCCGGAGGCTCGCCTCGCATTCGGCGACGATCGAGGCGCGCGAGATGTTCTCGACCGGCTCGCCGTCGTTCTTACCGCTCGGCACGAGGCCGCATTTCGTAAACACGTACGGCCGCTCGCGAATGCCGTCGAGCGCTCGGGCGACGACCTCTTCGGAGTGCCCGAAGCCGTAGACCGCGGCGGTGTCGATCCAGTTGATGCCGTGTTCGATCGCGCGACGGATCGCCGAGATCGAGAGCGCGTCGTCCTGATCGCCCCAGCCGAATTTCCAGTCGCCGCCGCCGATCGCCCACGCGCCGAAACCGATCGCCGTGATGTCGAGGTCGGTCGTGCCGAGCCGGCGCGTCTGTAGTGCAGTGTGCATGCTCATCCTCCGGTCGGGGTCATACCCGTACGCATGCCCTCTCGCACGATCGGGAGGCCGTCGCGATCGAAATCGGCGCCGGTCATCCAGCGGATGAAGAGCGCGTAGCTCGCGAAGCCCGCCTTGACGTGATTCGATTTGAGATATCCGTCGTACGCCGCCCGACTCGCACGTTCGACGTGTTCGTTCACGTTCTTCGCGTAGCGCGCGCGGATCGCCATGATGTCGTCGTACGGCAGGCGTCCCATGGCGTGCGTGAGATGCACGTTCTGCGGGAGATTCTCCCACACGAGCAGCCAGCCGGAGTAGCGCAGGAGCGGGTCGCGCGACGTGATGCACGCGAGCGTCGCGATGAAATTCGCCTCCGTCTCGTCGTTGAATCCGGAGACGTGCGACCACTCGTGCGCGAAAATCGCCGGCCGTTCGACCGGAAACAGCGACGCGTCGACGTTGACCTCGTGCGTCCACGGGTCGGTGAACCCGGTCGTCGCCGACGCCGCAAAGAGCGGCTGGAACGCCGTCGGTTTGATGCGCGGCGGCACGAACGTCGCCGCATCGCCGAGCCGTCGCGTCGCGGCGTCGAACGTCGGCACGAGGAGCGCGGCGACGCCGGCATCCGTGA
The DNA here is from genome assembly GCA_903970385.1 of Rhodospirillales bacterium. Taxonomy (GTDB): domain Bacteria; phylum Vulcanimicrobiota; class Vulcanimicrobiia; order Vulcanimicrobiales; family Vulcanimicrobiaceae; genus Palsa-1515. Next base: position 9,533 of record CAJCIN010000233.1, on the reverse strand, counting down.
GCCGTTCGGCGTGCGCAGCCGTCGCATCGCGCGTCAACATGTCCGCGACGTGATCGCCGAAACGGCCGACGGCGTCTTCGTCCGTCCGTTCGTCGTGAACCGCGATCTTGTCCGCGAGCGGAATGCGCTCGTACCCGAAGCCCCACGACGCCATGAACCAAACGTAGAGCCCGCATGCGACGGCGATCGTGCGGAGCGTGACGCCGAGTGCCGTGCGCACGACGCGGCCGCGCGCGCGGCGAAACGCGAGGAACCAGTAACGCACGAGCAGCGCGACGGCGATCGCGAAGAGCACGTCGCCGACGCAAAACGGCACCGCGCCCGTGATCGCGCGAACGCCGCGGTCGATCGCCGGATACGCCCCGTTCGCGTAGTGCGTCTCGATCCAGGCGGCGCCGGGAGCGAAGGCACGCGTCGCGCACGCGGCCGCGATGAGGACGACGTCGAGTGCGACGCCGGGAACGGACGTGGGTCGCACGCGCGAACGGCGCGAAACGGCGATCATGCTCTACGCGGCCGTCGTCATCCCGATCGTGCGATACGACGATCCCGCGCTCGTGTTCGTCAAGCGCGCCGAGCATCTGCGCCGTAATCCGGGCCAGATCGCGTTTCCCGGCGGCATCGTCGATCCGGGCGACGCGGACGAACGCGCCGCGGCGCTACGCGAATTCGAAGAAGAGATCGGCGTCGCGCGCACGCGCGTGACCGTGATCGACCGGCTGGACGACGTGGTGACGCTCGCGCTGTCCGTCACGGTCTCGCCGTATCTCGGCATCATCGATCCGCCGTTCGTGCCGGCGGCCGATCCTCGCGAGACGGCGGCCGTCTACGAGATACCGCTGCGCGCGCTCTACGCGCACGGCGCCCTCCATCGCGGCATCGAGCGCGTCGACTACGACGGTGCGACGCACGACGTTCCGTCGTGGCTCTTCGATCACGGCGACGTCCACGTGTGGGGCGCGACGGCGCGCATGCTGCACGGCGTCGTCTCGCGGTATCCCGAACCCGAGGCGTTGCTCGCCCTGGCGTGATGCTCAGGCGTTCCGCTTGCCGAACACGAGAACGTTCCCGATCTCGAAGCCGAACCAGTACACCGCTTGCGAGAGACTCGAATCGTACCCGTAGTGCTGCGGCGGCACGGCCGCGCCGCGTTCGCGTGCCTGCGTGCCGCTGATCGCACCGCGACCGAACGCGTTGAACAGATGCATGCGGTTGCGGTTCTACGCTCGAGCGGGCTCGTCCCGGCGCGGCAACGCGCGCACGCGCCGGTACGCGGCGGCGACGACCGCCGCGCCGCGCCGCTGGATCGGCCGCTCGAAGCCGTACGTCACGAGCGCCGCGAGTACGATCGTCCCGAGCGCTCCGAGCCAGAACACCGCGGGTCCCGGTAAACCGTAGCGTGCGAACGCGACGACGATCTCGAGATTGAAGAGATACGCTCCGTACGACACGATGGAGAGAAAGCGTAGCGGCCGCGAGCTCGCGGCACCGCGCAAGCGCGCGGAGCCGAGCGCGACGCCGAGCGTCCCGACGAAGAGGACGGGACCGAACGCGCAGCGCCACGCGTTGAGCCAGCGGTGCACCGCCTCGTCGCCGCCGTTCGTCGCGACGGCGAGGGCGGTCGCGAGGCCCGCGAGCGCGAGTGCGGCGGACGCGAGCGCGGCACCGGTCGCCAGCACCGGCGAACGTTCGTGCTCGCCGAGCGCCGTGAAGACGAACGCCGCCGCGACGCCCGCACCGAAGATGTCGAGCACCGCCGGCAACTGGTTGATCCAGCCGAAGTCGCCGTCGAAGCCGAGTGCGGCGATCGTCGCGCGATACACGATCGCGATCGCCGCGAAGGCGAGAGAGACCGCGAGCGGCCGGCGCACGACGAGCGGCGCGATGAGCGCGAAGAGCGCGTAGAACTGCACCTCGACGCCGAGCGTCCACAGCGGCCCGCTGAACGAACCGAAGGTCGCCGGCGAGAACACGTGCACGAAGGCCGCGTGCGCGGCGAAGTGCCCGAACTCTTGGAGCGGCCCGTCGAATCGATCGTGGAAGACGAACGCGAAGATCGCGAGCGCGAGGAAATACGACGGCAGGATCTTGAGCGCGCGCTTCCGCGCGAAGTCGGCGATCCGCGGGATCTCGGTCCCGTGCAGTCGCGCACGCGCGTAGGGCAACGCGATGCACGTGCCGCTGAGGAAAAAGAACAGGTCGACGCCGAGATAACCGTTCTGCACGACGACCTGAGCGAAGCTGGCATACGGAATGCGATAGCCCGTCACGAGCCAGAGGTGGTACCAGACCACCATGAGGATCGCGAGGCCGCGAAGGCCGTCGAGAACGCCGAGACGCGGCGCGGAACGGTCGTGCATCAGGAGCTTGGACGATTCAAGGGCCGCCCGCGCTGCGCCTCGACGTGCGTCCGGACGTCAGTGCGCGGTGACGGCCACGTTTCCGCCGACGGGAGCCGCCGTGACCGCTTCGATCGCCCGCATCCAGACCCGCGCGACGGCGGCATAGCCGTCGCCGCCGCTCGGGTGGATGCCGTCCGGAAAGTGCTCGCGATCGCGCGGTACGGCGGCATCCATGCGCGGCGCGAGCGCGATCGCAAAGCCGAGCTTGCGGTACTTCTCGACGAGCGTCTCGAGGTTCGGATCGCCGGTCCGCGGGCACGTCCGCGAGACGACGCCGTCGAACCGTTCGACCGCGCAGTCGGAGATGTCCGGGCTCGCGACGACGCCGGCGACGATCACGCGCACGTTCGGCTTCTCGAAGAAGATCTGGCCGAGCAGCGCGTCCATGCCGGCCGCGATGTTGCGTTCCGTGTAGCCGGCCGAGCCGCGCTCGAGGCGCAACAAATCGTTCGTTCCCGCCATCAGGAGCACGACGTCGGGATCGGCCGCGAGCGCCTTGCTCGTGACGGAGCCGAGGAGTTCGTGCCCGGGATCCGAGGGCAGCGACCGCACCACGTACCCGGGCCAGCCTTCGTGCGCCGGCGCGCGGACGTTCGCCGAGTAATCGGTCCGGCTGCCGATCATCTCGTAGCGGTAGCCGGCCGCGTCGAGCAGCCCTTCGAGGGCGCCGCGGTATCCGCCGCCGCCGACGTCCGTGCCGCGCGCGCCGACGCCCGCCGTGATCGAATCGCCGAGCGGCATGATGCGCACGGGGTCGGTCTTCGCGATCCACGCGGTCCCCGCGGCCGAACCGGTCGCCGGAACGCACGAGAGCGCGAGCCCTGCGGATAGACCGACGAGCGCGCGTGCATAGACGAGACGAAAGATCGATCGGAGCATGGAGTTGTCCCGGGCAGATTTCGGAACGTCGTGCGGCGAGTCCCGGGCTTCCACATCACGTTTTATGTAAAGTTGGGCCGGGAGATCTCGCGTCGCCATGCAAGTTCGCAGCGTGAACGACACGATCGACATCCGGCCGGGAGAGGCGCTCGAGACGGAGCGGCTGGAGCCGTATCTGCGCGACCGCCTGCCGGGCGCGGAGGGCCCGTTCGACGTGCGCCAGTTCGGCGGCGGCCACGCGAACCTGACCTATCATCTGCGATTCGGCGACCGCGAGTTCGTGTTGCGCCGGCCGCCGTTCGGACCGCTCCCGAAGGGCGGCCACGACATGCAGCGCGAGTACCGCGTCCTCTCGAAATTGTACGCGAGCTTTCCGCTCGCACCGCGCGCGTTTCTCCTGTGCACCGATCACGCCGTCATCGGCGCCGACTTCGTCGTGATGGAGCGCCGTCACGGTACGGTCATCCGCCGCTCGCTGCCGCCCTATTTCGACGGCAATCTCGAAGCGCGCGGCCGGCTCTCCGAGAACTTCGTCGACACGCTCGCCGCGCTGCACACGGTCGATTACGCCGCGGCCGGGCTCGCGGATCTCGGCAAGCCGGACGGCTACCTGACCCGCCAACTCTCGGGCTGGACCGAACGCTGGCATGTGGCCGCGACGCCCGATCAGACGGATGCGGAGACGCTCATCGCGCGACTCGTCGCGGATCCGCCGCGATCCGGTGCGCCCGGCCTCGTGCACAACGACTACAAGTTGGACAACGCGATCGTCTCGAGCGACGACCCGACGGAGCTCGTGGCGATCCTCGACTGGGACATGTCCACGATCGGCGATCCGCTCACCGATCTCGGCAACGTCCTCGGGCTCTGGCTCGAGCCGGGCGACCCGCCGACGTTCGGGAGCAGCACGATGCCGACGGACGTGCCGGGCTTCTACACGCGCGCGGACGTCGTCGCGCGCTATGCGGAGAAGACCGGGCGCGACTGCTCCCGAGCGGCGTGGTATCACGCGTTCAGCGTCTTCCGCTACGCCGTGATCGCGCAGCAGATCTACGCGCGCTTCGTGCGCGGAGCGACGAACGACGAGCGTTTCCGCGATTTCGCCACGTACGTGACGCTGCTCGTCCGGCGCGGCGAAGAGCTCGCCGCCAAAGGTATTTGACGCGGACGGCATCGCCGTGCGATAGTGAGACCTTCCAGCGCGATCTTTCGAGTGCCGATCGAATTGCGCACTCTTGAAAGTTGTTCGCCATCTCCACGTTCGAAACGCTCGGCCTCCGCGCTGAGCTTCTCCACGCCGTGCACGACCTCGGGTTCACCGAGCCGACGCCGGTGCAACTCGCAGCCATCCCCGCCGCCCTCGCCGGCCGCGACGTCCTCGCGAGCGCGTCGACCGGCAGCGGTAAATCCGCCGCGTTCGGCCTGCCGCTGCTCGAAGCGTTGATCGATCTCCCGCGCGGCAAGACGCGCGCGTTGATCCTCGCGCCGACGCGCGAACTCGCGGCGCAAATCGCCGACCATCTGCGCGCGCTCGCGAAATACACGAAGATCAGCGTCGCCGCCGTCTTCGGCGGCGTCGGCTTCAATCCGCAGGTCGGCGTGTTCCGCCGCGGCACCGACATCATCGTCGCGACGCCGGGACGGCTGCTCGATCATCTCAATCAAAAGACCGCATCGCTCGACGGCATCTCGATGCTCGTCCTCGACGAAGCCGATCGCATGCTCGACATGGGCTTCTTGCCGGACGTGCGCCGCGTGCTCAAGCACGTACCCGCGGCGCGACAGACCTTCTTCTTCTCGGCCACGATCCCGCAAGCGATCGGAACGCTCGCGAACGAAATGTTGAAGTCGCCGGCGCGCGTCGACCTCGCGCCGAGCACGACGCCCGCGCTCGGCATCACGCAGACCGTCTACTCGATCGATCAGCAGCGCAAGGCCGACCTGCTCGTCGAATTACTCAAGGACAACAACATCTTCAGCGCGATCGCGTTCACGCGCACGAAGTCGCGCGCGAACCGTCTCGCGGCGATCTTGCTCAAGCACAAGATTCCCGCCGAGCGGATCCACGGCGACCGGTCGCAGGCGCAGCGCACGCGCGCGCTCGACGAGTTCAAGCGCGGCAAGTTCCGCGTCCTCGTCGCGACGGACATCGCGGCGCGCGGCATCGACATCGTGGAACTCGGTCACGTCGTCAATTACGACGTCCCGATGGTGCCCGAGGATTACGTGCACCGCGTCGGCCGCACCGCGCGCGCCAAAGCGACGGGCGACGCGATCACGTTCGTCGCACCCGACGAAGAGAAATACTTCGCGCAGATCGAACGCGCGCTCGGCCGCCGGCTCGATCGCAGCAAGAATCCGGCGCTGCCGGCGCCGTCCGTCGTCGCGCCGGTCGCGGCCGTCGCGCAAGCGCAGCGCCGTCCGCAGCGCCGCCGCACCGGCTAGCAGGCGAACGCGCGCCGCCGGTTGGGTACACGCCCGGCATGCGCGCATTTGCAATCGACCGTTACAAGACGCCCGGATCCATCCACGATCTCCCGACGCCGGAACCGGACGCGAACGAGATCCTCGTCAAGCTCGGAGCCGCGGGCGTGAACCCGGTCGATTGGAAGACGCGAGACGGGGACGGCGACAAGCCGCTCCCGCTCGTCCTCGCTCAAGATTTCGCGGGCACCGTCGAACGCGTCGGTGCGGACGTGCACGACGTCGTCGCGGGCGATCGCGTCTTCGGCATGGCACGCGAACACGGCGCGTACGCGGAGTACACCGCCGTCGCGAACGACGGCCGCGGATCGACGTATGCGAAGATTCCCGGCGGGATCGGCGACGACGTCGCGGCCGCACTTCCGACGGCGGGCCTGACGGCGCTCGCCGCCCTCGTGTGGCTCGGTGCCGCGAACGGCAGCTCCGTCGTGATCGTCGGCGCGACGGGCGGCGTCGGCGCGTTCGCCGTGCAACTCGCACGGGAGCGCGGCGCCCGCGTCATCGCCGTCGTCAAGGATGCCAAGCGCGAACTCGCGACGTCGCTCGGTGCGGCGGAGACGATCGCGTACGATCGCGAAGACGTCGTGCCGGCGATCGAAGCGCTCGCGCCGGGCGGAGTCGACGCGGTACTCGACCTCACGAGCGATGCCGACACGCTCAAGACGTTCACCGCCGTACTCAAGCCCGGTGCGAAGATCGTCTCGACGATCCACGTCGCGGACGAAGCGTGGTTCACCGCGCGCGGATTCGGCGCGTCGAACATCGCGTTGCCGGACACGCCGCAGGCCTCGCCGGAATCGCTCGAACAGCTGGCGGCGCTCGTCTCGTCGGGATCAATCAGCGTCAAGCTCGAACGCACGGCACCGCTCGCGGATGCCGCGAGCGTGCTCGAGGCGAGCAAAGCGGGCACGCTCGGCGGCAAGGCCGTGCTCGTTCCGTAGCGCGCGTCAGAAGTACGTGAGACGCGGCGCGAACGCGCCGCCCGCGTCGCGTTCGAACACCGCGTAACTGTAGCGCGGCTGACGCCGTTTGTCCGAGATCGAACCGGGATTGACGACCCACACGTCGCCGTGGCGCGCGAGATACGGGATGTGACTGTGACCGAACGCGATCGCATCGAGCCGTTCGTCCGCGAACGCGGCGAGCGCGCGGCCGAGCGTCGTCCCCCGCGATCCGTCGCCGTGGATCATGCCGATGCGGATGCCGGGCTCCACGATCTTGCGCCGTCCGTAACGCCGGACGATGTCCTCGCCGTCGTTGTTGCCGCCGACCGCGTCCACGGGCGCGATCGCCGCGAGCGCGTCGGTCGCCGCGAACGTCGTCAGGTCGCCGCAATGGAGGATCAGCTCCGGGCGTTCGTCCGCGATCCGCGCGAGCGCGAGTTCGAAGCGCGCGGCGAATCGCGGTACGTGTGTGTCGGAGACGACGACGATCTTCACCGCGTCAGCGTGCGAGCGCTGCAACGGCATCGTGCGCCGCGCGCAAACCGCTCTGCAACGCGCCGGCCACGGTGCCGCCCTCGCCGCCTTCGGCCGCGGCCTCACCCGCGAATGCGAGCGCGCCGTCGACGGGACGCGCGAGGACCGCGCGCGCGCGTTCGCCGCCCACGAGCACGTACGAATACGCGCCGCGCGCGAACGGATCGCGTTGCCAATCGTGAACGTATGCGACCTCGAACGCGTCTTCGATCGCGGACGCGTCGCCGAAGTAGCGCCCGATCGCTCCGAGCGCCGCCGCGATGCACGCGTCGCCGCTCGCGCCGGCAAATCGCGCGGCCGCCGGCCCGCCGGCCCACGCCACGAGAAAGTCGGCGCGAACGGGCAACTGCGTCCAGACGGTCGGAAACGCCTCGTCGCCCGAGAAGAATGCGCCGTCGCGCCACGCGCCGTCGCCGAGCGACTCCCACACGGGCTCACGAAAACGCGCCACGACTTTGACGACGGGACCCATCGCGATCGCGGCGATCGCATCCGCGACGTGCGCCGGCAACGGCGGCTCGAACGCGATCGCGCCGTGCGCGCCGGGAGCGGCCTGCAAGACGCCGATCGGCACCGTGACGATCGCGCGACGCGCGCGTATGCGGACGTCCGCACCGCGCGCGCGCGCGTCGACGGTTACGCCGTTCGCCTCGCGCGCGACACGCGTCGCGACCGTTTCGTACCGCACGTGCACGCGCGCGGGATCGAGCGTGCGCACGAGATGCGCGACGAGCGGCGCGTAGCCGCCGAGCGGCCGCGACTGCGCGCCGCCGGCGGCCGCGTCGCCCGCCCATTCCTCCGCGATCGCGCGTGCGCTCGCACGTGCCGGGTCCGCGGCGTCGAAGCCGCCGACGAGGCGCCGCGCCCAGGCGGTCGTCTCGCTCGGCGCGCCGCGATCGCTGCGGCGGAGGAGCGCCTCGACGCTCTCGTCCGCGCGGTCGAACGCGCCGCGCAGCAGCGCAGCCGTCTCCGCGAACGCATCGCGCCCGGCCGGCTCCAGCGCACCATCGCGCAACGTGAAACTACCGTCGGCGTCGTCGACGACGGTCGCGCCGAATTCTGCGAGCAGATCGTACGTGATCGCCGGCCGGCCGTGCACGAATTCCGCGCCGAGTTCGATCGCACCGCGAGCGCGCGGATCGGCGACGTCGCGCATGCGGCCGCCCGCGCGAGCGCTCGCCTCCAGCACGAGCGTGGTGAGTCCCGCGCGGCCGAGCGTGCGCGCGCAGATCAGGCCGGCGGCACCCGCGCCGATGACGACGACGTCGTAGTCCACGTCGCTTACGGCGTGGGCGACGGAGCGGTGCCGAACAGGGCCGCGAGCGCCGCGCCGTCGGGCGAGCCGAGACCGGTACACGCGTCCCACCCGGCCGACGCGCTGTACGCACCGTTCGAACCGGAGACGATGTCGCGCAGAGCGGTTGGATTCGCGTACAGCGCCGGGTTGACGAAGCCGAGCCGCTTGCCGGCACGTTCGTTGAGGCGCGCGACGAGTGCGGCCCAGAGCGGCGCGACCGCGCTCGTGCCGCCGAAGACGGTCGACGTGCCGTCGATCTCGACGCGATACCCCGTGGCGGGGTCGGCATCGCCGCTGACGTCGGGCACCCCTCGCCCCGCCTTACCGGTTCCCGCACCGAGCGGAACGCCGGCCGCGGCTTGCCACGACGGTAGCGGAAAGACCGCGCTGATGCCGCCGCCCGTCGCGCCGCCGCCCGCTTCGTCGTTCCAGACCGTTTCGGCGGAGATCTTCGCGCCCGCGGCACGCAGCGTCGTTCCACCGCACGCGAGAACGTGCGGACTCGAGGCCGGAAAGTCGACGTGCGGCTCGGCGTCCGTCGTCACGCCGTCGCTCGAACCGTTGTCGCCGGCCGCGACGGTGACCGTGATGCCGAGGGTCGCCGCATCGGCGAACGCCGCGTCGAACGCCGACGTCGCTTGTGCCGTCCACGTCGATTCGGGGCCGCCCCAACTGATCGAGACGATCGTCGGAGCGTTCGCCTCGTCGTGGATCGCCGTCGTCACGGCATCGAGAAATCCGCGATCGGTATTGGGTGCGAAGTACACGACGATCTTCGCGCCGGGTGCGATCGCGCCCGCGATTTCGATGTCCAATTCCACTTCGCCGTCGGGGCCGTCGGCGGAGCCCGTCGGCGCGTTCGCCGCGCCGTCGACCGATACGGCGGTGACCGTGGGCTGCGCGATGCCGAGCCCCGCGAAGTATTTCGTGAGATCGGCCGGCGAGAAACCGCCGCCGAGTTCGATGAGCGCGATCGTCTCGCCGGCACCCGTC
>CAJCIN010000232.1 GCA_903970385.1 Rhodospirillales bacterium | reverse complement strand
GAAGTCGCGGGCGCCGCGGCCCTGTTGCTCTCGCAGAACGGCTCGCTCGTGCCGTCGCAGATCGCGACGCTCCTCAAAGAGAGCGCGGTCAACATCTCCGATCCGGGCCAGGGCAGCGGACGTCTCGACGTCCACAACGCGGTCGTCCGTCTCGTCGGCGACACGACGGCGGCACCCGCGCCGCCCACGCCGTCCTATCAACAATTCGTCGCATTCGCGTACGCGAATTCCGGAGGCACCGTGCCCGTGATTCTCGACCAGACCTACCCTCACGGCGTGCCCGTGAGTTCGACCGGAACATTCCGGATCGCCGACGTCGCCGTCAGCGCGGAGGGCACGTACAAGATCGCGGTGTGGGCCGATACCAACGGCGACGGCGTCGTCGACGCGGGAGACTACTTCGGCGTCACGTCCGCGACGTGTAGTGCGACGGCAGCGTGTTCCGGTGCGAACTCGATCGTCGTTCATCAGATCTCGAGCACGGGATACGTGCTTCCGTGACGCGCCGTATCGCCGGCGGATCCATCCTCGCGATCGCGGCGCTGAGCGCGATCGTCGCGTGTTCCAAATCGAACGGCGCGGATCCGCCGCCGACGGCGCCGCCGTCGAGTTCGGCATCGCCGACCGCGTCTTCCACACCGACCGTCGCTCCCTCGACGAGCGCCACGATGCCGCCGGGCGCGAGCCCGAGCCCGACGCATAGCGCGACCGCGACCGCGACCCCGACGCCCGGCACGACGGCCACGCCCGTCGCGACGGCGACCCCCGTCGCAACGGCCACGCCCGTCGCATCCCCGACGGCGACGCCGCTCGCCGGCCTGAACGCGCGCCTGCATCTGCAGAGCGGATTCTACGGCAACACGATCGCATCGACGATTCCGTTGCCGCGGCAACTCGTCGCGCTTCCGAACGGCGATCTCCTCGTCGGTTCGAAAGCGACGCGCGGATCGTACGACAACTCCGGCCCGTGTTCGGCCTGCAGCAGCACCGTCTATCTGATTCCAAATGCGGAAAGCACGCTCGCCGCCGGAACTCCCGTCGCGTTCGCGACCGTTCCGGATGCCGAAGCGCAAGGCATCGCCTATTCGCCGATCTCGAATTCGATCTACATCGCGACGACGTTCGGCGTCTGGTCGGTGCCGTATCACACGGGCGATCAGAAAGCGTCGGCCGCGCCGATCGAGATCGTGCACGTGCGCACCGGCAGCATCGCGCCGAATTCCGACGGCGACGTCCACTCGACGACCTCCGTCACGGTCTCGGGCAGCAATCTCTTCATCGGCGTCGGCTCGTCGTGCAATCGTTGCGCGGAGACGGATGCGACGCGCGCCGTCGTCTTGAAGACCGATCTCTCGGGCGCCAACATGACGACCGTCGCCACGCGCATCCGCAACGCGATCGCCCTCGCGACGAATCCGACGAGCGGAAACGTGTGGGTCGGTGGTGCGGGGCAAGATTGCGTCGTGCCGACGATCGCCACGAGCTGCGGGGGTCAGAACGACGCGTACAAGACCGACGGTCATCCGTACGAGTACATGGACCCGGTGACGTTGCACGGCTCGAGCACCGCCGACTACGGCTGGCCGAACTGTGAGGAAGACCACACCGAGTACGTGTCGCCCGCGGTCGATTGCTCGAAGACCGTCGTGCCGCTGATCGAATCGCCGGCGTACTCGACGATCATCGGCGCTGCGTTCTATCCGCCGGGCGCGTCGGGTTCGTACGCCTTCCCCGCGTCCTATGCCGGCGGCTTGTTCATGGCGTTCCACGGATCGTGGCACGAGGGCTCGAACGGCATCCAGGTCGCGGTCCCGAACGTCGTGTTCGTGCCGATGAGCGGCGACGCGCCGAAGACCGCGTTCAACTGGTCGACGCCGAACCCGACGTCGCAGTGGTCGGTGTTCCTGACGAGCTATCAGGACAACTCGACGGGCACGCGCTACGGGCAGCCGACGGGCCTCGCCGTCGGCCCGCAGGGCAGCCTCTTCGTGGCCGACGACTACGCGGGCGTCGTGTACCGTTTGCGGCCCGGCAGCGCGCCGGCCGGTGCGGCTCACGTTCGCCGGGTGACGCACTAGCTGTGAGTTCCCAAGAGGTTGAGGACTCCTAAGTTGAGGCGGATCATCGGTGGGTTTTCGTTGAGGGCGCTATGAGGTCGGTGCCAATTGTAGCGATGCAGCCATTGCCAGAGCATGGCTGCGCGAGCCGCCGACGTCGCAAACGGACGTTCGTAAGCCCATTCACGAAGCGCAGTCTGAATAAAGCGTTCGGCTCTCCCATTCGTACGAGGAGTGTACGGGCGCGTTCGAATGTGTCGAACTCCCATGTGCCTGCAAATCTCGCGAAAGGCGCGAGAGATGTACGGCGCGCCATTGTCGGTCATAACGCGCTCAACTCGAACGCTGCGCTCTGCGAACCAAGCGATTGCGCGTTGAATAAATGCCGTCGCAGTCAGACCGCGCTCGTCATCGAGGATCTCCACATATGCAACGCGAGAGGCATCGTCAATGCATATGTGAGCGAACTCCCAGCCAACTCTTCTGTACGTATTTCCACGTCGATCGCCGGTGATTCGATGCCCAATACCTCGGTCAATTCGACCCAATTTCTTGATGTCGACGTGAACGAGTTCTCCAGGCTCGGCTCGCTCATAACGAATCACCGGCTCACGAGGGTCCATGCGATCGAGCCTCGTGATTCCGCGTTCTTTGGCAACCCGGGCAACCGCAGCACGGCTGCGACCAATTTCTGCAGCGATGCGATCGTAGGACCAGCGTTGCCGGCGAAGTTGCTCAACTCGCGCTTTCAACTCATCCGACATCGCCGTAGGCATTTCAATCGGGCGAGACGTGCGATCGCTCATTCCGGCCTCACCCTCAAGTCGATAGCGTTGGATCCACTTAAAGACGGTCGATCGCGCAAGTCCAAGGGCTTCGGCAATCTGTTGAGCTGCCTCGCCCCGCTCGTACCGCCGAACGATTGCCAATCGACTCCGCTTCGTAAGCTTCGCGTTCTTATGGCTCATCATACGACGTTCTCCCAGGAGGCAGCGGACCCTCACCTTCAACAAGGAGTCCGCAATCTCCTGAGAGACTACAGCTAGCGCGCGGAAGTCGCCCGTATGGAGTTCACGAATCTCGGCCGCACGGGGCTGAAGGTCTCGCGCGTCTGCCTCGGCACGATGACCTTCGGGAATCAGTGCGACGAAGCCACGTCGCACGCGATCCTCGACGTCGCCG
>CAJCIN010000231.1 GCA_903970385.1 Rhodospirillales bacterium | reverse complement strand
CCATGCTGTCGGAGACGCCCGTCGCCGGGACGTTGAACTTGTTGGCGAGGTACGTGCTCGTCGAATACGCGACCGGTACGCCCTTATCGATGAAGGTAAAGCGCTTCACGGACGATCCGTCGTTCGGATCGAACGGAGGATTCGCGATGCGAGGATCGCTCCAATCGGAGCGAAGCGTGAAATTCGGCGACAAGACCGGCTTTCCGATCCGATCGATCATCCACGAGTCTTTGTCGTCGAGCACGTTCTGCGCGTCGATCCCCTGCAGCAGCGCCTTCACCGCCGATTGGAACGCGCTCGGTTCGAGCACGACCGTGTAGCGCCCGGGCGCGAAATCCGCGGGCTCGCGCGATACGGTCGCCTTCGCCGCCGCGCGCTCCGCGATCGGTGCCGTATCGATCGCACCGTAGTCGAGCGCGTAGCCTTCGGCATAGCCGCTCGTGTTCGGCGCGATCGCCTTCACCTGGATGCCGCCGCTCGTTCCCGTGTACGCGACCCGCACGCCGAGCGTGTTCGCGATCGCGATCGTCTCCGTTTGCGTCGTCGTGAAGCCCGAGCACACGAGATTCGATTTCTTCATCGTCGCGAAGACCGGCAGCAGCTTCTCGACGCGGTCGTCCGGCGACGCATCGGCGGTCGCCGCGAAATAACTCGGGACACCCGCGGCGAGCGCTGCCGGCTTGGGAAGCGACACGAAACTGTTGTCGGGCGGCACGCGCTGCGCGATCGCCTTCGCTTGCTCCACGAGCCGCGCGATGCCGGCGCTACTCGCATCCACCGAATGGACCGTGCCCGACTTCTTGCCGATGTAATAGGTGAGCGCCATCGTCGTCTGCTGCGATTCGAGATTCTGCGTCACGTAGTTGCGCGCGAAGCGCGCGTACGAAGCATCCGAGATCGTCACCGAGACCTGAGCCTGATCGGCGCCTTTGGCCGCGCGCAACACGGCATCCGCGAGGCTGAGCGCGCGATCGTCGTTACGCATCGGCCTTCACCCCCATCTTCACGTTCCGAAAACGCGCGACGCTGCACGCGTGGGTCGTCTTGCCGGACTGCTCGGGTTCGCCTTTGCCGCAATTCGCCGTGCCCCACACGCGAAATTCGCTTTGGCCGCCGACGCGGTCGAGCGAGCCCCAGAACTGCGGCGTGATCCCGGTATACGTCGGCTGCTTGTAGATCTTTCCGCGCTTGCCGTTCTTGATCTCGTAGCCGATCTGCGGACCGAATTGGAAATTCAACCGGTGATCGTCGATCGACCACGAGCGCATGCCGGAGACGAGGACGCCGTCCTTCGTATCGGCGATGATCGATTCGAGCGTGCCTTCGTGCGGCTCGAGGCCGATGTTCGTCATGCGCACCATCGGCACGCTCGCCCAATCTTGCGCGCGCGTCGAAGCCGTCTGCGGCAGGCCGACCTGCGCCGCCGTGTCGCGCGACGAGAGAAACGCACGCAGCACGCCGTGCTCGATCAACGGCACGCGTTCGGGTTTGACCGCCTCGTCGTCGTAGCCGACGGTCGCCATGCCCTGCGGCATCGCGTTGTCGCAGTAGATGTTGAGCAGGTCGCTGCCGTACTTCAGCTTGCCGACCTTGTCGGGCGTCGCCCACGAGATGCCGGAGAAATTCGCTTCCCACCCGAGCGACCGGTCGAGTTCGAGCGGATGGCCGATCGATTCGTGCATCTGAAGGTTCAGCACCGAACCGTCGAGCAACAGATCGGTGACGCCGCTCGAAAGTGCGGGCGCATCGGCGAGGATCACGGCCTCGCGGCCGTACTCCGGCGCGAGCGCGGCGAGATTCGCGGCGTCGATCACTTCGTAGCCGCCGCCTTGAAAGAGCCCGAAATCGCCCGGGCCGCCGCGCGTCTGCGCGTCCTTGTCTTTGCCGATCGCAGAGGCGCCGCAGCCCGCGCCCGCTTGCCGGAGCGTCTGCTGGATCGAGCTGCCCGTCGTCGAATAGAACTCTTTCGACGTCGTCCAGAGGTTCATGTACGCGTAACCGACGGCGACGTTCGGCGCGACGTGCATCGACTTTTCGACGCCGAGCAGATGCGCCGCGCGTTCGCCGAGCGACACCGATTCCGGATCTTTCGTGAACGGGGTCTGCCACGTCGCGATCGTCTTGTTCGTCGGCGTGACCGCCGGGATGCGGTCGGCGATCTTGGAACCGGAGCGCGCGATCGCCGTCGCGGCGACGGCCGAGCGATCGAGATCGGCGTCGGCCATCCGGTCGCTGCCGTAAAAACCCCAGCTGCCGGCCACGAGCGCGCGGACGGCGTACCCGAGCGAACGATCGTCGGACGCGTTGACGACGTCGCCGTTGCGCACGAACAACCCCTCCGTGCGGATCGTCCAAAACTGAACGTCGGCGTAGTCGGCGCCCGCTTTCGTCGCCGAATCCAAGATGCGCGCCGCGGCGCTCGCGTAGGTAGCCATCCGCGAATCTGTCCGCGCGACGCCGCGATCTCCTCCTTCTTAAAAGGCTCTTAAAACGTTATCGCAAGCGCGACGATCGCGGCCGCCGGCGCTCGACGATCTTCGCGACGCGCGCCACGGTCGCATCCGGCGCGGCCGGGATGCCTCCGAAGAGCGGGCCGTGCTGCGCGACCGGATCGACGGCCGACGCTTCGTGCGCAGGCCTCTCGCCGAGCACTTCGAGCACGCGTTCGTGCAGCGCTTCGACCATGCTCGTACGGTCGTCGATCACGACCGAGTCGCCGAAGCTCGACGTGACGATGCCGAACGTGAACGGCGACGCGGCGGCCGGATGGATCACGCGCGGCTCGCCGGCGAGCGCCGCGAGATACGCGTGCGCGGCGGGCGCGTCGAGCAGATCGCGCGTCACGACGCGAATCGTCTCGCGCAAGAGCGGGAACGTCGGATCCGCTTCGTAGAGCCGGTCGAAGATGCGTTCGCTGTTCCACTGCTGCCCGCTGCGGCGAACGTTCCGGCCGCCCGCTCGGCGCAACACGAGCAGACCGGTGTTCGCGACGTAGCGAAAGTGCCGGCGCAGCAGATGGGATCCGCGCAGGCCCTCGAGCAGATCGCGCTCGACGTCGCGCGCGTGCAGCAGCCCGGCCCACACCGCGTCCGGGAGCGTCTTGCCGAGGGGCATCGTCACGAGGAACCCGTTGTCGTCCGTCGTGATCTGCGTGTTCGCGCGGATCTCGCGAAAGAGGCGCGCCGCAACGATGCGCGCGAGCGCTTCGTTCGTGCGGCGTCCCGCGCACGTGTGGAACACGGCCGTCTGCCGCCGGTCCATCCGGTAGATTTCGACGAGCGCTTCGCCGGGCGCCGCAACCGCGGAGATCGCCGCTTGCTGCGCGATGTAGCGCACGGCGTGCGCGGCTTCCGCGCCCTCGAGACCGTACCGGTTCGCGAGCCAGTCGAGCGCTTCGCGCGCGCCGCCGCGTAGCAAACGCTCCGCGATGCCGTGCCGGATCGCGGCGATCTCACTGGCGAGCACGTACGGGACGCCCTTGATGTGCGAACTCCACGTCGGGACGTTCGGGCGGCCGTTGAACGGCTCGACGGTGACCGCGGACGCGCGGACCTCTTTGACGCGGAACGTGCGCCCGGAGAGCAGCATCACGTCGCCCTCGCGCAAACTCGAAACGAAGCTCTCCTCGAGCTTGCCGATCGCCGCGCCGCCGTTCGTTCCGACGAGCACTTGTCGTTCGTCCGGAATCGTGCCGACGTTCTCGAAGAACGCGGAACACACGTCGCGCCCGAGTCCGTAGATCGCGACGGCGTCCGCGCCGAGCCGCCGGACGTGCGCCTCGTCCGGCCCGACGCCGCCGCCGGAGAGATACTCGACGACGCCGCGCACGTCGCTTTCGGAGAGATCGCGATAGGGTTCGGCGCGGCGCGCCAGCGCGAGCGCGTCCGCGATCGGCACGCGCTTATCGTAGCACACGCTCATCACGAGCCATTGCCCGAGCACGTCGAGCGGCGCTTCGGGTATCGCGATCTCCTCGATGCGTCCGTCGCGAATGCAGCGCTTCGTCGCCGCCGCCTCGATGACGTCGTCGCGGTCTTGCGCGACGACGACGCCGTCGGCGACCGCGCCCGGCCGATGTCCGGCGCGGCCGACGCGTTGCAGCGTCGGCGTCATCCCGCGCGCGCCGCCGACGATGCACACGCGATCGACGTACCCGATATCGACGCCGAGCTCGAGACTCGAACTGCACACGACCGTGTGCAGCAATCCCGCGCGGAGTTGCGCCTCCGTGCGATGCCGCGTGCTGCGTTCGAGCGCGCTGTGATGGATGCCGATGCGGGCGTCGGTTCGCGGGCGCGGTACCGCGTCCGGCGACACGTAGGTCACGGATTCCGCTTCCGGTTCGGTTTCGGAGCCTTCCGGATTCTCGAGGAGCGCCATCTCGTGAGCGACGCGTTCGGCTTGGCTGCGAACGTTCGTGAACACGAGTTGCGTGCGCACGTCCCGGCCGAGTTCGAAGCAACGCTCGGCGACTTTCGCGAGCGGCGCCATCGCGCCCGTGAACGGCGCGCTGACCTCGATGCGGATCGCGCGCAATCCGCGTTTGTCGACGATCGCGCACGGACGCTCGGCGCCGGCGAGGAAGCGCGAGACGCGATCGAGCGGCGCGACCGTCGCCGATAGGCCGACGCGCACGAGCGGGCGGTCGACGAGCTCCTCGAGGGATTCGAGACAGAGCGAGAGATACGAACCGCGCTTGTTGCCGGCGAGCGCGTGCACTTCGTCGACGATGACGGTGTCGACCGCACGTAGATGCTTGCGGTACGACTCCATCGCGAGCATCAACGCGAGCGATTCCGGCGTCGTCATCAAGACGTGCGGCGGCCGCGACATCATCAAGCGCCGCTCCTCGATCGGCGTGTCGCCCGTGCGCACGCCCGTTCGAACGAAACGTTCGCGAATGCGCCCGCGACGGCGCTCGGCGCGTTCGCTGTTCGGCCGCTCGAGCAGCCCCATCTCGCGCAGCGGCCGCCGCACGTTGTGTTCGACGTCGTAACCGAGCGCGCGCAGTGGGGAGACGTACAGGACGTACGGTCGCGGGAAGAGCTCGTCGCGGTCGCGGAGATCCGCGAGCCGGCTCATGACGGGCAGAAACGCCGCGAGCGTTTTCCCCGTGCCCGTCGGCGAACAAATGAGATGGCTGCGCCGCTCGATCCCGAGCGGCAACGCGTCTTCTTGAGGCGGCGTCGGCGCGACGAGCTTCTCGGCACACCACGCGGCCACGACGGGATTCAGCAGCGAAAAGGCGTCGGCCACCCGGCGACGTTCGCCGCGCACGGCGCGGAAAACTCGCAGGAAGGGAGCCGGCGCGGTTCCCGTTATCAGGTTATTGACGATCGAGCGGAGATCGTTACCAGGAACGTCGGGCTCCCGAACTCTAACCTAAGCGCGTGTCCTCCGTTCTCGCCGAAATGCTTCGTAAGAGCACGACCATTTACAACGACCGGTGGGTCGAGCAGACGAAGTCCGAATACAACACGACCCCGCGTCCCGAGACCGTCGCGCAGCACAATATGTACTGGCAAGCGATCGTGCGCGCCGTCGAGAGTTCCGATTTCGAAGAGCTGCTCGGCTTCTCGCGCGACGCGGGCCGCTTTCAAGCGGAGAAAGGCTTCGATCTCAGCGACGCGATCGGCCGGACAATGGAAGCGACGAACATGATCGAGATGGCGCTGCTCGAAGCGAACGACGGCGCGATCCCCGGCATGGAGATCGTCAACGAGGTCGCCGATCTCCGCTCGATGATCGCGATGGCCGTC